>CAZLNH010000406.1:0-8421 GCA_964560775.1 uncultured Woeseiaceae bacterium | reverse complement strand
ATAGGGAAATCCGGCATTCTCCAGGAAAAGCCGCAGCTTCGGGTGGCGGACCAGCACGTCTTCCAGCAACAACGGGTTGCCCGCGGCGGAGCGGAAGCCGGGCAAGTACGGCCCGATCCCCGCTGTGTGAATGGAAACCGGGATGTCCAACTCCTCGGCAAGTGCGAAGTATGGCTCGAGCGCCGGATCGGTCGGTGACACGCCGCTCAATTGCGTCGCGATCTCGCCCATACCGCTCAGACGCCCCGCCGCATACTCCCGCCTGAGTACGCCCGGGTCGGGTCGACCAATTTCCACGATAAAAGGCGACGCGATAAAGCGACCAGGGTGCGCAGCTGTCCATTCACGGACGATCTCCAGATCGACGCCGCTGAGAAAGGCCTTGACGATGTTGTTGCGCTCCATCGCCTCGATCGTTTTCTCGAACGTCTCCGCGTGACTCGCAGTTGACAGACCCTCGCCGCGGCACGGCTCGGGACGGCACAGAGCAAGTGTTCCCGCGGGCACGTCGTAGGGAGGAAGATCTGCGTGGAGGTGCATGTCGATGATTGGGGGTCGGTCCTGCGCCAGGAGGGGCGCGGAGAAGTGACCTGCCCCGATAAGGAAGACAGCGACGAGGGTAACATTTTTCATAGGAGCCTCCTGCTAGTACTTCTCACATTTGTCTAACTTTCTGGCATTAATCCGTCATGTGCACAACGGATAAATACCGGGAAACTGGACAGCAGATGCTTCTTTGTCGTTCAAGGTCGCTCGGCATCAATATGCTTTGCGAGCGCGGAAAATAAGAGATGTCAGCCAGCACAGCACGCCGAATGACGTTCATACTCCGCTGCCACCCAATGCGTTTCCTCTGGGAAAAGCTCAATCAGCACCTTTCTCGCTAGTCTACAAACCACACTCAGGCAGCAGAATCGACAACGCCAGCCATCCCTCTCGAAGATTTGATGTTCAACCGCCTTGGTCGCCATACGCGTCGCCTCTCTCTCGGACTTCGGCAGCACGGTCGGCAGCTTGGTTTGACGGTGAACCTCCTCGGAGAGCGGCCCCAAAATCCTTTTCGTATGGCTGGCAATGGCGGGAAAGTCAGACGCCGCGACAAGTCACGCGGCAAGCACGTGATCGCCTAAAAGCAAAGCATCACCCGCAGCATCGAGAAGCTTGCTTGCAAGAGCAAGCTCGGGAATGGGCGTAATGAAACAGGGACGCATATGTACTTCCTAACGTCTAAGCTCGCCCAGACTTAACTGGGTTCTACCCCACCGTACAGGCCTCAACTTCCATCTCGTCGATAGTCGCCTTTTGCCAGCCGATCGGTGCATAGTCCGAATACTCTTCGTCGCCTGCCGGGTTGACCCATACGAATCGAACGCCGACGCCTGCGGCTCGCTGTCTTTTTGGACTAGAGGAGCCGTCAGTGCAGACGTTCAACGCGTCCTCGTCGGGGACGCCTGAACCGATTGCCACTTAGAGTACCCGTTTACCCATGGGCTTTTATGGCACATAATGTCCAAGCGCACCCGCACTTAACACAGACCGCCTGAATTGGGAGCGCGTTGTTAGGCGTCCTTATTTTGCACAGTCGCATTTGTCACCTGTAGTGCTCCAAGTCACCCTAAGGCGTCCCGAGTATGTACTTCGCCACAGGGCATCTTGGACGTTGGCCCTAATTTCGCGACGGATGGCATCGTGCAAAATTCTATCCAATACTGGGTCTGGGACAAAGACATGATGGGACTGCCTCGCCTCTAAAGAAATCGGAAGCTTGTCCTCCACGCTGAAGTAATCGAGCTTGGTATGGACCCAACCAACCGTCCGGGGCAGGCGCCGATATCGGAATAGGTGAGTCACTTTGTCAATTAGATTCGCATTTCTGTATGGATAGAGAATTGAAAGGCTAGACAGATGTACCGTATGAGGAGAGACATTTTGAATAGCAATATACGCACCAGATTGTACTTCACCTGCACCATCGCTCACACCTAATACCAGCTTCACCGCAATTCGAGACCGAGAGCGCGAAAGATTCCATAGAAACACAGTCGTCGAAAGCGCGGCAGCATAGATTGCTAAAAACTCGGTGACCTTCACGGCTCAATCCCAAAGCAATGTGCGGAGAAACGCACCGCGTTTTGGTGTACGAATGTGGAAAACCCGTGTGCTCGCATCGGGACGCCTAATGCTAAGCTAAGCGGTGGGGTGAAATGGCGCTCCCCTTGCGAATACAAGAGGCATGACAGTTCGACGTGTTCATCTGCAGCGCCGTATCAGGCGTCACGTTCTCCGCCTCAGTCGCATTGGGTTTCGCCGAAAATGCATGATTGCGACGACGAGCACATTTTCATCAGCAGCCCGGAACAAGACGTTGTAAGGAAAACGCCTCAGCATTGCACGGCGGATGCTCATTCTGATTACCGGAAAATGATCGGGATTATCTTGCACACGAGCAAGCACCTCTTGAATACGTTCGAGGAGCTCGCGACCCAGTCCCGCCACTAAAGCGTCAGTCACTGTATAGCCGGATACGATCACCAACTTGCGGCTCATCGAACGGTATCCTGCTTCTTCGTATTTCAGTTTGCTCAGTGTCGCCAAACAGATTTCGCATGCTTCCCAAAGTCGACGTTCTCTTAATTGTAATGGGCTCTTCTTCCTTCATATCCGATTCGACGGTTGCTATCTTCTCTTGTAGGTGAATGATTCGGCCTGTCCCTCGTACTATCTCAATTGCCTCCAAGTCTTCTCCAGTCTCAGGATCTTTAATCATTTCTCCGATATCGTACACAAGAAAGCGCTGGCCTTTTCGTAGTTCTGCTTCCGAGCCGGCGTTGATTACGACCTGGTAGGGAGAGATTATCTTTACAACCTTGAATCGGTTCTGATCAGTCATTCTGTGCTCCAGCAGCCTGTACGCGCATGTGCTCCGAATAAATCTCCGGTGTCGCGAAGAGCATCCTGCGTCGCGACTCTTCTTCAAAGTACTTTCTAATGTCTTCGTCAGGGACATTCGAAATTGAAGTTGCCTGAATCTCGCTCGAATTGACAGCCGTAATCACGGCAATCAGGATGGGCTGCCTAGCGCCGGAACTTTCGCAGAATAGCGTCACGAGTTGCCCTATTGAGAACATGTCGTTCTGGGAAAAGACGATTAGAGTGTAGCCCCGATTAAGGCCATCTCCTTGAACTAAACGAATCGCTTTTATGCTGGGTGATTGCATTCGATAAAGTTTATAAGCGAAAGATATGCACTTAGCGATTATTGTGGCCGCCATCATCGCACTTATAAGGATAAACGTTTGATTTAGGTTCCAGGTTTCAGAGCCGAGATGGCCGATCAAGGCCCCACCTATGCCTAGCCCGGTGAATGAAACCGATAGCAGGCGCCAGTCTTGGAAAACTAGTTTCAGTGCGAAGTCAGAGATGCTGTGCGTCACCCTACTACCCTCAACGGCCGTATCCCCGATTGAGCTCTACCGTCCAACATCTAAGCTCACCCGTCCTTGACGACCGCCTGGGTGCAACGCATTGTTAGAACGCATTTGCGATTACCCCTCTGGCTGTCAGCGCTTCTATGCAAGCTTCGACAATGGTCGTAGCTTTGAAGGCTACACCAAGGTCAATCATTTGTTGAGTCACAACGACCTGCGATTGCGCAGTGGGAATATCAACAAGCGCGATCCGACCATGTTCTTGACGAACTGCGACGCTTGCGATGATCCCAATAAATAATACCCGACTCCCAATTACTATGCCTTGCTGAGTTCGGTACGATCCTTCGTTGACAATCAGAACAGGGCTGCCGCTGGAACCCGGAAACACCGAAGCGTCGATAAGGAATACCTTCCTTCCGTCATAGTCAATATAGGCTGGTGTCGCCGTTGTGCCTCGCCGCATTATTGGCAGCAAGTTAACACGGTCATAGATGCCGTTTGGATACCCCACGAACAAAACATCTTCCAGTGCATCCAGACTAGCAAGCTGCTCATCGTTCGGTATCAGTGAGTCGGGAATAGACTTGAAGAAAACATTAATGCCCGCGTTCTGCATATGTTGGACAAGCGGTATTAGCGGCATCACAGCGACGTCCGTATCGTCATCAGGATGTCCCGTCCACGCATCCGAAAACTCCGAGATTGTCAGGTCATAACGATGACCTATCTTTGGCTGGCCATTTTCAACCAGTGTAAAGAACATTCTCCCAGTATGAGCGTTCTCAACTACGTGCTTATTTGTTACCACAAATATATAGTTCTCGCCACTGTGGCTGAGCGAAAACGCAAAGCCTGTACCGGCTTCGGCTCCATTTGGTTTTTCCGCTTCGATTCGGAAGGTCGAATACAGTAGCTGCTGGGATATTGTGCTCAGGTTCATGACATTCCGGTGCGGTCTAGACAGTTTGACTTTCGCGGCGTCAGGCGCTGACCTCTGCGGGGCCGGCATCGCGGGTTGACGTAGCGCCAACGCCGCATGAGAAATCATTTTGCACAATCACTTGCACTTTCCCCGACAGGAGGCCAGCACCAAGAACGATACCAGTATTTCCCGTGCGCACGCATTCAAGCGGATCCGCTCCTGCGACGACGTTTGTAGGACCGTACTACGTACGATGCATCAACGTATCTCAACGGTCTGAAAAAACGCGGATCACGATTACTCGTAATTCCCGCATCACCGAAACAGACATTTATTCGACTGTCTATCTCAGCGCGTATATAAGGCGTTATTGCGAAATTCTGCATGCAAGATCCTTGAATAACGCAAGGTAGTAAAGGGCATAATGGGTTGTTGCGCCTTGAGGAAACGATTGCAGAAACGCTCCAGCAGAACTTGCTTTTTTACCTAGACGTTTGACCGACAAATCTTGAAAAAGCCGAAGTGACTCCCCAGACCCATGTGCTATGAAATTTCTTACTCGCTTAGCATCGCGTAGATCTTGCATTGACGACTTTATTGGATCTGTAATAATCCGGCTATTGCGAAACAAAATATCTGCCCGTGACGCAACCGATTCGGGATCCGTCCAATCGACAAATCGCTTTTCCAGCTTAATGAGATCGTGGGCGTGATTCTCCGTACGCGGCGCCAAGTACGGAAAAAGACGGCGTCCTGACACTGGGTCATTATATCTTGACTGAGACACGAAGACGGACTCGAGGAATTTCTCCCACGCCTTAAATCCAGATAGAAATACGTACTCGACAGCAAGCTCAAGCGCATCGCGTTGTAATGCCAGCGACTTCTGGTACTTGGCTTCAATAGCGACCAATTTATCAATTTCACGGACGATTGCCCTGTTTACGGAATGTATTCTCGGCATTGCATCAACTACCGACAATAACTTCAGATAGTACTTTGGCGCGGTATACACGATTAGCCGAATCTGTCGTGGCCCTGCGAGACGCATCAATGAACTTCTCGAGCGATTTTGCCTCTTCATCGTATCTGGCACTGAAGTCATCCAAAGCAACTCTTACCGTACCAAGATGTTTTGAGAGGGAACGTTTTCGTGGCGCATCGAAATTATTTGCCCCAAAGAGGCTGTGATATACAGCGCAGAACAGACTGTAAAAGATATGAATTCTTTTGAAGTTTGTTTGCTTTAATTCTTCAGGAGGATATAGCTCAAGAATAAAATCGAGTGTTTCAATGACTTGATTGACGCTTTTTCCAATGCTTGCATCTTCGTCTTCATACTTCTGGTAGGCTTTTTCAATGGTTTTGTTGCTTTGGATTCCTTCAAGAGCCACTGCAAGAATATCTGAGGCCAACTCCGCTTCGCCCATTCTAGTAACTTTTGCTTTAGTAAGAACGCCAGATTCAATCCAGTACTTTACGTATCTATAGCCAATTCTATATGCGGATTGCTTGAAGGGACCTAGATACTTTGCATTAAATAGCTCTTGCTTATTTAGCCTTACCGAATACGTGTTTAGCCTTGCAAAAATATCGAGTGTCTCTTCATAAGACATATCGAAGAGAACATCGACACCGATCTCGTATTTATAGATATCCGACTTGATTGCTTCTGGTAGGTTAGAGAATAATTTCCCGCCAAACTCGTCATTATGAGACTTGCTGATTGGGTATTCATCTGAGCAATACTCAATGATTGATCGTAGTCTCTGCTGTCCATCGATGATTACTCGGGTACTGCGTGACGCGCTCATCCGCTGGCTCATTAGAATCTTTGGCATAGGTTTTCCTGAAACAACTGTATCCATTAAGTACGATTTTGCCTGTTTCGTCCAAACTCCTCGCCGCTGGAAATCAGGGCTCAGCTCTAAGAGGCCATTGGATGACCACTCGAGAAAGTCGCCTATGCTGTAAACGCGTGTGTCAAAATTTTTCATTTCCGTTCGCTTCTCATTTCGTTAATAGACTTGAGGGTGCATTGGCGCCTAACGCCTCACCTGCGATTGACCCAATCCGGCTGGAACGACAGCACAAGGCGGGTTGTCAAGTGACGGAGGACGCACGTGTTAGACAACATTTGGCGCCGCACTTGTTTGTTTTTCAATCACACACTTTTTTAGGAAATCCGGCGCGGTCTCCGCAGTGTAGAGAACTGCACAGTACGTATTCGATACCAATGACACAGATCGAAAACCGTCGAACTCAAATAAATGGTCGGTCGGCGGCGTAATCGTGACGTCAACGAAATTGAAGTAAAAGAGCAAATCAATCTTGCCACGCTCCGTCGGCCCGTACTTCTCTAAGGACAGCTTTTCAGTCTTTTCAAGGACCATTCCTGCAACCTCTGAAAAGGAAATCGCTCCCCATACGCATTGCTCAAGAAGGTCTGCTTCTGTAGAGGCTTTCAATACCTTTTCCAGATGAGCTTTATACTCGTCACCTCGTCGTCGGTGCGGCTCCATAATCTCTTTCACCTGAAATGTGGCATTCCGGAATGTCACATCACCGGGCTCGGAGGCTGGCAAGAGTTCATTTTCCCGGAAGGGTATGGCGCATGCAGTAAGTAGCTCACACACAACCCATTTCTCGCGATCAAATTTGTTAGATGACGCAAAAAAGTCGATCGAGGCAGATACGTCGTAAACGTGCCCTCGCTTCCAGTTTTCTCTTGAGTCGCACATGCCGTCTAATAGTGAATGAACCGCGTGCCACGGTATTGAATTATCGTGCGCGCACTGAAATTGGCGGTTACGTTCGTTATTCGTCGACTTGGTCCCCACGATTTCAACACCCTACGTCATTTGGTCGCGGTTCGCCAGATAATATCGTTTTTGCGTATATCCGGTACTTCCAGTTCGCGAGCCGTCGGTCGCGTTCGGTGTCGAGCGGCCGACCGCTCAGCACGCACTGAACACCCGACTGCCTCGTCGCGTCATTTGCTCGGTGCCGGACGACTCCCCAGCAAACGCCAAAATCGGCGCGCCAATACAACCCGCATAAGTAGGCAATCCGCCCAGTTTCTCACGTCGTAACAATTCCCCCATCCGGTACCCTGCAATAGAGGCTCAGTCACCAATACAGTAGAGAGGCACGCATGGATAGCGGCTCTGTCGTCAAGCACCCGGACCTGCACCCCAAGTACGTCAACAGCGAGAAGCTGGGTGCGAAGATCACTGAGCTCTGTGGTTACCTGTATGCCGGCACGTACCGGCTGCTGGTGATGATCCGGGAGTTCGACGAGCAAGGTTATTGGGAGCTGCCCGGTCTGCATTCCTGTGCCCACTGGCTTAACTTCAAGTGCGGCATCGGCATGAACGCCGCGCGCGAGAAAGTGCGTGTGGCACGGGCGCTCGCTGACCTGCCGAAAATCAGCGCCGCATTCTCGCGTGGTGAGCTGAGCTACTCCAAGGTTCGTGCCATGACACGCGTCGCGAACGCTGACAACGAAGACTACCTGCTGATGATCGCTCGCCACGGCTCCGCCTGGCACATGGAGACGCTGATTGCCAAGTACCGCCGGGCGTCGCGCAACATCGAAGCGGCGACGGCAGCAGCGCAGCATGCGGCACGCGAATGCACGATTCACTACGACCATGAAGGCTGCCTGGTGATCAAGGCCCGCTATCCCGCCGATCAGGGCGCGATGGTGCTGAAGGCAATGGAGCACGCCATGGAGCAGCGCTTTCGCGAGGACGGCGGTCGCAAGGCTCCGGACAATACCGTCCACGACGTTGCTGCCGGGGAATCGGCTCGCGAACCGATCGGCCAGCGGCGTGCCGATGCGCTCGCCGATGTTGCGGAGACCTACCTCGCTAGTGGCGAAACTGTATCGACAACGGCGGATCGCTACCAGGTCGTTGTGCATGTTGCTGTCGACACGCTGAAATCCGAACTGGAATCCGCCGACGGCGTTTCCGCGGAAACATCACCGCTCGGACTGGCCGACCTGGCGCACCTCGAACACGGGCCGCACGTTTCCGCGGAAACGGCACGTCGCGTTGCCTGTGA
>CAZLNH010000405.1:0-4275 GCA_964560775.1 uncultured Woeseiaceae bacterium | reverse complement strand
GGCACGCCGCCCGCGAACTGGGCCACGGCGCCGCCCTCGAAGGCCGCCTGCTTGATCAACTGTGGAAAGGTCTCCAGCGGCTGGTGAGCGCTCAGCATGTCGTTGTAGGCCGAGACAATCGCGATGTTGGGCGTCTCGTCGGTCGTCAGCCGGCTCTTGTCCTCGGCACTGCAGGCGGCGATGCCATGTGCGAGATTACTGCAGGAAACGGTGCTTCGCGTCGGCCCGCGATCGGCAGCGGCCTGTATCCTGTCGAGGTAGCGAGCCCTCGAATCCTTGCTGCGTTCCCGAATCCGCTCGGTCACCTGGTCGACAGTCAAATGCATCGATTCATTCCTCCGTGGATATTTTCATGGCGCCCAGATGACGCGCACCCGGGTCCGTGCGTGGCGGAGCAGCGCGGCGATGGGGAGATGCGCGGCACCGTCGCGTGCAGCCTCGTATACCCGGCGCTTGGTCTTGCCGAAAAACAGGAGCACGATCTCGTCGCTGTCAGCCACGGCGGCCAGAGTGAGACTGATTCGCGAGAGCCGGCCGGCGGCAGCGCTGACCGGAATGCAGAGCGCCGATGCGCCGGGATCCAGCGCATCGGCCAGGTCGGGCGCATCCGGGAACAGCGATGCGAAATGCCCGTCCTCTCCCATGCCGAGCAGAGAGCAGGCATAGGGCCTCGGCAACCTGCCGAGCTCGCGCGCGAGCACGTTGCAGCGCTGCGCTGGCGAGCCCTCCTCACCATAGAGTGGCAGAAACTGCGCCGCAGTGGCTTTGTTCCGCAGCAGCCGCTCGCGAAGCATGTGCTCGTTGCTGTCCTGGTCATGGGGGGCGACCCAGCGCTCGTCACTCAGGGTGACCCACACCCTGGCCCAGTCGAGACGCTTCTCCGAAAGGAGTTCGAGACAGCGAACCGGAGTCGAGCCACCGCTCGCGACCAGCACCGCCTCACCCTTGTCGCGCAGTTGTCGGCTCAGCGCCGCGGCGACCCGATCCGCCGCGATATGCGAGGCCATCTCGCGTTGCGAATAGATTTCTTCTATGGGCCGCATGCTTAAGAATCCGGGTACCAGCGGCGCCCGTCACGGTCAAGCAGGTTGGACGCGGAGACCGGACCCCAGGTACCGGCGGCATAGCGGTCAACCCTGTGATCGGTTTGGTTCCAGCCGGCGATAATTCCGTCAATCCACCGCCAGGCCGCCTCCACTTCGTCGCGTCGCATGAACAAGGCCGGATTACCGCGAAAAACTTCCATGAGCAGACGCTCATAAGCATCCGGATAGCGGATGCCGAAAGTCTCCTCGAAACTGAGATCGAGCGAAACGGCTCTCAGGTCGAAACCGCCCGGACCGGGTTCTTTCGCCATAAGCTGGAGCTTGACGCCTTCATCCGGCTGCAGGCGAATCGTGAGGCGATTCGGTGATATGTCGAATCGCTTCTCAGGAAATATCGAATGAGGCACATGCGCGAACTGGACGACGATCTCGGAGTGCTTCGCACCGAGCCGTTTGCCGGTGCGCACGTAAATCGGCACGTTGGACCATCGCCAGTTCTCGATCTCAATCTTCAGGCCGACGAAAGTCTCCGTCAAACTGTTCGCAGAGCCGAGTTCATCCAGATAGCCCGGGACGGCCACGCCGTCGATAGCGCCGGCCGTGTACTGGCCGAGCGCGGTATGGCGTTTCACGTCGTCGGCCGCGATCGGTTTCAGCGCGCGCAGCACTTTCAGTTTCTCGTCCCGCACTGCGTCGTGATGCAGGCTGGACGGCGCTTCCATGGCAACCAGGCACACCAGCTGCAGGATGTGATTCTGCACCATGTCACGCAACGCGCCCGTTTCGTCATAGAACTCGTTGCGTCCCTCGACGCCCAATTGTTCGGCCACCGTTATTTGCACATGATCAACTTCGCCGCGTCGCCACAGCGGTTCCAGCAGCGAGTTGCCGAAGCGCAGCGCCAACAGATTCTGCACCGTCTCCTTGCCCAGATAATGGTCGATACGGAAAATCTGATTCTCCCGGAAGGACTTGCCGACCTGATCATTGATTGCCCGCGCGGATTCATAGTCGTGGCCCACCGGTTTTTCGAGCACGATGCGGCTGTCCTCGGTGATCAGTCCATTGGCCTTCATCCCCCGCGCGATCGGACCGAAGAGCCCCGGGGCCGTTGCCAGGTAGGCGACGCGAGTCGTGGTCTCCCGGCCTTCGAGGTGTTTCGCCAGGACGTCCCAGGTGCCGGGATCGTTTGCGTTGATGGCGGCATAGGTCAGCCGGGAGCTGAACGCCTGCCAGCGCGCCTGATCGAACTCGCCTGCCTTGAGGTTATTCTTCAATGCTCCCGCGACCAGGTCGCGAAAAGCGTCTTGACTCATTACACTGCGGCCGAGGGCAATGACCCGACTCTCCGGCGGAATTTGCCCGTCGCCATCGCGGTGATACAGCGCCGGCAGGAGTTTGCGCAACGACAGATCGCCGGCGCCGCCGAATATGATCAGGTCGAACGGGTCGACGGGTATGAACCTGGCCATTCTCATTCTCTCATGTGTAATTTTGCTACTTTCCGGCGGATCATTAGCTAATTTGCGTAGATATTCTCGCAGAATTATTGTAGTTTTGCTACATGCTCGACAAGATCGCATCCGCAATCGAGACTCTCAGCCCCGCGGAGACCCGGGTCGCGGTCTGGTTGTCCGACCACCCGAGGGAGGGCCTCGAAGCCTCACTCGCGCAGGTCGCCCGAGCGGCCGGCACGAGCGAACCAACGGTCGTGCGATTCTGCCGCAGCCTCGGCCTCGCCGGCTTCCGGGAGCTGAAAATCCGCCTCGCGGAATCGCTGAGCCGTCCGGAAGGCTACGTGCATCGGGACGTATTGCCGGACGACTCGGCGGCCGACGCGGCAGGGAAGGTAATCGACAGTGCGATCCGGGCGCTGATCGAGGTACGCCGCGGTATCAGCGGGCTGCCGCTGGATGATCTCGTGGGGGCGATGGCGGGCGCCCGACAACTGGTATTCGCCGGGCTGGGCGCCTCGGGACAGGTCGCGCGGGACGCCCGCCAGAAGTTCTTCCGCCTCGGGATACCCTGCTCCCTGGCCACCGACGAACCGACCATCCTGCAGAGCGCGGCGATCGCCAGCGCCAACGATCTGTATCTGTTTGTGTCACACACCGGCGCTCGAGGCGACCTGGTCCGCGCGGCGGGGATGGCGCATGCGCAGGGCGCCTGTGTGGTGGCCGTCACCGACGGCACCTCGGCACTCGCCCGCGAGGCCACCTATCTGCTCGATTGCCGCTCGACAGAAGATACGAATCTCTATACGCCTATGGCGTCTCGGCTCGCGCAACTGGTGCTGCTGGACGCGGTCCAGGTCGGGCTGGCCCTGCGCATGGGCGACGAGGCAGCCGCCAAATTGCGCGCTGCCAAGCTGGCACTGTAGTAATTCCTGCCGGTGAACTGAGTCTATGAGGGACAAGAAAATGAATATCGAACAGTTGCTGACAGAATCACCGGTAGTGCCACTGGTCCAGGCCGAAGACCCTGATGTCGCGGTTTGCACCTCCCGCGCGTTGGCGGCCGGCGGCCTGAAAGTGGCCGAGGTTGTCTTTCGTACCGACCGCTCACTCGAGTGCCTGCAAGCCGTCGCCAACGACGTGCCACAGATGATTGTCGGCGCCGGCACGGTGCTCAGCGCCAGACAAGCAACCGCCGCACTCCAAAACGGTGCGAAATTCATCGTTTCGCCCGGGCTCGATGAGGGTGTCGTTGGTGTCGCACGGGAACACGGCGTACCGGTCTACCCCGGTACGATGACGCCGGGCGAAATACAGCACGCGTTCAATTTGGGACTCGACACGGTGAAGTTTTTTCCCGCAACGATTGCCGGGGGCGTGCCGGCCTTAAAGGCGCTGGCGAGTGTTTTTCGAAACATGCGTTTTATGCCGACAGGAGGCATCAGCCCCCGTAATTTGGGCGACTTCCTTGCGGTACCCGCAGTGCTGGCATGCGGCGGCAGCTGGATGACGCCGGCCCACAGCATTGAGGCCGGCGACTACGACGCAATAACGACGCTCGCAGCGGAAGCCGTTGCAATTGCGCGTAAAGCAAGAGGCTTGGACAAATAAGTATACCCTGCCCCCCCCCGGCGTTCAGATTTGAAGGTCTCACCCAATCATTACACCAAGCATCGAAATAGAACCGCCGTCGAACCCCTCAACTGGAAATGCCACCGGTTCGCCCGGTTGGCGTTGCGCCAGTACATACATAAGCGGCAGGTAATGATCAGGCA
>CAZLNH010000404.1:0-3209 GCA_964560775.1 uncultured Woeseiaceae bacterium | reverse complement strand
GGCAGGCCACGGCGATGTCGAATGCCACGGTAGCAGCCGAGGTCCATCAATCGCTTGATGTTCATCGACGTTTCGCGGCGCAGATCGCCCTCGACGACGAATCGCGCAACGGCGGAGCGGATGTTCGCCACTTCCGGCTCCGCCAGGTCCTTGACCTGCGTGTGCGGAGCAACACCTGCCGCGTTGCAAATCTGCTTCGCTCGGCTGTGCCCGATACCGTAGATCGACGTCAGTGCAATCACGACGTGCTTGTTCAACGGGATATTTATGCCTGCTATACGTGCCACTTGAGGATACCTTTCTTGTGTTAGCCCTGACGCTGCTTGTGACGCGCGTCAGTGCAGATCACGCGCACAACGCGATTGCGGCGAATGACCTTGCAGTTTCTGCACATTTTCCTGACCGATGCCCTGACTTTCATGAGCGTTCTCCAAATATCGCCAATATCGACAATCGACTCAGCGAATCGAGCCACTGCGTCCGTAATTACGCAGGTTGGCCTTCTGCATCATGCCTTCGTACTGATGACTCATGGCATGCGCCTGCATCTGTGACATGAAGTCCATGGTTACGACAACCAGAATGAGCAGTGACGTTCCACCGAAGTTGAACGGCACGCTCGGATAAAACATGCGGAATATCTCCGGCAGCAGGCAAACGCCCGCGATGTACATGGCACCCCACAGCGTCAGCCGTGTCAGCACCCGGTCGATGTATTCGGCTGTGTGCGCGCCCGGCCGGATTCCAGGCACGAACGCGCCGGAGCGCTTGAGATTGTCCGCCGTCTCGGTGGAATTGAACATCAGCGCCGTATAAAAGAAGCAGAAAAAGATAATCATCGCCGCATACAAAATTACGTACACCGGCTGCCCGGGGCCGAGGTTGGCACCGATGGTCTGCAGTGCGCGATGGAACATGTTCGGGTCCGGTGACTGGCCGAAAAACTGTGCCACCGTCGCCGGGAACATCAGGATGCTCGAGGCGAAGATCGGCGGAATAACGCCTGACATGTTGATCTTGAACGGCAGGTGCGTACTCTGCGCCGCGTACATTTTTCGACCCTGCTGCCGTCGCGCGTAGTTCACGGTAATGCGCCGCTGCGCGCGCTCCATGAAAACCACGAAGACCGTTGCCGCAGTTGCGCCGATCAGCAGGAAAATGGCCGTTGCTGGCGACATTTCGCCGTTGCGCACCAGTTCTGCGGTGCCCGCCACGGCTGCAGGCAGCCCGGCCACGATGCCGGCCAGGATGATCATGGAGATGCCGTTGCCGATGCCGCGCTCGGTGATCTGCTCGCCGAGCCACATGAGGAACATGGTGCCGGTTACCAGAGTGATGCACGCCGTGATAAGGAATGCCGAACCCGGATTGACGACCACGCCCGGCTGGCTTTGCAGCCATGATGCCGCCGCTACCGACTGCACCATCGACAGGCCGACCGTGCCGTAGCGCGTGTACTGAATGATCTTGCGCCGGCCGGACTCGCCCTCTTTCCTGAGCTGCTGCAGGCTTGGCAGGATGTGGCTCGCCATCTGCACGATGATGGAGGAGGATATGTACGGCATGATGCCGAGCGCAAATATGCCGAAACGGGACAATGCACCGCCGGAAAACAGGTTGAACAACGCCAGCATGTTGCCGGCCTGCTGGTCGAAGAAACTCGCGAGCGCAGCCGGGTCCACGCCCGGAACCGGAATAAAGGTACCCGCACGGAACACGATCAGCGCGCCAATAAGAAACAGGAACCGGACGCGGAGTTCGCCCAGTTTTCCCGCCGCTTTCGCAACGTCCGCCGGATTGTTTGCTGGCTTTTTTGCCACTTTGTTTACCGTTTTCTATCCAGGTGTACTTGTGTGTCAGTCTTCGATGCTGCCGCCCGCGGCTTCGATCGCGGCGCGTGCACCCTTGGTTACTGCGAGGCCCTTGATCTTCACGGCCTTGTCCAGCTTGCCGGACAAAATGACCTTGACCTTGGTGACGGTCGCCGGCACCAGGTTGGCCTTCTTCAGACACTCCATGTCGATCACCGCATCCTTCGGCAGCGCCAGTTCGTGCAAACGCAGTTCGGCAGTCGCGGCCGCCATGTGCGACACGAATCCCCACTTTGGCAACCGGCGTTGCAGCGGCATCTGTCCGCCTTCGAACCCGACCTTGTGGTAACCGCCGGCTCGCGCCCGCTGGCCTTTCACGCCGCGGCCGCAAGTCTTGCCCTGGCCGGCAGAATGGCCACGGCCCAGGCGTTTGGCATTTTTCTTTGCGCCGTTTGCAGGCGACAGTGTATTCAGGCGCATCTCAGACTTCCTCTACCGAAACGAGGTACGAAACCTTGTTGATCAGGCCGCGTGCCTGCGGCGTATCGAGTACCGTAACGCTCTGGCGAATTCTCGACAGGCCGAGGCCAGCGATGCAGTCGCGGTGGTTCTTAAGCCGCCCGTGCCGACTCTTCGTCAACGTTACTTTCAAATGTTTTGGCTCCGCCATCGTCGTTTCTCTTCAGTTCGTCCGGTCCTGATTCCGCAAGCGGAATCAGGCCAGAATTTCCTTGATTTTCTTGCCGCGCTTCGCCGCGATATGTTTTGGCGAATGAATCTGGTCCAGCGCACTGATCGTCGCCCTTACGACGTTGATCGGATTACGCGAGCCGTAACTCTTGGCAAGAACGTTGCGCACACCGGCGCACTCGAATACCGCGCGCATCGCGCCTCCGGCGATGAGGCCCGTACCTTCCGATGCCGGCTGCATGTAAACGTACGTTGCACCGTGCCGGCCCTTCTTCGCGTACTGCAGGGTGTCGTTGTTCAGGTTGACGCGAATCATGTTCTTTCGCGCAGCCTGCATCGCTTTCTGGATGGCGATCGGCACTTCCCGCGCCTTGCCGTAACCGAAGCCGACACGGCCCTTGCCATCGCCGACGACCGTCAGCGCGGTGAAACCGAACTGGCGTCCGCCCTTAACGACTTTGGCAACGCGATTGACCGCGACCAGCTTCTCGAGAAGGTCGTCAGCACTCTGTGATTGTTCATTTCTTGCCATGTTTTTTCCCGGCAGCGAAACGTCGCCACCCTGTGTCCTCAGCTGTTAAAACTTCAGGCCCGCTTCGCGTGCCGCATCGGCGAGCGCCTTGACGCGCCCGTGATAACGGAACCCGGAACGGTCGAATGCCACAGTGTCGATGCCGGCCGCTTTTGCTTTCTCCGCAATGCGCGCAC
>CAZLNH010000403.1:0-6093 GCA_964560775.1 uncultured Woeseiaceae bacterium | reverse complement strand
GATCAGGATCTCGATCATTTCCAGGATATCGTCGACAAGGCCAAGGCGGCCATGAAGAACGAGCTGGAGGACAAGGAAGTCGAGGAGGCGGCCCGCAAGCTGATCGACGAAGCCCGCTCAGCGTCCGACCTTCCGGAGTTCATCGCTGACCGGCTGTCAAAATTGCAGGTAGTCATCAACATGCTGGGCGATACGGAATGGAAGCTCGGGGATGATGACCGCAAGCGGGTGCTCGGCGCCCTCGTCTACTTCTGCCATGCCGAGGACGTCATTCCCGACTCGGTACCGGGCCTCGGATTCCTCGATGACGCCATATACGTCGAACTCGTACTGCGCGAGCTGAAGGCGGAAATCAGCTCGTACGAGGAATTCTGCAACTATCGCATTGCCGAGGAGAACCGGCGACGCGAACAGGGCAAGGACCCGCACGTCAATCGTGAAGAATGGCTGGCCGACAAGCGCGCCACGCTGCATACCCGCATGCGCAAGCGCCGCCGTGACTATTCGTCGGGCGGTGGCTGGCGGATGCGCTGGTAGCAGCCGGCCGATTCGGGCCCGCGGAGCCAGTCGCGGGCACCATTCAATCGCGCCACTTCGGTATTGCCGGAGGCTCGTAGTTCGCAAAACGGGACAGCAGGCGCGCCGGGTCGGTATCCACCAGCAGCATCGACCGGTGCTGCATCCTGAGGAACGCCTCCGCTTCGGCGTGTGCCAGGAACTGGATCAACGCATCATAGTAGCCGCGTACGTTCAGCAACCCGCAGGGTTTTCTGTGCAAACCGAGCTGCGCCCACGTCAGCGTCTCGATGATTTCCTCGAGCGTGCCAAAAGCCCGGGCAGCGCAACAAACCCGTCCGACAATTCCGCCATCAGCGCTTTTCGTTCGTGCATCGACCGGACGACATGCAGCTCGGTAAGTCCCGTGTGCGCGATTTCCTTTTGCTGCAGCGCGGCCGGTATGACGCCGACAACCCGACCACCACCGTCGAGCATCGCGTCGGCCAGGATGCCCATCAGGCCTTTGCTGGCGCCGCCGTAGACCAGCGTCAGGTCGTGAGCCAGCAATTCGCCGGCCAGTAATCTCGCCGCAATCGCGTAGTCCGGATGCGCCCCGGGCGACGAGCCGCAATAAACACAAATCGCGCGCGTCATGCGTCAGGCATCGGCGCCGTAGACGATGTCAAACAACTGCGGACGCTCGGTACGCATTTCCTCGCGTGTCAATGCATCAAGCTCGTGAGGGAAGACCAGCCATTCCGCTGTCTCATGCAAATAGTAATCCGGCTCAAGGTCGGTTTCGTTGCGCGTCGGCTTGTACCACGGTACCGCCATGCGGATGTCTGCGGGCGTATTGTCGCGCGCACGCTGCCGGATCTCGTTAATGACCGCGGCGAAGGTATTGCCGGTATCGAACACGTCATCGATGATCAATACGCGATCGTCGAAACATATTTTTTTGATGATGTAGCTGAGACCGTGCACCGCGACCTCGCTGCGCTCGTCGACACCGGTGTACGACGACGTCCGGATGGCGATGTGATCGGCATCGACACCGCAGTAGGAAAGGATTTCCTGCACCGCCATGCCCACCGGTGTTCCGCCACGCCAGATGGCGATAATCATCGTCGGCCGAAAACCGCTTTCGAGGATCCTGACGCCAAGGCGAAAGGAATCGGACAACAGGTCGTGTGCAGTCAATACGGTTTTTTTCATGCCTGTTGCTCCGCTGCGGATCCGTTCAGGGCGGTGACGCAAACCGCCCGTGCAAACCGACCTCATGTCGTTATAATGCCGGTCCGGGATTCTACATTACACGTCGCAGTAAACTCATGGAAAAACGCTTTATTGCAGCAAATGACTTGCTGCTGGATTCGTTCCGCCTGGCTCGCGCGATTCACAAGTCGGGCTTCCAGCCGGACTATCTCGTCGGATTGTGGCGTGGCGGAAGCGCCGTCGGCATCGCGGTGCAGGAAGGCCTCGAGCATTTCGGCACGCCGACCGATCACATCGCGATTCGCACGTCCTATTCCGGCCGGGCGAGCTATTCCGCGATGGTCGAAAAGGCCAAATCAATCCGGGTCCATGGCTTGCAGTACCTGCTTGAATCAGTCTGCTCGAAACACTCGATGCTGATCGTCGACGACGTCTACAGCAGTGGCAACAGTGTCAAGGCCGTCATCGACCAGCTCGCACGCCGGGCACGACGTAACCAGCCGCATGACATACGCGTCGCCGCAGTCTGGTATCGCCCGAATGAAGGCACGGTGCGCGAGCCGGACTATTTCGTGCACAAAACAGAAGACTGGCTGGTGCTGCCCTATGAACTGTCGGGCCTTACCGTCGATGAATTGCAGGCCCACAAGCCGGAACTGGCACCCGTGGTGGACCGGTTGCGAGAGCTGGTGCCAGGCGCGGAGCTGAAGTAAGGGCTAGCCCGGATGCACCCGGCGGCCCATGACGTAGGTTGCCGCAATCGCACGATCATCCGCCAGCATCATCAGCGCAAACAGTTTCCCGGCTGGTGTTTGCGCCTTGCCAATACGCCGCGCCAGCAACGACGTAGCCCTCGTATCGATAACGATGAAGTCAGCCTCTTTGCCGCTCGTGAAGTTGCCGATGCGATCGTCGAGGTACAGCGCGCGAGCCGCACCGAGCGTTGCAAGATAGAGTGCGCGCCAGACAGGCAACGACTGCCCCTGCAACTGCAGCACCTTGTAGGCCTCGCTCAGCGTCCGCAGCAGGTTGAGTGTCGTCCCGCCGCCGACATCGCTGCCGATTCCGGTTCGAATTCCGTGCAGCCGTGCCGCTTCGAGATCGAACAGCCCGCTGCCGAGGAAGAGGTTCGACGTCGGGCAGAAAGCAATCGCCCCGCCCGCGGCTGCCAGCCTGCGACGATCCTCGTCATCTACATGCAGGCAGTGTGCAAATACCGCGCGCTGGCGCAACAGGCCGTAGTGACGGTAGACATCGAGGTAACTGCGGCGGTCCGGAAATCGACTGCGGATCCAGTCGACTTCGTCCCCGTTTTCGGCAAGGTGCGTGTGTACATGGACATCGGGAAACTCCGCCGCCAGATCGCCGGCCAGGGCGAGCTGCCCGGGGCTTGAGGTGACGGCAAAACGCGGCGTAATGGCGTAACCGAGGCGTCCCTTGCCGTGCCACTGCCGGATCAGCCGACGGCTTTCGTCGATACCACCCGTAGCATCGTCACGGAGCGCCTCCGGGCAATTTTGATCCATCAGGACTTTGCCAGACAGGAGCCGCATTCGGTAGCGTTCGGCGGCTGCAAAGATAGCGTCTACGGATTGCGGATGCACCGTAGCGAACACCAGTGCCGTCGTCGTGCCATTGGCAAGCAGCTGGCTTACGAAAAATTCTGCCGCATCCTCTGCGTGCGCACTGTCGCAAAATTTCTGCTCGGCTGGATAAGCGTATTTGACGAGCCAGTCGAGCAGTTGCTCGCCGTAGGCCGCGATCATGTCAATTTGCGGAAAGTGCACATGACAGTCAATCAGGCCCGGCATGATCAGCCGGCCGCTGTAGTCGACAACCTCGGTATTGTCATCGAGGCCCCCAAGCAGTTCGCTGGCCGGTCCGGCCGCGACGATATGCCCGTCCTCGACGAGCAACACGCCGTCGTCAATAAAACAGACGGCGTCGTCATCGGCGCCGGACTGCGGCTCATCGAGGCAGTGAAACAAAGATGCGCGATAGGCGACCTTGGCCGGGCTCTCTGTCATGGCGCCTGCAATTCGATGAAGTCGTCCAGCACATGTTCATCGCAATTGTTGCCGCCACCGACCCGGTCGATCAGCAGGAACTGCTGGCCGTCTTCCAGCGCGACAAGCGGCATGTGCCACGTACCTCGGCGGTAATTAATGCCTTCACCGGCGTTCGTGACAAACGCGAACAAATCGGCCGCCTCTACCGACCCGGCGGGTGCCGCCACTACGACAACGAACCGGAACCCGGATAACGGTATGAAGGCCTGGCTGCCCAGCGGATGCCGCTCGACCATGTTGAAACGGTACGGCAGGCGTGTCGCCGCGCGGCTCTGGACGATGGTGACTGCGAGGCGGCCGCCGTCTCGCGGGTCAACGTCCAGCCTTGCCTGGTCGTTGTAGCGGGCAAATCGCGTCTCGTTCATCGTGCTCCGCTCAGAGCGGCCGGCCGCG
This sequence comes from uncultured Woeseiaceae bacterium, assembly GCA_964560775.1. Taxonomy (GTDB): domain Bacteria; phylum Pseudomonadota; class Gammaproteobacteria; order Steroidobacterales; family Woeseiaceae; genus Woeseia. The sequence goes on along the minus strand of CAZLNH010000403.1, from coordinate 1,918 downwards.
ATGAGATCGCCGAACGGCGCAAAACGCTCCGCGGTAATCGGCAAGGGTTTCAGTATGTGTGTCATTGTATTCAGTCCCTGGCGATGCGGCCGAACAGGCGCAGCCGGCTGACGCCGCCATCCGGAAATATTGATAGTCGAACATGAGTTACCGGCCCGACATCCGCAAGCTCGTCGATGAAGTAATGCTGCCGGTCCATATCGAGTTTGCTCTCCGGCAACAGTAATGGCCACGACTCGCTGGCGGCAATGATATCGGGCGCGCCGGGATCGACTGCGGCGGCCTGCAGACTGGCTCGGTCCGGGTAATTTCCCTTGAAATGCGCCGTATCGATTTCGACGCGCTCGATCCGCCCCTTGTGCCCCAGTGCCAGCACACACCAGTCATTGCCGGGACCGCGGCGGCGCGCCGTCTCCCAGCCGTCGCCCATGTTGATGCCGCGACCGGCGACATTGAGATTGTGCATCGAGCCGAAATGTTCATCACTCGCCGCCAGCGCGCGGCCACCGTTCTCGACGGCAAACAGGTCGATTACCTGGCTGTCATCGACGCTGTTCCAGTCGGGGCGTATTTCGCCGAACACACGCAATCGCGCAACGCCGCCATCCGGGAAGATGTTGAGCCGCAAATGCGTGAACGCCTGGTCATTGTCAATGGCAAGCCAGTGATGAGTGTCGCCCTCGAGCGGCAATTCGCCGAGCAGGGGCTGCCACTTCACCGACTCTCCCGGCATCTCGTCGCTGCAGGCGCAGCCGTCGAGCGACGCCGCCGGCGGGTAGTTGCCGGTAAAGTAGCGCGTGTCGATGTCGACACCGCGAACGACGCCCGGTATCCCCAGCCGGACGATGCAGAAGTCGTGCCCGGGCCCGCGCTTGCGGCGGGATTCCCAGCCATCCATCCATTTGCCGTGATCGTCGTACTTGTCCGCTATGAATACCGGTGCCGCCGGTTCAATCAGGCGCTCTTTCGCCCCGAAAAACTCGTCGTTTGCATACACAACACGCGTGCCGAGCCGTGGGTGTTCCAGTGGCAGCCACTGGTGGAACGGATTGTGTTCCTTTGCGGTCATTGGTTCAGGCGCCCCCCAGCGCAACGAGACGCAAGCGCGCAATCTTGTGTATTTCCGCCATGGCGCGCTCAAACTCCTCAGCCGCATCGTTTTCGAGACGTTGCTCGAACGCCGCCAGAATAGCGTGGCGGTTGCTGCCGCGCACGGCCATGATGAACGGAAAGCCGAACTTCTCCCGGTACTTCTTGTTGAGCGACTGGAAGCGCGCGAATTCCTCCGGCGTGCACTGGTCGATACCGGCACTCGCCTGCTCGTCGCCCGACTCGGGTGTCAGCTCGCCGCCGACTGCCGCGCGACCCGCAAGATCAGGATGCGCGTTGATCAATGCAAGCTTTTGTTCGTCGTCGGCGCGATCGACACAGCCGGCCATTACATCGGCAATACTGCCGGGTGCTTCGGCATCCTCGAGTATGTCGAACGCCCGGGCGGCAACCCACGGCGAGTGTTCGTAAATGCCACCGTAACGGTGCACGAACGCGGCTTTGTCCGGACGTGACCCACCCATGTCAGCCGGAGCCTTCCGGCGGATGCTCGCGGCGCCAGTGTTCGGCAATATCAATGCGGCGGCATACCCAGACGTTGTCGTGCCTCATCGCGTAGTCGAGAAAGCGTGCGACGGCGGCCATCCGTCCCGGACGGCCGGCCAGCCGGCAGTGGAGGCCTACCGACATCATTTTCGGCGTGTCGGCACCTTCGGCATACAGCACATCAAACGTATCCGTCAGGTAGTCGAGAAACTGCGTGCCGGAATTGAAGCCTTGCGGCGTGGCAAAGCGCATGTCGTTGGCATCGAGTGTGTACGGCACCATCAGCTGCGGTTCATCGTACTGCAGGTTCCAGTACGGCAGG
>CAZLNH010000402.1:0-9805 GCA_964560775.1 uncultured Woeseiaceae bacterium | reverse complement strand
GATTGTATGACCTGGTCGAAAGCAGCGCTTTCCTGCAGGCCGCGGCGGACTAGCCACTAATACCCTACTGAGCAGAATCATGGACCAGACAACGGAAAAATCCTCTGCATTCACCATTCTTGTGGCAGTGCTGGTCGTCGTATTGCTGGCGGCGGCCGCTACGGCGTGGTTTGCGGCCGGCAGCCGTGCGACGGCCGGGCCCGGCGCGTCGGCACTTGCGGCGCTGTCGCAATCGATCCCGCTGCACGCGAGCCGCGCGGCACAGGCTGATGAAGACGCCAAAGCCCGTCTTGCGGCAGATCTCGAGCGCCTCGAGGAGTTGCGCGGCGCCTCGGTAAAAGTGCCCGGCAACCGCTCGGACTGGGACAGCCTGGTGGAACACGGCCATGCAATAGTTACCGGCCTCGACTCCGCCAAATCCACTACCGGCGCCATCGAGCGTATCGATGGCGAGCTGCCGGCACTGTCGGCGGCAGTCGACAGCCTGCTGCAGGCATCGGGCGCGACGGCCGTGCTGCAGGGGCTTGAAGAAGAAGCGCGCTCCGTGCGGGACAATGTAGCTCGACTGCTTCAGGACGGGGAAAGTGCTGCGGCCGAGGCCGCGCAGGCTGACGTTGCCGCCATGCGCGCCGTAAGCACGGCGCTGGCAGGTGGCGAGACGGCGCTCGATATTGCGCCGCTTCCCGAGGCGCAACAGAATGAACTGCTCCCGCCGCTGAATAGCGCCATAGATGCAATCGCGGCTGCCGCCGGCGATGCGATAGACAGTGCCGCCGGCGCTGGCGGCCTCGGCAACGCATTGATCGAACTGCAGGCAGCTGCGGACAAGCTGCGAAATGCAATGCTCGCCGCGGGTCCGGGTGGCGGCGGATTGCTGCAACTGCCCTGGCTCGTGCCGGCATTGCTTGGCGTGGCCCTGCTGCTCGTTATTGTGCTGGCGATCATGCACGGCCGCACGGCCGTCTTCGAGCGCGCCGCCAAGGTGCAGGCGGAGCAGAATGAGCGCAACCAGCAGGCCATCCTGCGGCTGCTCGATGAACTCGGCAGTCTTGCCGACGGTGATCTGACGGTCGAGGCGACGGTCACCGAGGACATCACCGGCGCGATAGCCGACTCGATCAACTATGCGATCGAAAAACTGCGCGAGCTGGTCGCGACAATCAACGAGACGGCGATCATGGTCGATTCCGCCGCCAAGCAAACCAAGAATACAGCCGTTCACATGGCACGTGCTGCGGACAACCAGGGCCGCGAGATCCGCGCCGCGACTGAATCGATCGACTCCATGGCATCGTCTATTGAAGAGGTGTCGGGCAATGCCGAACGCTCGTCGGACGTCGCCCGCCACTCGGTCGATGTTGCCCACAAGGGTGGCGAAGCGGTGCGCCGGACGATAGACGGCATGAACACGATCCGCGAAACAATCCAGGAGACGTCCAAACGCATCAAGCGTCTGGGCGAGAGCTCGCAGGAAATCGGCAACATCATCGAACTGATCAATGACATTGCCGAACAGACCAATATTCTCGCACTGAACGCGTCAATCCAGGCGTCGATGGCCGGCGAGGCCGGCCGCGGTTTTGCCGTGGTCGCCGACGAAGTACAGCGGCTCGCCGAACGCTCAACCAATGCAACCAAGCAGATTGAGGTGCTGGTGCGCACGATTCAGTCCGATACAAACGAGGCCGTGGTCTCGATGGAGCGCAGTACAACGGATGTTGTCGGTGGTGCATTGCTCGCCGAGAACGCCGGCGCGGCACTGGACGAGATCGAGCAGGTCTCGAACCAGATCGCGAACCTCGTGCAGAACATTTCCGGCTCGGCACGTGAGCAGGCCGGGTCGGCAGCCGATGTCACACGCCGCGCACAGAAACTTAAAGAGATCAGTGACCAGACGGGCAAGGCCACGGCAGCGACCGCCGCGGCCATTTCCAAGCTGTCGATACTGGCGTCGCAGTTACGGGAGACAGTCGCCGGCTTCACGCTGCCGAATTCCGCCGTCAAGCCGGGTGCGCTCGGTAATGCGCCGTCGCAATCGCCCGCGCCGTCGCAACCGCCAAAAACCGAGAAGAAAGCGGCAGGTTGAGAACGTGCAGATCAAGGCCAGACGGCATGCAAGCAGCACCGACGCGGTGCGCCCGCTATTGACGCGCCCTGCGGCAGCCGCGCGGCTGTCACTTGCCGAGTCAATGAACTGAGCACCGGATGAGCAGCGAATCAGGCATACAGGAACGGCTCGACGACGGCGAAACGGCCGGCGGCGTCGCCGCGCGCGCGCTCGGGATCGTCAGTCATGAACTGATGGAAACGATACGCAGCGCGCACCTGGCGCTCGAGGAATGCGTCGACGGGCGCGGCGGCAAAGTGGCATTGACGCGAGCCGGTGAGTTGCTGCACCAGATACGCGGCGTGCTGCGGATGACCGAAACCTACGGCGCCGCGCTGCTCGCCGAGGAAATGGAAGCCGTCTGCACCTACCTGACCAAGCTCCAGGCAGACACGGGCCGCGACGACGGGCTGGACGCGCTGACGCGGGCGATGGTTCAGCTGCCGAATTACATCGAGCGGCTGCTAGGCGGCGGACGTGACATTGCACTCGTGCTGCTGCCGATGCTAAACGACCTGCGTGCCGTACGCGGCAAGCCGCTGTTGTCCGAGGGCACGCTGCTGCTCCTGAATCTTTCGCCATCACGCAAGGTGCCGGATGCCCGGGCTCGCGAGGCGAGCGGCGAGGACCCTGTCGAGGTTGCCCGGCGCGTGCGGCCGAAGTTCCAGCTGGCACTGCTCGGATGGATCAAGGGCGGCAATTCGGCACAGCACCTGAAGACACTCGGTACCGTCGTCGAGTCGCTCGAACGCTCGGCGACGCGTGATGACATGCACCAGCTGTGGTGGGTGCTCGGCGGTGTCCTTGAGTCACTGCAGAACGGCGGGCTGGATACGTCGGTCTCCGTCAAGCGCTTGCTCGGCCAGTCCGACCGGCAGATCAAGACATTGATTGATGAAGGTCCCGAATCGTTCGGGCACCAGCGCGTCACGGATCTGCTCAACAACCTGCTTTATTACGTCGCGCGGTCGGGTAATGCCGGTCCGCGGATCAGTGAAATCCGTGCCGCCTTCAACCTGTCCGAGCTGCTGCCCGGTGATGAGCAGGTCGAGCATGCGCGGGAAAGCCTGTCGGCACCCAGCGTCAAGCTGATGAAGACGGTCGCGGCCGCGATCAAGGAAGACCTGGGCCGAGTAAAAGACGTGCTGGACATCTACGTTCGCACCGGCATGAACAAGTCATCCGAACTCGTGCCGCAGCTCGACCTTCTGAAGAAAATCAGCGACACGCTGGGCGTTCTCGGCCTGGGCGAATTGCGCGGCGACGTCGAGGCGGAAGTGGAACGCCTGAAGTCCGTCGTTCGTGACGGCGGTGCGAGTGAAGAGACGATACTGGAAATCGCGTCCACGCTGCTGCGCGTCGAGGACCGCCTGGACCAGCAGCTGTTGCGGTTGATCATGCCGCAGGGCGAAGAGCCCCGCGACGGCCAGCCGGCCCTGGCACCCGAGGAGGACGCAGACTACCGGCAGGTCGCCGAGGCCGTCATGCGAGAGAGCATCATCAATCTCGCGCGTATCAAGGAGACTTTCAGCCAGAGCCTGGCGTCAAACAGCGATTCGCACGGCGTCGACAGCGTCCCGGCGCTGATCCGCGGCATCAAGGCCGGCTTGCTGATGCTGAACAAACCGCATGCGATGGAAGTGTTTGACCGCGTCGGCGAGATGATCCTGTTGACGCTGCGCGGCGGTGGTCCGTCGCGCCTGCAGCAGAAAGAAACCGACCGCCTCGCGGATGCCATCGTCAGCATCGAATACTACATGGAAACGGTCAAGGCCGGTCGGCGTGAGCCGGCCTACATGCTCGACAATGCCGAATCGTGCCTGGTTGTACTCGAAGACATGGCGCGGCGTCTTCGTGCTGAAAAAGCAAGTGCCGCGGATGGCACGGCGGCCCCGCCGGCCGAAGCACCCCCGCCGCCGCCAACGACGTCGGCTGCGATGCAGGCAACGGCGGTCATGGATACGCCTGTCGTTGCCGGGGATGCGGAGCATCTCGACCCGGAACTGCTCGAGCTGTTTATCGAGGAAGCCAAGGAAGAGATCGCGAGCATCAATCGCAACCTGCCGATGTGGGCCGACAGTCCGGACGACATGGAAACACTGATCACCGTGCGGCGGTCCTTCCATACGCTGAAAGGCAGCGGCCGCATGGTTGGCGCGGAGCGCATTGGTGAGTACTGCTGGAGCGTGGAAAACCTGTTGAACCGGCTGATCAACCGGACCCTGAACCGGACGCCGCCGATGATCAAATTCATCTCATCCGCGGCCGCCGTGGTGCCGGAACTGGTCGAACAACTTGAGGTCGGCAGCGAACCGAAATCGGACGTCGCACTAATGATCGCGCGCGCCAACGCATTTGCCGATGGCGACCCGAATGCGGCCGTGCTGACGATCGGAACGTCGCACGCGGAGCCGACGGAAGAATTGCCCGCGCTGGAAATGGATCCGGTGCTGCTCGACATTTTTGCCAAGGAAACGGCGGGACACCTGAAAGCGATTCGCGACTTTATCGAGTCCTGCGAAGGACACCGGCCGCCATACCTCGTGACGGACAAACTGCACCGTTCGTGTCACACGCTGCATGGCAGCGCCAATATGGCGAACGTGGATCGCGGCGTCGCGGTGACGGGCGCGCTGAATCGCTTTGTGCGCCGCCTCTACGACTACCAGCTCGGCTTCGACGAGCGCGGTGTTGCCGCGCTGTCGGCCGCCGCGACAGCGATCGAAACCATCGTCGGCGACATTAATCGCCGCGACCGCGAGCGCGCCGACTACTCGGGACTGATCGACCACCTCATGGAGCTGACCAATTCCGTCGAGCCGGAGGCTCCCGAGGAAAAGTTGATCGAGCCCGAAGCCGACGACGAGCCCGCCGTTCCGGCCGATGCCACGCCTGAGCCCGAAGCAGCCGACTACGACGCGGAAATTGCCGCGATCTTTTCGGAAGAGGCGGCGGAGCTGCTGGAATCCGCGGATCAGGCGCTCAGTACCTGGAGCCGCGACCGCGGTTCGCGGCAACATGTGGAGGCGCTGAAGCGTCACCTGCATACGCTCAAGGGCGGCGCTCGGATGGCGGGAATTTCCGCCATGGGCAACCTGAGCCATGAACTCGAAACCTTGCTGATCAATATTGACGAAGGCCGCGTCGAACCGTCCGAGCAGGTCGACGCGCTGCTGCAGCAAAGTATCGACGAGTTGCATCACATGCGGGACAGTGTCATTTCCGGACGCAAGGTCACCGCCGCGGTGCAGCTCGAGGAACGGGTTCGGGCCGCGTCGAGCGGCGCGCGTGCCGGCCGGGTGGCCGGCAGCCAGCCGCGGGACCGCACCGCAATCGACGACGACGTACCAGCCGAATTCAGTTCCGAGCCGGAAGAGTCCGTCAGCATGGTGATCGTCGATTCGACCGGAACCGGCGATGCGCTCGATGCGGCTGCCACGCACGCGGCGGACGAGGAGCCAGAGACCACTGATGCCGACGGCCGCGAGGCACCCGACGTTGGCGACGAACTCATGCATGGTGACACGTCACCGCACGTTCCGGCGCTGCCGGGCGCCGGGCGCGGCGACCAGCCGGCTGCGCCGGACGCTGCCGACGGCGGACCCGCTGATCGTGCCGAGCCGGAGCCGGAGCCTGAGTCCGAAACTGAGCCAGGGCGCGAGGCGGAACCCGTGCTCAAGGGGGAGCCAGAACGCGAGGCTGAACCCGTGCTCGAGGCAGAGCCAGAACCCGACGATGAAGCCGTGCTCGAGGCGGAGCACGAGCCAGAACCGGCGCCCGAGCTTCTGTACGATGATGGCGCCGAACCCGGCCGCCGGATCATGCAACTCGACAAGGCCGACGGCGCCAGCGAGCGCGCGGCGGCAAGAAGCGCGGGTGATGGCCGCCAGGAATTCGCACGCATCGACGCCGACCTGCTCGAAGACCTGCTCAATGCGGCCGGCGAAATCAGCATCTATCACTCGCGACTGAGCCAGCAGGTCAATTCGATCGAGTTTCATGTCGACGAACTGGAGCAGACGGTCATACGGCTGCGTGAGCAGTTGCGCAAGCTCGAGTCCGAGACTGAAGCGCAGATCATGCACCGGCACCAGGACACCGTCGTCGTCAAGGACTTCGACCCGCTGGAGATGGACCGCTATTCAAACATTCAGCAGCTGACACGCGCCCTGGCCGAATCGGCGAACGACATGGGCAGCCTGAAGGACCTGCTGCACAACCTGACCGGCGAGGCCGAGACGCTGCTGGTGCAGCAGTCGCGGGTTACGGCGGAGCTGCAGGACGGCCTGATGCGCACGCGCATGGTGCCGTTCCAGCGCCATGTGCCACGGCTGACACGGCTGGTCCGGCAGGTGGCGCAGGAAGCGGGCAAGCGTGCCGAACTGGCCGTCGAGGGCGCGTCCGGCGAACTGGACCGGCAAGTGCTCGAGAAAATGCTGCCGCCGTTCGAGCACATGGTGCGCAACGCGGTCGTGCACGGTATCGAGGATGCAGACAAGCGGCAGGCCGCCGGCAAGCCGGCAACCGGGCGAATCACGATACGCCTGCGTCGCGAGGGCGCGGAAATGGTCATCGACGTCGCCGACGATGGCGCCGGACTCAACGTCGATGCGATTCGCCGCAAGGCCTTCGAGCGTGACTTGCTGAAGCCCGACAGCAACGTATCCGACACGGAAATCATGCAGCTGATACTGACGCCGGGCTTCAGCACCGCAGGCACGGTGACACAATCCGCCGGTCGCGGAGTCGGCATGGACGTCGTTGCCAATGAGGTCAAGCAGCTTGGTGGTTCGCTGCAAATCTCGTCGGTCATCGGGCAGGGAACCAACTTTACGATACGCCTGCCGTTTACGCTGGCGATCACACAGGCGCTGATCGTGCGCGCCGGCGAGGAAGTGTATGCCCTGCCGTTGCCGACGGTCGAAGGCGTTGCCCGCATAGCGCGATCGGAACTCGAAAACCTGCTGCAGCAGAGCGATCCGGTCTACGAATACGGTGAACAGCAGTATCGCTTCCGGCATCTCGGGCTGTATCTCGGCGGCCAGCCGGCGAGCCTGCCCGAGGAGGATTCCTACGTGCCCGTGATCCTGGTGCGCGCCGGCGAATACTCGGCGGCCCTGCTGACGGACGAGATGCTTGCGAGCCAGGAAATCGTCGTCAAGTCGGTGGGCCCGCAGCTGGCCAGCGTACGCGGCGTTTCCGGCGCCACGATCCTGGGCGATGGCCGCATTGTGCTGATTCTCGATATCAACGCATTGGTACGTGCCGGTGCCCCGGTCGTTGAAGTCAGGAACGCGCAACCGGCCGCCGCCGACCAGCGCCCACTGGCAATGGTCGTCGATGATTCGATCACCGTGCGTCGCGTAATGGAGCGCTTCCTGACGCGAAACGGTCTGCGCGTCGTCACCGCAAAGGACGGCATGGATGCCATCAGCATACTGCGTGATACCCGGCCCGACATTATCCTGCTCGACATCGAAATGCCGCGCATGGATGGCTACGAGTTCGCAACACACGTGCGCAACGATGACCGCGTGTCGGATGTGCCAATCATCATGATTACGTCACGCACCGGCGACAAGCACCGGGCGCGCGCAATCGAGATCGGCGTCAATGATTACCTGGGCAAGCCCTACCAGGATGCGCAGCTGCTGGACTCGATCCGGCGGCTGCTTGAAGAGCGCGGAGTGACTCTTTCATGAGCGACGCCAGCGAGGAACTCTACAGCCTGCTCGTACCGCTGGTTGAAGACCGGTTGATTGTGCCGCGCGCCTGCGTCGCCGAAGTCGTCCGATTTACGGCACCGCACCGCGAGCCCGGCAGCGAGGACTGGCTGCTCGGGACCGTCACGTGGAGTGGCCGCGAGCTGCCGGTGATATCTTTTGAAGGCGCGATGGGACGGGAAGTACCGGCAACGACCGGCCGTACGCGCATCGTTGTGTTCCATGCCGCCAGCGGCCAGGTAAGGGCCGGTTATTTCGGCATTTTGACGCAAGGGTTTCCGCAACTGGTGCGCGTCAATCGCGATGTCCTGAAGCTCGAATCCACCGATGGCTGGCCGGCCGACGCGCCGGTACTGTGCCGTGTCAAGATGATCAACGAGTACCCGCTGATCCCGCACCTCGACCGGCTCGAGGCGATGATTCACGCGCAAAGTCTGCAAGCCTGACAGACGGGCGCCGCCCGCGTCAGTTTCCGCTGCCGGACAGATCGCCCCACAGAGCCTGTGCCAGTGCAATGGCTGCAATCGCGGCCGTTTCAGTGCGCAGCGTGCGCGGCCCCAGTGACACACGATTGAAGCCGGCCTCATCAGCCCGTGCGAGTTCGGTATCGCTGAAGCCGCCTTCGGGACCAATGAGCAAAGTCACCACCGTTGACGGCGCGATGTCTTGCATCGATTGCACGGCCTCCGGATGCAGCAACAGGCGTGTTGCCTGGCCGCCGCTGTCCGCGATCGCCGCGGCAAACGATGTCGGCGCATCGAGAACCGGCAGCTTGTTCCTGCCGCATTGCTCGCAGGCACTCTGGCAAATACCCCGCCAGTGCCGCGTGCGGCGGTCCGCCCGGCGGTCATCGAGATGCACGACCGAGAATTCGCAGTCCAGAGGTGACAGCCGATGCACACCGAGTTCCGTTGCCTTCTGGATGACCGTGTCCATCCGCTCGCCGCGCGACAGCCCCTGCATCAGCCGCAGCGCGAGCGGCGACTCGACATCACGGTGCACCGCCTCACCGACCCGGAAAGTGACGCCCTTGCGCGCGATGATCTCGATCACCGACGGAAACTCGGCGCCGCTGCCATCGAACAGCACGATCGTCTGTCCGGGTCGGCAGCGCAGTACCCGGCCGATATAGCGCGCCGGTTCGCCGTCGATAATGAGCGTCTGCCCCGCCGTCAGCGGCTGGTCGATGTACAGGCGGCGCGGCGTCATTGGCGTGGTGGCAATCCGGTAACAGGACGCACGCATTTAGTGCGATCGGGCGGGCGATGTCAAAGGCCAGCAGTCGGTGCGGTATCATTGCGGCGACGTTTCCAAACGCACGACAGGAAATCCGTGGACGCAACGCCAGATCCCCATTACACCGTGAGTCCGGGCGCTGGCGTGCTGCGGCCAGCGCAACAATGCCCGTCACCGAACCAGGATGAACGGCCGGCCGGCGCCGCCGTCGACCTGGTCGTGCTGCACGGCATCAGCCTGCCGCCCGGCGAGTTTGGCGGCCCGGCGATCGAGGCCCTGTTCACCAACACGCTGGACTGGGACGCGCACCCTTACTACCAGGAAATTCGCGGACTTAAAGTTTCGGCGCACCTGCTGATCCGGCGAGACGGGCAGGTCATCCAGTTCGTGCCGTTCGGACGCCGCGCCTGGCATGCGGGCGCATCGTCCTTCCGCGGGCGTGCCGCCTGCAATGACTATTCCATCGGCATCGAACTGGAAGGGGAGGACACGACGCCTTACAGCGACGCGCAGTACCGCCACCTTTCCGGAGTCATCCTGGCGCTGAGGCAGGCGTACCCGGCGCTTGATGCGCGCCGGATTGCCGGGCACTGTGACGTCGCGCCAGACCGGAAACAGGACCCGGGTCCTGCTTTCGACTGGCTGCGTCTGTATGATGATCTGATCGCCGGGGAGCGCATGGCTGGGCAGCGATGAATCTGATTGCTTTATTGATAGGTCTGGCGGTTGAACGCCTCGC
>CAZLNH010000401.1:0-2352 GCA_964560775.1 uncultured Woeseiaceae bacterium | reverse complement strand
CGCTGGCTGCCGAAGTGCGTGAGCGGCGAGCATATTCTCGCGGTGGCAATCAGCGAGCCGGGCGCCGGCAGCGATGTTGCGGGATTGCGCACGCGCGCGGACGACAAGGGCGATCATTTCCTGCTGAACGGCTCGAAGACTTATATCTCGAACGGCATCAATGCGGACCTTGTCGTCGTCGTCGCACGTACCGACCCGAGCCAGCGCCACGGGCTCAGCCTGTTCGTCGTCGAACGCGGCATGGAAGGCTTCGAGCGCGGGCGCAACCTGAAAAAGATGGGATTGAAAAGCCAGGACACGGCGGAGCTCTACTTCAACAACGTCAAGGTGCCGAAAGAGAACCTGCTCGGCGAACTGCATCGCGGCTTTTATCACCTGATGCATTTTCTCGCCGAAGAGCGGCTGCTCGGTGCCGTGGGCTACCTGGCGTCGGCGGAGGCCGCCTTCAACCTGACGATGGACTATGTCCGCGAGCGCAAGGCGTTCGGCCAGACCATTGCCGATTTCCAGAATACCCGGTTCGTGCTGGCGGACATGCGCACGCAGATCGACGTCGCGCAGGCGTTCATCGACCAGTGTGTACTCGAGCACGACGAAGGAAACCTTACGGCTGACAACGCCGCCAAGGCGAAACTGCATACCAGTGAGCTCGAGGGCCGGGTCACCGACGATGCTGTCCAGCTGCATGGCGGTGCCGGTTACATGGAAGAGTACGAGGTTTGTCGCTTGTACCTGAATGCGCGTGTCTCGCGCATCTATGCCGGCAGTTCCGAAGTCATGCGTGAAATCATCGCCCGGTCGATCGGCCTGGACCCGCGCAAGAAACAGGACAGGCCGGCAGGCAAGGCCAACGCCGCCTGATACCCGGCTGCACATCACGTCGCACTCAGGCAGACTGATTACCCGCCTGTATTGGGCCAACCCGTCGACGAAAGAGGTAAGTAACCTGACATGAATGTTGCATTTGTGGGTCTCGGGGTCATGGGCTACCCGATGGCCGGTTTCCTGGCACGCGCCGGTCACACTGTCACCGTGTACAACCGGACTCCCGCCAAGGCTGCGAAATGGCAGGAGACCTTTGGTGGGGAGACGGCTGACACGCCAGCGGCCGCGGCAACGGAAGCCGAAATCGTGTTCGCCTGTGTTGGCAATGACGACGATGTGCGTGACGTGCTGCTGGGTGACGACGGCGTCCTGTCCGGTATCCCGGGCGGCGGCGTTATCGTCGACCATACGACCGCGTCGGCCGTCGTTGCGCGTGAGGTCGCAAGTGCTGCCGCGGGAAAGAAGGTGGACTTTCTCGATGCGCCGCTGTCCGGCGGTCAGGCCGGTGCCGAAAACGGGCAACTGACGATCATGGTCGGCGGCGAGCCGGCTGTGTACGAACGCGTCCTGCCGGTCATGGACAGCTACGCCAAAGCCTGCACGCTGATCGGTCCGGTCGGCTCCGGCCAGCTGGCAAAAATGGTCAACCAGATCTGCATCGCGGGCGTGGTGCAGGGCCTGTCCGAAGGCCTGCATTTCGCGCAGCGGGCCGGGCTCGATGTTGCAGCCGTCATTGGCGCGATTTCGAAAGGCGCCGCGCAGTCATGGCAGATGGAAAACCGCTGGCAGACGATGGTCAATGACGAGTTCGGGTTTGGCTTCGCCGTCGAATGGATGCGCAAGGACCTGAAGATCGCGCTCGACGAAGCGGAACGGAACGGTGCACAGCTCGACATGACACAGCTGATCGACAGTTACTACGCAGAAGTTGAGGCGCTGGGCGGCAGCCGCTGGGACACGTCGAGTCTGATCAAACGACTGAATACCTGACACGACGGGACACGCCTTTAAGTCCGGGCGCCTGATACTGTATAGTCGAGCGACCACAGGGGTGGCAAGGCGCAACGCGCTGACAGCCTGAGATCCGCGGTATCACGCCAGTGTGATGCTGAAGCGGAAACCCTTCGTACCTGAACCGGGTAATGCCGGCGTAGGAAGAGGAATTCGACAATGTCTCACAAGTTTGTTGCAAGGCCGGGTGCCCTGGCTTTGCTTTGCTCATTTGTATTACCCGCGCTTACGGGGGACGTCCTTGCACAGGACGCCATCGACGAGATTGTCGTGGTCGCCGATTTTCGCGGCCGCAATGCAACCGAAGTCCAGCCATCGATCAGTGTTCTCGACCGAGCCATGATCGAGGAGCGTGCCGTGCAGCACTTCGAGGAGCTGGTGTTCGCGGTACCCAACATGAACTGGTCCGGCGATGGTCATCGCGCGCGCTATTTCCAGATCCGCGGCGTCGGCGAACTGGAGCAGTATGAAGGCGCGCCGAATCCGTCGGTCGGATTTCTCATTGACGACATCGAC
>CAZLNH010000400.1:0-2083 GCA_964560775.1 uncultured Woeseiaceae bacterium | reverse complement strand
ATGACGGTACCGGGTTCGTCCGGGCTGTTGGTGTTCCGGATATGGATCGGGATTTTTCGTTTTCTGCATTTCAGCATGGCGTCGAGGTGGAAGACATTCACACCCTTGGACGACAGCAGCCGGATTTCCTTGAAGGTAAGGCGCGGGATCGCGCGGGCCTCGGGAATGATGCCGGGGTCTGTTTCCAGTACGCCGCTGACATCCGTCCAGTTTTCATAAGTGTCGGCGTCGATGCCATACGCGATCTCGCCTCCGGTAAGATCCGAACCGCCGCGTGAAAAGACAGCGATATCGCCGTCCGCCCGTACGCCATAAAAACCGGGAATGACCGTCAGGCTGTCGCTGCCGGCAAGCGCGGCGATGTTGTCATACGCTTCATCCGCGACCGTCGCGTGCAGGTAATCACCACCGACACGCAGGCCGAATTCCTCCGGCAGCCGCGCCGTCGCAGCCATGCCGGACTTGCGAAAGTACCCGGCGATGATGCGCGCATTGTAATGCTCGCCTCGAGAGGCAAGGAAGGCGATGCGCTTGTCGCCAGTCAGTTTTGTGTCGAGATCCTGCTTCAGCGCCTCAATAATATCCGCGCCATCGACAGCGAGGTCGCGAACAATGCCGGAAAACTTGTCGATGACTGCCTTGCTGCTGTCGCGCGGGGAAATTCTCGTGCGCTGTTCCTGAAAATGCTGCCCGTCGGTAGCAATATTCAGCAGGTGGTCGGTTACCTTCTTCTCACTCTTTTGCGACTTGCCGGGCGCCGACACCACGACGAAGCGCCGGCGGTCGTTGCGCGACACGATGGCACGCACCTTTTCAATCTGGACGGCGTTGGCTACCGAGCTGCCGCCGAACTTGCAGACGATGCTTTTTTTTATTTCCGCTTTCCCGCGATGGCTGCCTAGTGCATTCATGACAGGCGCCGCCTTCACGCGTCCGGGCGTTTTTTAGCCAGCGCCTGCAATGATTGCTCGACGATACCAAGCCCCTCGAGGAGCAGCTCCTCATCGATGACCAGCGGCGGCAGAAACTTGAGTACCTGGTCCCGCGCGCCCGCGGTTTCGATCAGGAGGCCCCGCTGAAATGCTTCCTGTGACGCCTCGCCAGCCAGTCCGGGCGGATCCATCTCAATGCCCCAGACCATGCCGAGACCACGCAACTTCGGATTAAGGCCTGGCACGCCGGCTGCTATCCGTTCGAGTTCGGTACGCATGATCTCGCCTTTGTGCGTTACTGCCTGCGCGAGATCCTCGTTTTCCCAGTACTTGAGCGCTTCGGTTGCTGCGACAAATCCCAGGTTGTTGCCACGGAACGTGCCGGTGTGCTCGCCGGGCCGCCATTGGTCAAGTTCGGGGCGCATCAGCAGTATCGCTAACGGAAGGCCACCGCCAAGGGATTTTGAAACGGTCACCATGTCCGGGTAAAGGCCGGCGCGCTCGAAGCTGAAGAACGTACCGGTGCGTCCGTTGCCAACCTGGATGTCATCGATAATCAGCAGTATGTCGAATTCGCGGCAAAGGGCGGCGAGGTCCTGGAGCCATTCGATACTCGCCACATTGATGCCGCCCTCACCCTGCACCGTTTCAACGATGACAGCCGCCGGTATGTCGACACCGCTGCTGCCGTCCTCGAGAAAGCGGCGCAGGTAGCTGATTGTATCGACATCGGGGCCGAAGTAGCCGTCGAACGGCATGAAGGCCGCGTTATTTCGCGCGCCGTAGGATTCATCGCGATAGAAATAATTGCCGGTAACGGCAAGCGCGCCCATCGTCAGGCCGTGATACCCGTCGGTAAATGCAATGACGCCCGAGCGGCGCTTGACCATGCGCGCCAGTTTCAGTGCTGTCTCGACCGCGTTCGTGCCGGTCGGGCCGGTAAACTGAACCTTGTAGCTCAGGTTGCGTGGCGCGAGGATATTGTCCTGCAGCGCATGCAGGAAAGCACGCTTGGCAACGGTTGCCTTGTCCAGTCCGTGCACGATGCCGCCATGTTCCAGGTAGGCGATCATTGCCCGCGTAATCGCCGGGTTGTTGTGGCCGTAATTCAGCGTGCCGGCGCCGGCAAAGAAATCGATGTAACGGTTGTC
>CAZLNH010000399.1:0-2471 GCA_964560775.1 uncultured Woeseiaceae bacterium | reverse complement strand
TGATCGGGTGCATCTGAACAAACTCGAAATTTTGAGCCGGGAACTCGCCGACGAGTATCCGGCATTCCCTGCCGGTGCCTGGATGATCTCTTCGAGGTACCTGAACCTTATTGTCGTAATCGATCCGGATACCCTGGAGATTCTGTGGTACTCCCAGGGCAATACCCAGGGCCAACACGATCCGGATTTTGTAGGCAACAACCGCATTATCGTGTTCAACAATTCGCTGGATCAGTACGCCGAGCAGAAGGACAGCCCGGCCAATTTTTCGTCCATCAAATCCTTTGATTTCGGCACGGCCGAATGGACCGAACTGTACAACGCGATAGAGGTAAACGGGTATACTGAACATAGTGGTGAAGTCGCCTACGGCAGGGACGGTAGCATCCTGATGAATTTGACCGAGCAAGGCCGATACCTCGAAGTATCATCGCTGGGCGAGGTCAAATCGGAATTCATAAACATCCGGGACTCAGAATCGGTTTACTGGACCAAGAGCGCCCAGTACCTTTCCAACAAGCAATTTGAGCTCGCGAGAGACATCAAATGTCAATGAAATTTACTTTTTCCCTGGGACTTGCCTTGATTCTGGTGTTGCCAACCGCTAATGCCTATGTCGGGCCCGGATTGGGCGCAGGCACCATCGGCGCAGTGCTTGGAATTATCGGCGCAATTTTCATTGCTATATTCGGCATTGCCTACTACCCCATCAAACGTTGGCTGAAGAAACGAAAAAAGGAGGAAGTGCCAGATGAAGAGCAAAAAGACAAACGGCAGGAGGCCGACGTATAGTGCAATGGCTGCTGTTGGTTATAGGCACTATTATTGTCGTTGAATGCTTTATTTTGCTTCCTGTAGGAAAGTATGCAATTCGAATGCTGACAGTTGTGCGCAAGGTCGCGTACACGATACGCTCGCCGAAAATCTCGGATCACTGGAAAGAACGCGTCCTGCCATCGTATGCGGGACAGCTATTCAAGACTTCTATACTTCTGTTCGCGATTGTATGCCTGGCATTATCGCCGATGTTGGTTCTCAGCATTGCCGCTGATTCTGCCGGACTTGATTTCACTGCATTTCTGACATCGATGACCGGAGTATTCGCTTCCACCGGAATCGCGATAGTGTACTTTTCCCTCAGAAACCGGCTCCGCTAGTGTCCGACTATGGCGTCCTGTCACGTGCACTTCACCGACTCGCCCTGGGCGTATCCTCGGTAAGCGAAGCAAGTTTCGATATCGAGCGTAACGTTTACGGCAGATCACTGCCGTCCTGCGCGGCAGGAAAACACGTGTTCGTTGCCGGGCTTGCGCGTTCGGGCACCACCTTGCTGATGCGTGCACTTCATGAAACGGGCGAGTTCTGTTCTTTGACATACCGGGACATGCCCTTCGTCCTCGCACCGAACTTGTGGGCAGGCTTGGCAGGACGCGGCGCCCGACACAAGGAAGCGGCCGTCCGGGCTCACGGCGACGGGGTCCTGGTGGACTTTGACAGCCCTGAAGCGCTCGAGGACGTGTTTTGGCGGGTTTTCTGCGGTGACAGGTACATACGGCACGACCGCCTTTGCCCAATGGATGCGAGCGCCGAGGATCTGGATCGATTTCGATGTTACGTATCGTTGATCCTCAAGCGCTATTCCGGCGACAGGTACCTATCGAAAAACAACAACAATGTTTTGCGTCTGGAAGCGATCCACGAGGCTTTTCCTGATTCGCTGATTTTGATTCCCTACCGCGATCCGGGACAACACGCGTACTCGCTCTTGAAGCAGCACAGGCGCTTTCTTGAGATGCACAATGACGACTCGTTCTCGGCCAGTTACATGACCTGGCTCGTGCATCATGAGTTTGGTTCCGACCATCGGCCGTTCGAGTGGGGCCACAGGGTGGCAGCGGGACGAGATATCATGAGCATCGAGTATTGGCTGGCGCAATGGGTGGGAGTCTACGGACATTTGCTTAGCCTTGTGGAGAAATTCAAGGACTCCTTGCTTCCGGTGGGTTACGAGATGTTTTGCAGCGATACGCAGTCGGTTTGGACGGCGTTGAGCAACCGCGCGGGGTTTTCCGCCGAAACACCCGCCAATCTCGATCTCAGGGTTCACGAACTGCCGGAGATATCGGACAAGCAACTATTGCGTGATGCGAGAGAAATATTTCTCTCGCTTGAAACACTCGCCAAACGGTGGATGGATATTCCGGCAGAAACGCGCCGCAACTCCGGTTTCAATGGCGTCCCCAAGGGGATTCGAACCCCTGTTACCGCCGTGAAAGGGCGGTGTCCTGGGCCTCTAGACGATGGGGACACAGGTCCTTGTTGCGAGTCGTTGGTGGAGCTAGGCGGGATCGAACCGCCGACCTCTTGCATGCCATGCAAGCGCTCTCCCAGCTGAGCTATAGCCCCACGGGAGGCCGGGACTGTACGTAGCCCACCTGGGGCTGTCAAGGCGGGCATCAAGGCACGACAAA
>CAZLNH010000398.1:0-3473 GCA_964560775.1 uncultured Woeseiaceae bacterium | reverse complement strand
GAAGGGAGCCATTCCCCCAAAGACCTCCCCGCAGGGAGTACCGGGGCGGCGGGGTGGGTCCTTTGTGGAAATAAAGCCGACTGCGGCGGGTACCGCGGTGGAGCCGACGTTGACTAGCTCGTCTCCTCGCGCCCGTACCCGGCAACGGCGGCCGTGAAGACAACGTCGGTGGAACTGTTCAACGCGGTTTCAGCGGAATCCTGCAGTACACTGATGACAAAGCCGACGGCAACGACCTGCATGGCAACGTCGTTCGGGATGCCGAACAGGCCGCAGGCCAGCGGAATCAGCAACAACGAGCCCCCGGCGACGCCCGATGCGCCGCATGCTGACAAAGCAGCGACAACACTTAACAGCAGCGCGGTCGCGAAATCGATATTGATATTCAGCGTATGCGCGGCGGCGAGCGTCAGCACTGTAATCGTAATCGCGGCGCCACCCATGTTGATTGTCGCGCCGAGCGGTATCGTGACGGCGTAGGTGTCTTTGTCCAGCCCGAGCTTTTCGCTGAGCCGCAGGTTGACGGGAATATTGGCCGCCGAACTCCTTGTGAAGAATGCGGTAATGCCGCTCTCGCGCAGGCAGCGGAATACCAGCGGATACGGATTGGTGCGGGTGCGGACCCAGACGATCAGCGGATTGACGAGCAGCGCCATGATCAGCATGGCGCTGATCAGCACGGTCAGGATGCGGGCATAACCGGCCAGTGCGGACAGACCGGCCTCGGCCAGATTGCCGGCGACCAGCCCGAAAATGCCGATCGGGGCGAGACGAATGACGACGCGGACCACCGTCGTGACAGCATCAGACAGGTCACCCAGTGCCGTCCGCGTCGTCTCCGATGCGTGTCGCAACGTAAGGCCCAGCGCCACACCCCAGACGAGGATCCCGATGAAGTTGCCGTTCATGATGGCGCTGACCGGGTTGTCGACCAGCTTGAACAGCAGGTTGCTCAGGACTTCGCCGATACCCTGCGGCGGCTTCATGGTGACGCCGCTGATGTCCAGAACCAGTGTCGTCGGAAACAGCGTGCTGATCAGCACGGCCACGAATGCGGCGCTCAGCGTACCGATCAGGTATAGCAGCACGATCGGCTGTATGTTCGCCTGGCGCTCGCGCTTCTGGTTGGCGAGCGCTGAGGCAACCAGCACCAGTACCAGTACCGGTGCCACCGCCATCAGCGCCTGGACGAACAGTCGGCCGAGCACCATGACGGACGCGGCTGCCTCGGTCGATACCAGCGCCAGCAAGGTACCGAGTACTATGCCCACGGCAATCTGCAGGACCAGGCTGCCGGACAGTATGCGTTGCACGAGTGTGTTATCAGACATGGTGCCTTCCCTGGGTTATGGCCGCGGTCGGTGCGGCAGACAGGACACTAGTTCACGCCGCGGGCACGTTCTATGGCTTCGACGATCAGCTGGCGCGCCATCGTCGCATCGTGCCAGGCGCCGATCTTGACCCATTTGCCGGGCTCGAGATCCTTGTAATGTTCGAAAAAATGTTCGATCTGCTCGATCGTGATTTCCGGCAGGTCGGAGAAGTTGGCGACATTGTCGTAGCGGCGCGTCAGTGCATGCGAGGGCACGGCCAGTACCTTCTCGTCCTGGCCGGAATTGTCCTCCATGATAAGTACACCGATCGGCCGCACATTTATGACGCAGGCCGGAATCAGTTGCCGCGTGTTGCAGACCAGCACGTCGATCGGGTCGCCGTCATCGGACAGCGTATGAGGCACGAAACCGTAATTGCCCGGATACGCCATCGGCGTATATAGGAAACGGTCGACCACCAACGTGCCAGCCTCCTTGTCCATCTCGTATTTGATGGGCTGGCCGCCGAGCGGCACTTCAATGATGACGTTGACGTCGTCGGGAGGATTCTTGCCGATCGCAATCGCATCTATGCGCATGCCGCGGTCCCGGTTAGAAAATCGGGTGTAACAATACCACTGTCATCGCGAGCCGCGCATGTCATCGCGAGCCGCGCAGCACTGTCGTCATCGCGAGGCGCATAGCGCCGTGGCGATCTCGCACGGACACTGACTCTGCCAATCGGTACGAGATTGCCACGCGCTGCGCGCTCGCAACGACGGTCACGCCGTCTTCACCGGGCCGATCCAGACCTGCTGCGCATTGACGAACTCGTGGATGCCGTGCGGGCCCAGTTCGCGGCCGATACCGGAGCGCTTGATACCGCCGCTAGGCAGGCGCGGGTCCGTCTTGACGATGCCGTTGACAGCGACCTGGCCTGCTTCGATTTCGGCCGCCAGTGTTTCACCGCGTTCAGCATTGGTCCAGATGCCGGCGGCGAGACCGTACGGCGTGTTATTGGCGATACGCATCGCGTCCGCTTCATCCTTCGCTTTCATGACAACAGCAACCGGGCCGAAGGTCTCTTCGCAGCCCGCCGTCATATCTTCCGTGACATCGGTGAGCAATGTGACCGGGTAGTAAAACCCGTCGCCATCCGGCATTACACCGCCCAGCAGGCAGCGCGCACCCGCGCTGACTGTTTCGGTGACCTGCCGGTGCAGGTTGTCGCGCAGGTCGGCGCGCGCGATCGGGCCGACGTCGGTCGATTCGTCACGGGGATCGCCCATTTTGAGCCGGCCCAGTCGCTCTTCGAGCAGAGCAACCATCCGGTCGTAAACCGATGTCTCGACAATTATGCGTTTGGCGGCAATGCAGCTCTGGCCGGCATTGATGATGCGCGAGAGCGTGATGACATCGGCGGCTTTTTCCAGGTCAGCGTCGGCGAACACCAGGCAGGGATCGGATCCGCCCAATTCGAGCACCGAGCGCTTTACTTCGGAACCCGCAATCGACGCTACGGCCGTGCCACCTTTCTCGGACCCGGTAAACGAAACCGCATGTATGCGCCGGTCGCGAATAACCGCTTCGACGGCCGGCGTCTCGATCGGCAGATTCTGCATGATGTGCGCCGGTGCCCCCGCCACCTCGAACAGCTTCGCGATGGCGGCGGCGCAACCGGGCACGTGCGGATCGTGCTTCATAATGCAGGTGTTGCCGGCCATCAACGCCGGCGCACAGAAACGGAATGCGAGCCAGAAGGGTGCATTCCACGGCAGGATGCCCAACACCGTGCCAAGCGGCAGGTACTGCACATAGCTATCGGATGCATCCGACTCAATCGCCTGCGGCTTCAGGTAGGACTCGGCGTTGCTCGCGAAATGCTCGGCGCACCAGGCGGATTTCTCCACCTCGCCACGCGCTTCGCGGACCGGCTTGCCCATTTCCTCGGTCATCAGCCGGCCAAGCTCATCGACCCGCTTGCGCATCAGCCCGGCGACGGCTTCGAGCACACGGGCGCGTCCGGCGAAATCGGTCTTGCGCCAGGTTTCGCAAGCTGCACTTGCGTTGGCGAGGATCGTCTCGACAGCCTCGGCGCCGGCAGGTTTTACCTCCCTGACAATCTTGCCGTTGCTTGGGTCGACGGCGGTCAGCATTGAT
>CAZLNH010000397.1:0-3347 GCA_964560775.1 uncultured Woeseiaceae bacterium | reverse complement strand
CACTGCTCAATTCGGACGGGGCCGCGATCGTCCGGACCTCGATCCGCCTTCCGTTTACGGTACGTCCTGCCGTGATTTCCCCGAGTTCGGCGGCGAGCGAATCCGCGCCAACGACGCCGATCGTGAGCGGAACGGACTCGGCCGCGAAGACCTTTGCCGGCCATTCCACATAGGCGGCGAACTTGTAAAGATACGCCGCCTTGATACTCTGTTCGGCCGCCGAACGTACCGGCTGGCCGTTGAGGGCAGCGGACCAGCCGACCAAAAGAGCCAGTATTACCGCGAGCGTCGCCTGCCTGGTGAATCCGAGTTGCGGTACGCCCGGGTGCATCGTCTCAGCTGGTGCCATTCCATGCCTGCATGACACGCTCGCATTCCCCCGGTTCCTCGGCACGGCCGATCAGGAAGCCCTGCGCCCGGTCACAGCCGACCAACTTCAGGTAATCGAGCGCTTCGGCTGTCTCAACGCCCTCCGCGCAGACCTTGATCTTCAGCGCGTGCGCCATATCTACAATGGCATGCACGATCGTTCTGGCTTCTTCGTCGTCCGGCAGGCCGCGGACGAACATACGGTCGATTTTCAGTTCGTCGAACGGCAGCTGGTAGAGCTGTTGCAGAGTCGAATAGCCGGTCCCGAAATCGTCGATCGAAAGGCTGATGTCGTTGACGCAAAACCGGAGCAGGATGTCCATGGCCTTCGTCGCGTCGGAAGTCGCGCTCGACTCCGTCAGCTCGAGCGCGAGCTGGCGGCCGGAAACGCCGTATTTGCGCAGCAATCCGGCCATGCGTTCGGGCAGGGACAGGTCGTCGACGAGGCTCGCGGAAAGGTTGACCGCGACCCGGATGCCCGGCATCGTGTCCCGCCATTCCGCGAGCTGGCGAATAGACGCATCAAGCACAAAGTCGGTTAATTCGCCGATCAGCCCGTACTCCTCTACGATCGGCAGATATTTCCCCGGCAGAAGCAGCCCCTGCTGCGGATGCCGCCAGCGAACCAGTGCTTCGGCACCGTCCGCCCGCCACGCACCCGACTCCAGGGAGATCTTGGGCTGGTAGTGGACGACAAACTCCCTCTCCGCCAGCGCTTTCTCGAGATCCTCACGGGAAAATACGTTGGCGGAGGACAGGGCGTCGTTGAGCTGCTGTTCAAGCGCAGGCCGATTGATCGGCTTGTGCAGAACGCCGAGCATCCGCAAGCCCTGTGAGCGCCCGAGCTTCTCCGCCGTATTCAATACGCGCTGGTCCATGCCGCTGATGACGATCACCTGCGCCTCGCTCTCTCCTTCCTTGAGCTGCTGCAAGAGCTGAACGCCGTCACAGTCCGGCATTTTGAGATCGAGGATCAGCAGGGATGGCTGGAATTCCCGGAGCGTGTCAAGGAATTGCCCGGAGTAGTTGAGCGATCTGACGACGAAGCCCAACGGCTCCGCGATGCGACAGATGATCGCGCAAATGGCAGGCTCGTCGTCGACGATCAGGAGACGGTTCTGCGTAACCCTCACGCGGTTCCACCCTGCCGGATCCGGATGCTGGTACGACAGCGACGCCACAGTGAGGTGGAGCCTGCCGTCACGGATAGTGCAGTGGCCTCGGGCATGGCGCACCTGTCAATTGGCGGACGTGCATTGTCTCCGTCCGGTGGGCAACGTTTCTGCGGACTCGGTCACATTACCCAAGCACGTAATTCGCGATCATTTCAACCGAATGCTGGCCGCACTGCCCAGATATCGACAGAACTGCTAAAAGGCTAACTCCCGGATGTGGCATCGATCGATCAACCTGCTGCGCTTCGCATTTTGCCGTGCTCGCGGCCTGCGCGCCGGCGCATGTGACGGATGACCGAAGCGGCGACCTGGCTGACCTGAGCCTCGAAGAACTCGGCCTCATGCAGGTCACGTCGGTTTCCAGGCAGGCCGAGTCACGCTTCGACGCGCCGGCTGCAGTATACGTCATTACGCGTGAGGACATCCTGCGATCCGGGGTTACCAGCATACCGCAAGCGCTGCGCCTGGCGCCTCGGGGTCGAAGTGGCGCGGCGCAACTCGCATTCCTGGTCCATCTCGTCTGACGTATGTCAATGCGGGATGTCTCGCGTCGAAGTATGCCTGTGTCATATGCGATCTATTTGAGCTTCCACCGGACCTGCACGAGGACCGAGCGCGGGATTCTGCTGCGAGTGGCGACAGGCCCGTACTCCGCGTGATCCTGGTCCAGCAGATTCCAGGCGGCAAGCGACAGCTCAAGATGCGGCTGCAATCTCCAGGCAAATCGCATGTCAACCGCCGTGTAGGCAGGGACGTCAGGGCTGGACAGCGCTGCGATGTGGCGTACCGCGATGTCGAGGTCTCGATTCTCCGCGATTGCCAGGGCCGAGCGAAGTTGCCAGGTGTTGGCGGGCGTCTTCCCGGCTGAACTCGGACCCCCGATGTCATCGCTGCCGCGCTTCAGTCTCATGCGGTCCCGCATCGCCGTGTAGCCCGCCGAGAGGCGCCAGTGCGACAGTGGCTGGTAAGCTCCCCACATCTCGATGCCGGTTGTGCTGCCTTCCATCTCGTTGGCAAATTCAAAGAACGTGCCGCTCGGCGCTATCTCCATGGTGCGCAAGTGATCGAAGTCGCTATGGAAAGCAGTGACCGAGTAGGACAGATCGCGCGTCGGCTGTCCCCGATATCCCAGCTCCGCAACGTTGGCAACCTCGGAACGCACGCCGGGGCCTCCGTCGAGGAGGAACGGAGGAGTACTCGGAATATGAGCATCTGCGTCCAACCGGGACGGCCCTCGCACGGCACGCGACACAGCAGTCCATAACAGGTGGTCCGGCGCGAGCTTCCAGGCCAGCCTCGCATTGGGCAGGAATTCGCTCCCGGTGTAAGGGTTGTGCTCGACGCGCGCGCCAAGAATCAGCCGCAGATCGTCCCGAAACGTGATCTCGTCCTGTGCAAACAGGCTGCTCCACATTTGCTCCACATGCTCGGGCAGGAACGCGAAGACGCTGCTGGTGTTTTCCGACCGATCGCGGCCGTAGCGATAATTTGCGCCCCACGTCAACGCATGCCTGCCGATCGGAGCGAGCGAATGTTGAAACTGCAGGTCGATGATGTCGAGTGTATTGCGCAGGGTCGGCGGAATCGTGCGCTCCGCCCGGTCGTAGTAGGCCTGCAGGCTGAAACTTGATCCATTGTCGCGGAGGTGCTCCCAGCGGGCGGTCAGGTTGACCCCTGAGGCCTCAATGGTCGCCAACGCAAGGTCCGTGCCATCAATGGCAATCGCACCAGGTTCGGGCTGGCCGAAGCGACCGGTGTACGCGTTGCCCTGCACCATCAGCTGCTCGCGTGACCGTTCCCAAT
>CAZLNH010000396.1:0-7184 GCA_964560775.1 uncultured Woeseiaceae bacterium | reverse complement strand
TTACTCCGTCGGCAACTCGATGCGCGATACGACCGCGCCTGATGACGTAGCACTGATGGCCGCCGCGAAGGCCGGCGTGCTGACCATTGTTGCGGCTGGTAACGAGGGTCCGAATTTCGCGACGATCGGCTCGCCGGCCGGGTCGCCGTGGGTCATCACGGCGGGTGCATCGAGCCGCGACGGTGAGCACTCGCTCGAAGCGATGAGCATTACTGAGCCGGCGTCGGTCGCCGGCCGCTATGCCGTCAAGGAAGCCAGCTTCACACCGGCGCTTCTGGACGAGGGACCGATCGAGGCGGATCTCGTCCTCGCCGATGACGACAACAACACACTTGCGAACGGCGACCCCGGCACGACATTCGATGCCTGCGAGCCGCTGGTCAACGACACCGACATTTCCGGCAACATCGCCTTCATCCAGCGCGGCGGCTGCAGCTTCCAGGTCAAGGTGACCAACGCCGAGGATGCCGGCGCCGTCGCGGCCGTAGTATTCAGCATCGCCGGTGACCCCATCGTCATGATCGGAACAGCGGGCAGCGTCGATATCCCGGCACTGATGCTCGGCCAGGCGGACGGCACCCTGATACTGGCCGAACTCGATGCCGGCGAAACGGCAGGCGCCGTGCTGGACAAGGGCCTGTTCCTGACCGTCGAGGACACCGGCAACGTTATGGGCAGCTTCAGCTCGCGCGGTCCCGCCCCGATACAGGACATCCTGAAGCCAGACGTAACAGCGCCCGGCATCAACATCCTCGCGGGCTTCACACCGGATGCAGTGAATTCGCTGTCCGGGGAAAACTTCGCCTTCCTGACCGGTACGTCTATGTCGACACCGCACGTAGCAGGTATCGCCGCATTGCTGAAACAGGCGCACCCTGACTGGAGCCCGGCGGCGCTCAAGTCGGCGTTGATGACGACCGCGTACCAGGATGTACGGCTGCAAAGCAGCGAAAGCCTCGCCATACCACTTGATTTTGGCGCAGGGCACATCGCACCTAACGCCGCAAATGACCCGGGGCTCGTCTTCGATGTTACGGACGACGAGTTCGATGCCTATGCGTGCGGCATCGACTCACCGGCCATGGACGAACAGCATTGCACCGAACTTCTCGCGAATGGCCTGTCATCGGATGCCAGCCAGCTGAACCAGCCGTCGATCGCGATCGCGCGCCTGGCCAATTCAAAAACGGTAACGCGTCGCGTGACAAATGTCAGCGACACAAGCGAAGCGTACATGGCGGAGATAGTGCCGCCGGCCGGCATAGACGTGACCGTGGCACCGATGTCGCTGTCCGTTGCGCCCGGCGCGTCGGCCGAATTCGATGTGACCTACACGTATGCCAGCGGGCCGCTCGACGCCTGGCGCTTTGGCAGCCTGACCTGGAACAGCGACGACCACGCGGTCCGCAGTGTGCTGGCCGCGCGGCCGATTTCGCTTACGGCACCCGGCGAAGTCGAGTCAAACGGCGCGAGTGGCGATCTGACGTTTCCGGTCGAATTCGGCTACAACGGCACCTACAGCGCCGGCGTGCACGGTTTGCGGCGGCCGCTCATAATCCGCGACACGGTCGATTCCGATCCGACGAAGACGTTCACGATCCGCGAAACGAACGGCGTCACGGCGCATCTTTACGATGTTCCGGCCAACCAGGCCTATCTGCGGTTTGCCTTGTTTGACGAGTTCACTGACGGCAACGACGATCTCGACATGTACGTTTACTACTGTCCTGACGGCGTGAACTGCAACAAGATTGGCGAAAGCGGCGGACAGACGTCTGAAGAGGAATTCAATGTCCTGCTACCCGGAGCCGGCACCTACGCGGTATTCATACACGGCTTCGGAACCGATAACGTTACCGGCGGCCCGGGCGCCATCTACGACATCCACGCGTGGCAGTTCGGACTCAATGACAATCAGGGAAACATGTCGGTGACGGCGCCTGCCGCCGTCAGCTCGGGCAGCACCGGGGACATCCTGGTGTCGTGGAGCGGGCTGCAGCCGGACTCGATCTACCTTGGGGGCATCTCGCACACGACGCCACAGGGACTCGTCGGCCTTACGGTTATCCGTATTCAGAACTGACAGGCTGCGGGTACATTACGTGTATTATTCGCGCGGCCGCTGATCCAGGAGACTTCCCTTGCCCCGTGACGACCGGTTTTCGGGCGTGCTGACGCCTGTAATCACGCCTTTTGACGAGGACCTCAAGCCGAACCCGGAGGCTTTGATACGCCAGTGCCGTTGGCTCCTGTCGCAAGACGTCGGCCTCGCTGTGTTCGGCACCAACAGCGAGGCTAATTCGATGTCGGTTGGCGAGAAAAAGGACCTGCTGACCCGGCTGGTCGAGGCCGGTATCGATCCCGGCAGACTGATGCCGGGCACCGGTTGTTCGGCACTGACGGACAGTGTCGACCTGACGAGGCACGCGGTTTCGCTGGGATGCGCGGGCGTCTTGATGCTGCCGCCGTTTTACTACAAGGGAGTCAGCGACGAAGGGCTGTACCGGAATTATGCCGGGATCATCAGCCGGGTTGGCAGCGATGCACTGCGAATCTACCTGTACCACATACCGCCGGTCGCGCAGGTCGGCCTGAGTCTCGACCTGGTCGAGCGGCTGGTACATGACTTTCCGGAGGTTGTCGCCGGCATCAAGGACAGTTCAGGCGACTGGGACAATTCGCAGGCGATGCTCGAACGGCAGTGGGACGACTTCCGCGTATTCGTCGGCAGTGAAACGCTCTTGCTAAGGAATATGAGAGCCAGCGGCGCCGGCTGTATTTCCGCAACCGCGAATATCAACCCGGGTTCGATCGTCGAGCTGTACCGGAACTGGCGGGAGGACGATGCCGACGAAAAACAACGCCAGCTCGATGACGTTCGCGCCATTGTGCAGGCCTATCCGATGATTCCGGCGCTGAAAGCCATCACCGCGCATTACAGCGGTGACCTGTCGTGGCGTTACGTGCGGCCGCCGTTGATGCCGCTTTCCGCTGCCGCGGCTACCGAGCTGCTGCACAGGCTCGAACAGCACGGCTTCCAGATGCCGGGCCTCGAGGACGCTTGATACCGGTGCAAGCCGTGCAGGCCCCGGACACCGGCGACTTACAGTTTCTTCGCCAGCGCCGCACATTCGCGCTGCCGGAAACAGCCGGTGACGTGATCGTTCACCAGGCCCGTCGCCTGCATGTGCGCATACAGGATCGTGCTGCCGACAAAACGAAAGCCTCGCTTTTTCATGTCCTTGCTCATCGCATCCGACTCGGGTGACGTCGCCGGTACATCGCTGTCCTGCCGCAAGCGGTTCTGCTTTGGTTTGCCATCGACAAACTGCCAGATGTAATTGCTGAAGCCGTCGAACTCATCCTGCACGTCGAGGAACGCCTTCGCGTTCGTCACGGTGGACTCTACTTTCAGCCGGTTGCGGACGATGGCCGGGTTCTGCAGGAGCTTGTCGATCCGCTTCTTGGTAAAACGCGCCACCTTTTCCGGGTCGAAGTCGGCAAACGCGACACGATAGCCCTCGCGCTTGTTCAGTATCGTCGACCAGCTCAGCCCGGCCTGCGCACCTTCGAGAACCAGGAACTCGAATTGCGTGCGATCGTCAAGGACCGGCACGCCCCATTCGGTGTCATGGTATTCAATGTAGGCAAGGCTGACGCCTTCGGCCCACGCGCAACGGCGTATCGTTTTTGGCATGATTTGGCTGACAGACCTTTACGTTGAGGCAGTCCCAGAATACCAGCAGAGCAACCGGCACGCTCGCGCCAAATCAATGCATTTGGCCAACAATTGTCATCGCGAGGAGCAGAGCGACGTGGCGATCTCGCACCGCCCGTCATCGCGAGGAGCAGAGCGACGTGGCGATCTTGCACCACCCGTCATCGCGAGGAGCAGAGCGACGTGGCGATCTCGCACCGCCCGTCATCGCGAGGAGCAGAGCGACGTGGCGATCTCGCACGGATACTGACTCTGCCAATCAGAACAGGATTGCCACGCGCTGCGCGCTCGCAATGACGGGGGGATAGGCCCTGCGCGCTCGCAATGACGTGAGGATAGGCCCTGCGGGCTCGCAATGACGGGGGGTTACGCCCTGCGGGGTCGCAGTGACGTTTGGTGCCGGGCGCTGCCAAAAAAAGCCCGCGACTGGCGCGGGCTTTTTCGACGGGCTGTATTACTGCGTATCAGCCTGCGTTACCACACTTGCCTTCGCCTTCCTTGTCACCGCCGCAGCTGCCTTCACCTTCCTTTTCGCCGCCACATTTTCCTTCACCGCACTTGCCTTCACCTTCTTTCTCGTCGCCGCACTTGCCTTCACCACATTTGCCTTCGCCTTCCTTGTCGCCGCCGCAGCTGCCTTCACCCTCTTTTTCGCCACCGCATTTGCCTTCGCCACACTTGCCTTCGCCTTCCTTTTCCTCTTCCGTCTCCTGACTGGTGGTTCCAGCGCCCAGCATGTAGCCGGAACTGAGTGACGTCATTGCGAACGGGCTTGCGCCGGTGTCCGCACTGGCCATGCCGCTGAACGCAAAGGAGCCGGCAAGCGCCGCGCCTACTGCGAGTGCAACCGGTTTCGCTATTTTTTTGTCAGACATATCTATCTCCTGCCTCTGATGTCGTGCCCAGGCGGGCACTTGTGATTGAGTCATCGCCCGGAGGAACGCCATTTCACGCGCTCCACTTCACCGACTCGATGACACGGTTTCCGATATCCTCAATAGATTCTTCACGCACTCCGATGATTGCGATGCTGCCCTTGCCCACTGGCACAATGATCCCGTTGATATTCGAGCCCTCGAGCGATATCGCTGCGTCAATGGATTCGTCGGGCAACAGCAGCAGGGTGACCGGTCCCCTTTCACCCTGGATGACGAGATGCGGAACCAGGTTGCCGTTGATCACACAGTTTGTGGCATAGGTAACCAGCCCGATTCCGGGCCTCAATTCCGCCACATCGCTGTTGACCACACTTGCCAGGGTTCGTTCCGGCACGGCGACGTTCGTCACGATGCGTGAGCCCTGTTCATAATCCATGTGCGCGATGATCTCCTCGGCCAGCGACAGCCGCGGCTCGCCGGGCGACATCAGGGCCAGGCCGAGCCATCCGGCTAGCGCAACGCTGGCGGCAAGGCCGAGCCATATCGATGTCGTCATGCGCTTCTTTGGCACTGGAACAACGTTGACCGTGAAATCCAGGTCCGGCAATTTGATCGGTGGCACGGGAATTTCCATCGCCTGGCGCAGGCGGGCATCGAACTGTTGCATTGTCTCGCGGTACTCGCGGCACTCGCTGCATTGGTCCTCGTGCGAGTGCAATTGCGCCGATGCATCGGCCGGATCTGCCGTCACTGCCTGCCTGAAAGTTTCGCAATTCATCGTTTCGGTGTGATTACTCATGCCGCTTCATCCCTGTCGTGCAGTTCCTTCAGCTTGATGCGCGCCCTGTGCAACCGTGTCAGCACGGCGCCAGGCTTGATGCCGATCAGTTCGGCAATCTCTTTCGTGCTGTAACCAAGCAGGACCTGCAGCACCAGCGGTTCCCTGTAATCATCCTCCAGTCTGTAAATAGCCTGCCGAACTTCGTCGAGTTCGGACGTATCGTCGTCGGCGATCATCACTGACTGCGCCGGCGTAAGGTCATCGATGTCCACGGTTTCCAGCCGCTTGCGCTCGAAGTACCGTGCGTTCTCTCGCCTGACAATCGTCAACAGCCACTGTTTCGCGGCCGCCTCATCGCGGAGGGCTTCCAGGGACTTCCAGGCCCTGAGCAGGGACTCCTGAACGACATCCTCGGCGATTCCGGGGTCCCGCGAGAGCCATGCCGCGTACCGGTACATGTCACGGTGCAATGCGCCGACCAGTTGTTCGAAACGCCGTTTACGCAACGCGATATCAGTCTTGCCTGTCATGCGAGAGGACCCGTCTGTTTGAGTAATTATTACCCGGCCTGCAGTATTTGTCGGTCAGGCATGGAAACCCTACCTCAATACATGGAAAATTGAACTTTTCCTGAATAATGAGTGCTCTATGAACAGCCACCCCGGTGAACGATACCCGCGTACCCGACTGCGGCGAACCCGGCGCAGTGCCGCGCTACGTCGCCTGGTGGCCGAAACGACTTTCAGTCCTTCGGACCTGATTTACCCGGTGTTTGTTCTGTCCGGGGATAACCGGCGGGAGACGGTGTCGTCGATGACCGGCATCGAGCGGCTGAGTATCGACGGAATTCTGCAGCAGGCCCGGGAGGCACAGGCGCTCGGTATTCCCGCGCTGGCCTTGTTTCCTGTCATCGACAACAGTCTGAAATCTCCCTACGGAGATGAAAGTGCCAATCCCTCCGGACTGGTGCAGACCACCGTGCGGGAGCTAAAGCGGGCTTATCCGGACCTGGCCATTATCACCGACGTCGCACTGGACCCATATACGACACACGGCCAGGACGGCATTATCGACAAGCACGGCTACGTGCTGAACGATGCGACGGTAGAGGCGCTGGCCCGGCAGGCGGTATCGCATGCGGAGGCCGGTGCCGACATCGTCGCACCGTCTGACATGATGGACGGACGCATCGGTGCGATACGCACTGAGCTGGAATCGGCAAGCCATCCGAATACGCTGATTCTGTCTTATGCGGCGAAGTACGCGTCGTGCTTTTACGGACCGTTCCGGGATGCTGTCGGGTCCGCCGCGAATCTTGGCAAGTCCGACAAGCGCAATTACCAGATGGCGCCGGCCAACAGCGATGAGGCGTTGCGGGAAGTCGCGCTGGACCTGGACGAAGGCGCTGACATCGTCATGGTCAAGCCGGCACTGCCGTATCTTGACGTCATCCACCGTATTCGGGACGCCTACGGCGTACCGACGTTTGCCTACCAGGTCAGCGGCGAGTACGCGATGATCCGCGCCGCGGCCGCGAATGGCTGGCTGGAAGAGCGCGCCGCGGTGCTTGAATCGCTGATGGCGATCAAGCGCGCCGGCGCGCAGGCGGTCCTCAGCTATTTCGCGTTGCAGGCGGCTCGCTGGCTGCATGAGGATTAGCGGGAATTCTGCTATCCGCAGCAGGTTCGGCGGCGGTACGCGCCGGCGGTATACTGCGGCGGCCCGTCGGCAATGGCGCGCGCGGTGGAGCAGGATAGAAACGTGACAGGCATTGACCGATACGGCGTCATGGGTTACCCGGTTTCGC
>CAZLNH010000395.1:0-2286 GCA_964560775.1 uncultured Woeseiaceae bacterium | reverse complement strand
ACAGTTTGGCACCCTGCCAGCCGTACGAGGTCGCCACGCCGCTTCGCGGCTCGCGATGACGGCGGTTACTGAAAGTCGCGCGGGATCGTTTGGTCCCAGTGCTTTTCACGAACAAGCTCTCCGTTCTCGAGCAGGCGCCGGGTATAACGATAGTGAAAATTCTCCGCATCGCTCGTGAAATCGAGCACGGCCTCCCAGCGCAGTACACGATCGTCCATCGTGACTTCGATTTCGTGCGTACCGGTCATCGAGGTTTGCGCGGGTGTGACGTCGGATGTCCGGTGCTCGATGGTTTCGCGGTACGTTTCGGTTCCCCACGGATACTCCGTACCGCCGCTGTTCGTCGCCACCGCGATGGCCTCGCCGGTGGGAGGGTGTCGCGTAACCGCGGAAATCTCGCCATAGCCGGATGCGTTGCCGGAATCGATCGTCCGGTAACCCGGCAGTGACGGGCTATCGGCTGGCGGCCTGAAGTCGGGTGCCGTTTCCGGACCCGCCGGAATCACCGGCAACCGCAGTCGCGAACCATCGTTGCCACCGAGTTTCAGCGTGCTCGTCATAGGATATGGCGTCGGCCAGAACATCGGCCATTGCGCGTTGCTGACCGACAGCCGGATACGATGACCGGCCGGAAACGTCCAGGACGTAAAGTGCATCTCAACGTCGAGGTCGAATGGCTCGCCAGCGGCCAGCGGTTCCGGCTCACGTGCCGATTTGCGGTGCGTGCCATTTAACCCGGCACCGGTGACCAGCGTGACACGCCCGTCCGGCGCGACATCCGACAGCCTCACGTACCAGTTCGCATGCGGTGCATTCGCCGATACCGCCAGCAGCGCTTCCGGAAAGCCGAGGATTTCGACATCGTCTTCAAGCGGTGCGCTGTCATAGACGAGGCTGAATGCATCTGTCGGGCGCTGGTCATGCGCAATGTCGCCCCACCACATGACCGGGCCGCCGGCTTCGACACCGGTTGACGGCACGTATCGCAACTGGTGCAAGGCCGGATCCGGTGCGTTGGTCGCCAGGTCGTGGTTCGGTTGGGCGTAATACGTACGGTGCTCGGTGCGCGCCAGCGGCCAGCCGTCTTCCCAGCGCCAGCGACCTTCGATGAAATCGAGCGCGGCATTCGGCGGATGCCAGTCGCGGACGTACACGGCGAACGCCGGTTCGTCCATGATGCCGGTGTCGATGCCCTTCAGCCAGTGATCAAACCAGCGGACAGCTTCATGGCGCCATTCCATGCCGGGGTTCGGCCATGGTTCGTGTGGAAATGCGTGCGACCATGGACCCACCATGCCCTTGACCGGAGCGTCGACGTTCTCGAGCATGCGCGGGACGCTGTCGCGGTAGCCGTCGTACCAGCCGCCGATGTGAAAGCTCGGAACGCGGATTTCGTCGTAACGATCGCGCGTCGATGCACGGTCCCAGAACGGGCCGTCGCGCTGCTGGTTCTTGTACGTCAGCATCCACGGCTCAGTGTCAAACCGGTCGCGAAAATAATCGTCGTCGATGACGTAATCCGGCGCGCCCGGCATCGCGTTGTACAGATCCTGGCTCATCTCCCACGAATCGACGTGCATTATGCCGTCCATGTAATGCACGTCGTCCTGGTACAGGTCCTCGGTCGCATCGACCGGAATGACGGCCTTCAGCGCCGGTGGATTGCGGGCCGCAAGCTGGATCGAGTTAAAGCCGCCCCATGAAATGCCGAACAAGCCGACACTGCCGCTGGACCACGGCTGCTTCGCAAGCCAGGCGATAACGGCCTCGCCATCGTCGAGTTCGATGTCGGAGTATTCATACGGGATGAGCCGCCCTTCACTGTTGCCGGTGCCGCGGATGTCGACGCGCGCGACGGCGTAGCCGTGCTCGACGAAGTACGAGTAGAGGCGATGATTGCGCGCGCGTGATTCCGTCTTACGGTACGGCAGGTACTCGAGCAACACCGGGACTTTTACATCGTCCGATGCACGCTCTGGCATATACAGGTCAGCGGCGAGACGTATCCCATCCGGCATCGTGATTTGGATTTCCCGCATGTCGAGCAGGTCATCGGCAGCCGCCGTACCCACGAGCATCAGGAACAGTGCCAGCAAACCCGATTGTCTAGTCATTAGTCATGCACCATTTGCCGATCGCCGCGGATCAGCAGCCACAGTAACGCACCGAGCAGGGCAAACACGGCACCGGTCGACACCGATACTGTCCAGCCCCAGACGGTTGCAATGAGCGGCACCATCATGCCGCCGGCGAAACCGACGACATTCCCGCCGGTATTCAGTATGC
>CAZLNH010000394.1:0-15522 GCA_964560775.1 uncultured Woeseiaceae bacterium | reverse complement strand
TTCACCGGCATATCCAGTGGTTGCTAATGCGCTCAAGATCACGGCAAACCAGATAGCTGCCCTGGGGTGCTTTGTTTTATTTTTTAAACGGTTCATTTGCCCTTCTCCTTATTGCGTCTATCAGTCCGCGGTTTCCATGTCAACCGCTAAGCATCTAAGCTACCGCGTGGCAGGAAAAGCGTCAATTGCTCCGAGTTGCAGTAAGCAGTCGGCGACTTACGACCCGGTGACCTCGACGGTGAGCTCGCGCGAAACGAACGTCTTGCGCCGATTGGCCTGTGAGGCCAGGTCCGAGCTGGTCACCCGCAGGCTGAATGTCGAAATTCCGGCGCTGAGCGGCGTGCCGGTGATGGTTCCGGAGTCCGCTTCCAGCGCCAACCCCTCAGGCAGGGCACCCGTTTCCACCTCCCAGTCGTAGGGTGGCCGCCCGCCCCAGGTTGCGAAGTCGTATTCGTAGGGCTCGCCGACGACACCGTCCGGCATGCCGAAACCCGGTTTGATGGACAACCCCACCAGCTCTTCGACCCGTGCGGCCATACTTGTCCGTACCTGCGCGTGAGCCGAATTGCCAGCCTGGTTCTCCAGCTCGTAGGGATCCGCGTTCAGGTCATAGAGCTCCTCGTCACCCGGCCAATACTGGATGTACTTCCATTTGTTCTGGCGCAGTCCCGCCCACGACCCGTTCGCCCAGGTTACGGTGCCGTACTTCTCGAAGAACAGCTCGTCGCGCCATTCTACGCCGGCGTCTCGCAGCAGTGGCAACAGGCTACGACCGTCACTCGCGCCGGAGACACCAGCCACATCGTAGAGCGTCGGCCCGAGGTCGAGAACCGCCGAGACGAGATGCTCGTCGGTACGCGGCTCGATGCCAGGCATCACCACCAGTAGTGGCACGCGAATAGACTCCTCGTAGGCGAAGTTCTTGCCCCACAGGCCATGCTCGCCCCACATGTAGCCGTTGTCCGATGTGATGATCAACACCGTGTCGTCCAGCTTGTCCCGGGCGGCCAGGGTGTCGAGGATCCAGCCGATGGAATCGTCCACCGACAGCATCGACTGCAGTTGCAGGCGCACCCCTTCGTCGCCTGTAAATTCGAATTCGCCGTTAAAGCGTTGCAGCCAGGGGGACTTGTCGCTCAAGTCCGTTTCGCCGTAGCCGCGGCCGCGGAAGGTGAAGTCGGTGAAGGCGACTTCGTCGCCGTCGGCGGGGGTAGCCGGTGGATGCGGCGGGGTAGTCGCCCAGAAAACGAAGAACGGCTCGTCATCCGGGTTATCCAGCAGGAATTGGACGATGCGATCGCGCTCGAAATAGACGTGATGCTGTCCGGACGCATCCATTCTTTTGCCGGTGCCGGAGCTCGGGCCAGTGCTGCCGACCAGGTACTCGAACTGCGACCAGTCCGCCCCGGTCGCCCAAACCGCTCTGCCGGCAAACGTGTCCCAGCCTGGCGGCACGTACGGCACTGCCAGCGGATAGTCGTTGAGCCATTTTCCGATGAACATGGTTTTGTACCCTGCTTCCTGCAGCCGGGTGCCGAGATTAACGCGGTCGTCGAATCGATCGCGACCACCGTTGGGATCTTCGTTGTCCAGTACACCGGTGTTCTGCGCCAGGAAGCCGCCGGAGTAAGTACTCGCCCGCGCCGGACAGCACAGCGGCGTAGGCACATAGGCGTTCTCGAATGTCACGCCTTTGGGCTTGAGCCGGGTATTGACGTTCGGCATGTATTGCAGGGTGTCGAAGCGCTGGTCGTCGGTGAACACCACCACGACGTTCATCGGGCCGGGTTCGGCCGGCGGCGGCGCGCAATCCACTTCGGCGGTATCCAGCGTCGCGAGGTCGAAGGAACCGGTCATCGCGAGGCGTGATGAGCCGACGAAGACCGTGGCGTCAGCTGGCACCGAGAGCTCAAAGCAGCTGTCAGCGTTGTCCGCGGCGACGAAACTGAAGCCATCCTCGTTCGGTGCGGCTATAGCAAAGGAAAACACGATGCGGGCCGGATCGCTGGTGTCCAGCGTGTCGGCCGGCTCCAGGTTCCGCGGCGTAATATCGGAGAACGCCTCGGCAGACGCCACCACGCCCTCGATGCTGCGCGACTCGCCCGCCGGTGCGCCGGCCCGAAAGTGCCAGGTGCCAGCCTCGCAGTCCTTCCACAGCAGCGGCTCGCTGACGCTGCCGCCCGGCGATTCGGGCTCACCGCACGCCCGGAAGTCACCGTCGTCATCGTCGATCGTAACTACGCCGACGCCATCGGCGATCCCGGCGCCTTGCGGGGTGTCCAGCCTCAGCTCGAAGCGCTCGTTGAGCTCTGTCTCGTCGTCGTCGAGAATGTCCACCTCGATGATCTGCTCGCTTTGCTCAGGCGAGAACTCCAGGGTGCCGCTGCGGCTCATGTAATCGACGCCGTTCGTCGCCGTGACGTCGGCAGTCGCATAGCTGACCGAGATGTCCTCGTCCGTTCGCTCGCCGGTCGCACGCACGATCACCGCGACGGTGCCTTCGGCTTCGCCCACGGTGGCGTCATCGACGGACAGCTGCGGTAGCGGTGCCGGATTGTCCGGCGGTGGCGGGGAGTCCGATCCTCCGCCGCCCGAACACCCCGCGAGGCAGGCCGCCAGGATAAACAGGGGAAGGAAGGGGATTCTCACATCTTCATCGCTATGATGACTGATCACGTTGGCCATTTAGTTAACCTGATGAGTCCTGCCGGCGGCGTTCGTACCATGACCGGTGCAAGACTTGTGCCGATCGGCACGATCACCCGGGCATCGAGCCCTTGTTGAAGACGATCTGGATTTCGAATTGGGCCGCGGGCATCTCGAACCTGGGCTACACGGTGGGTTGTCTCATCGTGATCCTCGGGCGGATGCAACTGTTCACCAGAAACACGATGATGCCGGTTCTGCCTCTGTGTCATGCGCCAACCCTGTCGGCAATGGGCTGTGACAGCGGGCAGTGGCATGTCCGGTTCGCCGCGGGCGGCGGCGACTGGCTGCGCTACGACGGGGTAGTCGCGTCGGACAGCTCATTCACGTCCGACGAGCCTAGGGAAAGTTCACGTTGGCGAGCCGCTCCCCTGTCCGGGCGTCCTTTACGATCACCCGGTACAGGTCGTCGATCTTCCTTTTACCCAGCATGGCCAGTTCATCGGTTCCGTTGCCATTCATGTCGTCGCACCGAACGAGGTCGAGGGCGTCGAAGTTCCGGGAGTAGAAGATGACGCCTGCCGATACACCGGTAGCGCTGTCCTTGAGCTGGGCGATCTGGATGGTGCCGTCGACGTGCTGCCCGAACACCACCACCTCGTCCGCGCCGTTGCCGGTTATGTCCGGCAGGGTCAGCAGGCGGATTGGCGGGTAGTTCGGGTTGAAGTACATCGTGCGCAGCCACTGTTTGCTTCCTGTATCCCGCATCACCACGGCAACCTTATCGCGGGCGTACGGGACGCGGAGCACGGCGGCCTCGGGCGTGCCGTTGCCGTCGACATCGCTGACCAGCGCCTGTTGCAGAACCTCCCAGGTACCACCGAACCAGGCGTCGTAGAGCTTCACGCCGGTTACAGAATCGCGCAGTTCCAGCTTGTCGCTGCCCCACGAGGATCTGTTCTCGCCCAGCACTGCAAGTTCGGGTTCGCCGTTGCCGTCAAGGTCCGGGTATATGGCAAGGTCCGTCGGCTGCACGTATTCATCGAATTCGGCTACGTTGATAATGGTCAGGGCATTCGTGTCCATAATCATCGTGCGTGACGGAGAGGCGCCGAGGATGGCGGCCGCGCCAGCCCAGGTACCGCCAGTGTCGGCGAGCATTTCGAGATCAACGGGAATGCCGATATCGGCCAACTCCTCCGACTGCGCCAGGCGGTCTCCCGTGTAAAGGTCGCGAATCTCAATGCGGGTCGGGTTTTTGGTCAGGACAACGAGTTCGGGAACGGCGTTTCCATTCCTGTCCGGCATCACGCGCGAGGCGACGATGTGACCGGAGCCGACTATGTTGAATGCCGCGACCTCGGCGCCGTTCATGTCCCTGACCTGGACGCGGCCGTCCGGGCTGACCACGACCAGCTCCGCCGGACCCTCGCCGTTCAGATCGCCGGGACAATGCACCCCGAAGGCCGCGGCCGGCTCCGGAACCACGTAGGCGGCGCCGCTGTCCGTCCCGAGCTCATCGTCGCCGGGAGCACCGATCAGCGACATGCTGCCATCGATAGCAACCGCGGCGCCAAATTGGTCGCCCGGGCGAATGTCGTCGGGGAGAACCTGAGTCTCCCCGTACCATGACCCGCCGTTGCGCCTGAAAAGATAGGCGGCGCCAGTGCGAAAAATCTGGTCATCGGTTACGAGGCTTGCGCGCGACGGTTCTCCTACGAGAATTTTGCCGCCGGCCACATCCACGGACGTGCCGAATGCACCGTCGGGTCCGCCTTCAGGAGACAGGAATTTGGTTGTCGCCGACCAGGCTCCGGCGTCCCGGGTGAAGACATAAGCCGCGCCACTGAAAGGACGGAGCTGGCGATCCCGGGGCGCGCCGACCACGGCAACGTCACCGTCGATCGCAACCGAAGTGCCGAAATGTACGAATCCGGCATAGGGCCCCTGGGGCAACAACTTCGCCGTGCGGGTCCAGCGTCCGCCGGAGCGCGAGAAGACGAACGCGGCACCGGCATCCGGATCTTTATCATCGTTGAGCCAATCGCCCGCGATGATCGTGTCGCCCGAGATCGCAACGGACGCTCCGAAGCGGTTAAATTGATTGCCGGCCACCAGAAGCTTCGTTTGTTGGGTCCAGTCAACCCAGTTCGTCCCGTTCTGGGCAGTGAATACGTAAACAGCCCCCCCCTGAACCTCATTTGGCGCCCCGATGACGGCGGTCCCTTTGTGCAGCGCGACGGATGCACCGAATGAGTTATTCGTTATGATCCCGCGCAGGATCGTCGTGAGAATCCAGCTACCGTCAGGCTCACGAGTGTAGACGAACGCAAAGCCGTTATTGGACAAAGGAGCGCCCACGAGGATCGTGTCGCCATCGATTGCAACCGACTCACCAAACCCCTGCCCGGCGTGCAACTTTACCTGCTGAATCCACTGTTCGCCCTCGCGCACGAAGACATAGGCAGCGTCATCGGCACCAATCACCGCCGTGTCACCATCGACGTCGACAGATTTGCCGAACAGGTGGGCATCCGTAATAAAGTCTGCGGCGACGAGCTTGAGGATCTCGGGGGGGTGCGACTGAGCATGAAGCGGCATCGATAAGAGCAGAGCCAGGATCATGCTCGTAATTGACGTCACCATCGCTATGGTGTCTGATCGCCAGCGCACAATACTTGACATAGTAGTCCTGCCGACAGAGTCATCTTGTGATCGAGCGAGGGCTGCAAAAACCGTGCCGCGGGTTACGGTGGCGCAGACTCATGCACAGACGATATGCCGGGCCGGCAAACGACGTGTTGCCGTTAATGTACCCGGTAAGGCTTACCTGTCGCCCAGAAAAATTTGCCGGATTTTCCGCGCTGACTCGGGATTGAAGGCGCTAGCCGGTCTCGTCGGAAGCACCCTGGCGGATCGGCTGACCGCGTGCTTCGAGCCACGCGGATCGCGCGATGGGCTGGCGCCACCAGTTGTCGAATTTCAAGCGAGCATCCTCATCGTCTCCGGCGAATTCGTCGACGAACGCGGACAGGTCGAGTGCCTCGCGCGTAGCGTCAAGGTCGAGGCCGCCGGCGACTGATTCGCCTACCTGCCGCCGAACCTCCGTTAGCAGCGCCTGCAGCCGGCGAATGTAGGTTGCATCCTTTTGTACGGCGCCATGTCCCGGCACGAGAAGGTCGAAGTCGAGGTTTGCGAGCCGCTCGAGGGTTGCGATCCAGTCGTCGGGGAAACTGCCAAAACCATAAGGAATGGGATGCACGATGAGATCGCCGCTCGCGAGAATGCGTTCGCCAGGCAGCCAAAGGACAAGATCGCCCGGCGTGTTGCCGCGACCGGGATGAAAAATGTGGATCTCGCGATCGCCACGATTGAGGGTCAGGCGGTCGCTGACCAAGAGATCGGGTGGCACGACAGTCGTGCGGGCAAATTCGTCGCGCATCAGAGCGAGATCGGGCAGCAACCCGGCGCGTTGCGACGACAGCTCGCCACGTTCCTGCAGCGCGGTCCATTCCTCGATCAGGCCGGTCAGCATCGGCACGTAGCGTTCGACGTAGGCCATCGGCGATCCCGTCATTGCTTTCTCCGTTTCCGGATGACCGACGATGCGCACGTCCGGATACTCTGCTCGATACACCTGGTTGCCCAGATTGTGGTCACCGTGCCAGTGACTGTTGATGAGATGCGACACCGGCTTGCTCGTGACACTCCGTATCAAGGCAATGGTGCGCTCGGCAACGAGCGGTGCACCGCCGCCCTCGAAAACCACAACATCCTCGGCGTTGACGACGAACACTGCATTCGGTTCGACGGGTTCGCGCAAGGGCCCCGGCCTTTGCACCAGGTAGACATCGGAAGCTAGCGAGGAAAGCTCAACGGCATAGACGTCTTTATCGACATCAACGGCTGCGGCTGGCGTGGCCAGCAGGAAAACGGCGGCAACGCGCCACGAAGAATACTTATGCATCCGGAACCCCCCACCTGCCCGCCACCGGGCACGTACCACTGGGACCCGGCGGCAATGGACAAGTTCGAACGGCAACGGTGTGCTGGGGCAATGCCCTATACTTGGCATTCCATTGCTGCCCGAACCCCCCATGAACCGCCTTGATGCCATTGGCAGGCAGAATTTCTTCCCGCAACAGGCTGCTCCCTGTGAACTTGAAGAAGAAACTGCGGAAGCACAAAGGCAAGCGCTGAACCTGGCCTGCTCCGGATGAATGCTATAGTGCGCAAGTGGATTTGCCGGTAACGACCAACAGTATGCTGACCAAATTCGAACGCTACCCGCTGACGTTCGGTCCGACACCAATCGAGAAACTCGAGCGACTGTCGCAGCATCTCGGCGGTGCGGTCAAAATTTTCGCAAAGCGCGAAGACTGCAATTCCGGCCTTGCCTTCGGCGGCAACAAGCTCCGTAAGCTCGAGTACATCATCCCCGACGCGATCGCGGCTGGTGCCGATACGCTGGTCACAATTGGCGGTGTCCAGTCCAATCATACCCGGCAGGTGGCGGCGGTTGCGGCGAAGATCGGCATGAAATGCCGGCTGGTGCAGGAAAGCTGGGTGCCGTTCCAGGACGCCGTATACGACCGCGTCGGCAATATCCTGATGTCGCGCGTCATGGGCGCGGAGGTCGAACTGGTCGACGAAGGGTTCGACATCGGCATACGCGCAAGCTGGGAGCGCGCATTACAGGACGTTCAGGACCGCGGTGGGGTTCCCTACCCCATTCCGGCCGGCGCTTCTGTTCACAAGTATGGCGGCCTGGGATTCGTTGGCTTTGCCGAGGAAGTGCGTGCCCAGGAAACAGAGATGGGCCTGCAATTTGACTACATCGTCGTCTGCACCGTTACGGGCTCGACCCATGCCGGCATGGTTGTCGGCTTCGCAAAGGACGGCCGCGCGCGCAACGTCATCGGCATCGATGCCTCATGCACGCCCGAGCAGACGCATGCGCAGGTGCTCGACATTGCCCGGAGAACATCTGATCTCGTCGAACTCGGCCAGGAGTTCACTGCTGACGACATCGTGCTGCTGCGCGATTACGCATACCCGGTCTACGGTGTGCCTTCAGAAGAAACGAATGACGCGATTCGACTGTGCGCGCGCCTTGAAGGCATGATGACGGACCCGGTGTACGAGGGAAAGTCCATGCAGGGACTGATCGACCTGGTCAGGAAAGGCTATTTTCCCGCCGGCTCGCGCGTTCTCTATGCGCATCTCGGCGGCGTGCCGGCCATCAATGCCTACAGCTACCTCTACAGGAACGGCTGACAAGCCGCTGTCCGGCCGTCAGCCCCGGACATTCACCATCATGCCGGACACCAACACGGTCGGCATGCCCTGCGATACCGGTACCTGCTGGCCTTTCTTGCCACACATCCATCCACCGCGGTCGAGTGCCGAGTCGTTGGCAGCCATCGTCATTCGCCGCAGTGTTTCCGGTCCGTTGCCCGAGATATCGACATCGCGAATCGGCGCGGTCACCTTGCCGTTCTCAACCATCCAGCCGTTCCTGACGTGCAGCATAAAATCCCCGCCGACAGGCGCCACGCGAACATCGGTGAATGTCTCGGCGATGATGCCGCGATTGACCGCGGCAATGACTTCGTCGCGTTCGTGCGGCCCGTCCTCGATGTACGTGCATGACATCCGCGGCATCGGCGCGAACCGGTAGGACTCGCGTCGCGCCGAGCCGGTAGTCTCCGTGCCGTGGTGTTGCGCCGTCATGGCATCGTGCAGGCAGGTGCGCAGGATACCGCCCTCAACCACCACCGTGCGGCGGCCCGCGGTGCCTTCGTCGTCGTAATTGAGCGCGCCGCGCGCGCCGGGAATCGTGGCGTCATCGACAATCGTGATGATCGGTTCGGCGACCTTCTTGCCCGTTTCGCCGTCATACGGGCTAACCCTGTCGCGATCCAAATCGGCCTCGAATGCGTGGCCTATCGCCTCGTGCAGCAGGATGCCGCCGGTGCCTGCGGCCAGTATTACCGGCATCTCACCGGACGGGGGCCGCCGCGCCTCAAAGAGCACCAGCGTGCGATCCACCGCCGTCTGCGCCACGCGGTCAATGCGTTGATCCGTGTACCACCCGATGCCCTCGCGGGCCGCAATGCTCGCAAAACCGGAGTACGTGTCGGTGCCGCGCTTTGCCACCGGCTGCACGCTCAGCCGGGTCATCGGCCGTGTGTCTGTAATCATGCGCCCGTCGAGTGTCATGATCAGCACACGTTCGGCGCTGTCATGCCAGTTGACGGTCACGCGCGCGACGGCCGGGTCCGCGGCACGTGCCGTGCGCTCTGCCCGCTGCAACAGGGGCAGTTTGCGATCCATCTGCACGTCTGCCCAGGATACTTCCGTCCGGTACAGGTTACCGGCAGGGCTTGCGGCGAACGCCTGCGGCGCGGCCCGTGCACTGCCGCCCGCGATACTTGCCGCCCTGCTCGCGGCAGCCAACATGCCGGGTAGCGTCAGGTCGTCGGTAAATGCGAAGCCCATCTGTTCGCCCATTATCACGCGCAAGCCGACCCCCTGGATGACATCGGTGGCCGAATGGGTGATGACGCCCGCTTCCATTACGATATCGCTGGCTTGTCGGTACTGGAAGTAGAGTTCGGCCGCGTCGGCACCGCCTTTTGCGAGCACCGACAGCACCCGCGAGGCCATCGCTTCATCGATGCCGAACCACTCGAGAAACGGATTGGTCGGCGGCTTCCCGGCAGGGTCATTGACGACGAGCGAACCGCAACCCTGCAGGAAGGCCGGTATTGAAACGACGGCGCCGCCCGCGGCGAGATGCCCGAGAAAGTCTCGCCGGCGCACCGTCATCCCGGCGCCCTGTCGGCGGGGAATGGTTTCATTGGCAGCGACACGAGCAGCACAACCATGTCACGGGCGTTCCCGGGTCATGGCCAGGGCCGCGCCCGCGCCC
The DNA here is from genome assembly GCA_964560775.1 of uncultured Woeseiaceae bacterium. Taxonomy (GTDB): domain Bacteria; phylum Pseudomonadota; class Gammaproteobacteria; order Steroidobacterales; family Woeseiaceae; genus Woeseia. The sequence goes on along the minus strand of CAZLNH010000394.1, from coordinate 5,942 downwards.
ACCAGGAACAATGCAACGAGCCGCTGGCCGGCAACAGCATGCCGTTGAAACACGCCCTTTGCCGCCGACGCACACAGCACCCAGATGCAATCACCGACCAATACGACCAGCAGGTACACGGCAGCCAACAACGGCAACTGGCTGGCAGCGGCATCCGGCTGCCGGACAAACTGCGGAAGAAATGCCGCGGCGAAGAGCAGGGTTTTGGGATTCACTACTGCAAGCATCAAGCCGCCCCGGAAGGCGCGGGGCCAGGCGTGCAGGGCCTGCGCGGCGCCGGGATCACGCCCTGCATCCCGCCAAGCGCTGAAGCCGAGGTACAGCAGATAGATGACCCCCAGCCATCGTATCCACGACAGTGCTGCTGCCGTGCGGCTGATCAGTGCGCTGAAACCGGCCACGACCAGCGCGAGTTGCAGTGCGACCCCAATCGTCGTGCCAAGGACTGTCGCCAGGCCGCGCGGGCGCCCGTATTGAAGTGTATTGGCAACAATCAGCGCCACGTTGGGCCCGGGAAGCAGTACCAGCAGGGCAGTAGCGGCGGCGAGCGCCATAACACCTTCCATACATCAGTCTCCGGCGCGTCAACGGCGGCGCTGTGTGCGCCAGTACTGCAACAACAGGAAGCCGAACAGCATGCCGCCGAGGTGCGCAAAATTGGCAACACCGACGCCGCGCCCGCTGACACCGAGGTACAGTTCAAACAAGCCGAACAGGACGACAAAGTACTTGGCGGGCAGCGGAATGGGTGGGAACAACAGCATGATCGTGCGGTTCGGAAAAAACATCGCAAACGCGAGCAACAGTCCGAAGACACCGCCTGACGCACCCAGTGTGGGCGGGTAGTTGCCCCCCTGCAACGCGGCCACGATGAGCTGCACGATACCGGCGCCGACGACACAGGTCAGGTAATAGATAAGAAAGCTTTTGCTGCCCAGCAAGCGTTCGATATCCCGGCCGAACATCCACAGGGCAAACATATTGAAGAATATGTGCATCACGCCACGAGTATCGTGCATAAACCCGTAGGTCAGGAGTTGCCATGGCTGGAAGTCGGGACCGGTTACTGAATTTATCGGCCACAACGCAAAATAGTAAAGCAGCAAGTTGGGGGCGAATTGCTGCGCGGCGTAAACGAGCCCGTTCAGGACGAGCAGCACGAAAATAACGTTCGGGATGGCGCTGTTGTCGCGCACGGGCCGGCGCTGGGAAGCAAACTGGTTCAAAATCCTGCCATGTCCTGTCGGGTCGGTGCGCCTCGCCGGGTCTGGCGGCGAAATGCTTGAGTGATGTTCCGCTACGACCGGGCGAATTGCCGGTAGTTCGTTCGATGACGGCTACCAGCCTCCGCCGCCGCCCCCGCCTCCGCCGCCACCCGAGGACCCGCCGCCGCCGCTGCCAGACGAAGATCCCGGTGCCGTCATCGATGAACTGATGGCTGAATTGAGGCCACCGGTCAGTGCGCTGGTGTTCGAGCCCATGTTCAGGTTGTTCCAGGTTCCGTCATACCAGACTGGATGATACGAGCGACCGTCCGCCCCCTGCAAGCGCGCGAAAACATCACTGAACCGCTCCGCCCATGCTTGCTCGACACCAAGCGCCAGCGCAAAGGGCAGATACTTTTCGTAAAGTTCAGGTGTCTTTTCCGGTGGATTGCGCAGGTTCAGTTCGTCCTTTTCCGCAATCTCGAGGTATTCGCGGAATCCGTCGACTTCGTCCAGTACGCGCCGGCCGACGCCGGTGGGCCGTTTCATCAGCACGACGAACAGCACAGTGACGGCAAGCATGATACCGATGGTGACCACGACCAGCGGCGATGGACCAGCACCGACATTGAGCGCCACAATCGACGATAGAATCATGATCAGGAATGCCGGCAGGTTCATCAGGCCATTGACCTTGAAGTACCGGTTCCGGTACTCCTTGCGAAGCGCGCGCCGGTGCGCGCTTTGGGCCCCGGAAAGCTGCCGGTGGTTCTCATCCTCCAGGACCAGCGTATCCCCGTCGGAAAACAATGCCGCCAGCAAATCAAGTTCAGCGGTGGTCAGCGGCGGCGCCGGATTGGCCGGCCGCAAGCGGTGCAACGTGTGTGTATCGTCATCCTTCCCGATCTTCAAATAACCCTTTACCGCAAGGTTGACAACTGCAGCCGTCATTACCTTGTTGTCGTAGCCCATGCGGCGGATGTAGCGCAGTGCCGCCGGCGACAGGTTCTTCGGAGGTTCGTAGCGCGTTACCGTCACGCCCGGCTCCGGATCGCGCCCGAAATGACGCCACACGGGAATGTAGTAAGCCAGTAGCGCAAAGAGACCGGCGAGTGCCACCAACAGGTTTGTGTTGTCGACCAGCAGCCATGTGAGCCGCTGCACCCCGCCCGGATCTTCTACGTAACCCTTCGGCCAGTTGACGACGATCGTGAGTCCTTCACCAGGGTCCAGTTCGCGACTGGTTTCGAAGTCGGCACGCCGGTCGCCGCTCACCGCACGGTAATCTTTCCCTTTGGCACCGGAACCGCCGGTGTATGCGTCTACGCCTATATCTTTCTCGTCCACCGGGAACCCGAAATATACGGTTGCGCTGGCGCGATCAATAGGGAAGTCCCACCCCAGCCCGGTGACGTTCCAGTACAGCTCATCGTAATTTTCGAAGAATCCCAGCATGCGCCCGGCCCGGTATCGAAACTGGTAGGTGTATTCCCCAGGCTGCAGAACGGTGTCAGAGCTGCCGAAGTAGGTGCGCACACCGTTTGAGCGCCGTTCTGTGTGAAATTTTTCTATGCGATCGTCACGCATCACCGTTAACGGCTCGTAATGAACCTCGACCGTATTGCCTGACCGGTCCTTGTATGTCGTCGGATAATCACGGTAGATGCCGCGGCGAATCCGGTTCCCCTCGGCCCGCACGCGTATCGTCTCGGTAACGTTCAGCCAGCCATCGGTACCGACGGTAATGTCACTGTGATAGGACAGGATGCGTTCATCAGCCACCGCCAGCAATGGCAGCAGCAACCAGCACAGGCCGAAAAGCCGTTTCACTCTACCCCTGCCAGGTCAACGAGCGGCACAGCCGCAACGTCGTCGGAGGCCTTCTGGAAGAAGTCCCGCTGCCGGAAACCGAATGCCGACGCCACGATATTGTGCGGCACGGACTCGATGCGCGTGTTCAGCGCTCTTACCGATCCGTTATAGAAACGCCTGGCAAACTGCAAATAATTCTCGGTCTCGACGAGCTCGTTCTGCAGACTCAGGAAGTTCTCATTGGCCTTGAGATCCGGATAATTCTCGGCAAGCGCGATCAGCCGCTGCACACCCTCGCCCAGTTGTTGCTCGAGCTCGCCGCGTTTCGCGACAGAAGACTCACGGTGCGCCTGGTCGCGAAGGGCTGTCACGGCCTCAAGCGTTGCGCGCTCCCACGCCGCGTACTGCGAAACGGCGCTGACCAGTTGCGGAACGAGATCGTGGCGGCGCTGGAGTTGTACGTCAATGTCGCTCCAGGCGGCATTAACCCGGTTACGGTCGCGGACCAGGCGGTTGTACAGAACTACGACGAGGACGAATAGCCCAATCAGTGCCGCAGTCAGCCACAGGGTCATGGTGCCAGTGTCCTGCTGCCGTCAGCCCGGCCTGCCATGCAGTGTCACGGTATCGCCGATTTCGATCGTGCCTTCCTCGAGCACAGTGCATAAAACACCGCCGCGCCAGTCCGGGGTGAGCGCCGCCTTGAGGCCACCGCTGTATTCGTCCATGCGCGAACAGGGATCGGTTTCACCATTGATCACAAGCCTCACGCTTCCGATATGCAGCACGCCACCGGCACAGGTGGGCAAATCCATGTCATCAACAAGCAGGTTGGCGCGGCGGGTCGTCCAGGGCAGATCCCGCTCAAGTTCGTCACAGGCGGCCCGCCACGCGCGCGCTGAAATGACCGTAACCTGTCGCTTGCCTGGCTTGCCGCGAAAATCATTCTGCACGCCGGCCAGCCTCGTGACACTCGCGACATCGAGCGTTTCCATTGGCGCACGCTTGGCATCACGCCGCGCGATGCCTGTCAATCTGCCCATGACCCCCCACCTTTTTGTTGGATTCGCCGTGCCCCGGTTGCCGGCATTGTACGGGAATCGCCAGTGAAAAGGACCGGTCAGTACCAGAACGAGAAGAACAGCTGGAAGATGTTCGCATCCAGTGCATAGAGCGGCTCCGACCCTGGCGGTGCACCGGCGCTCAGGTCAGAGAAGTCGTGGTAGTCCACCGTCAGCAGGTCGAACGCGACGTTGATGGAACCCTTGTCGATAAACTTCCAGCCGTTCTCGAGGAACTCATAACTCGCCGACAATGTCACGGTCTGGCTGGTCATCGGGCTCAGTTCCTTGTCCCTCGCACGGAAGTTGGTCGCCTCCGGGCGTGAAAACAGGTCATTGTAGAATGCCGCACCGGTCTGGTCGTGCCAGCGGTACTTGACCTGGAATGTCCACGGATCCATCGGATGCACGTAGGTCACTGACGCCGTGTGCGACGTAATATCCCAGGTATCGGTAAAAAAGCGGTACTCGCCCTGTAAAGCGGCACGATACGGCAGGAAGTAGCGCGCGCGCAGCCCGACGGCATTGCTGGTGCGTGTCGCCGGGTACAGCTCGGGTTCAAAACTGTAGCCTGTGCCACTGGACGAATCCGCATAGCGAACTGAGCGGTACGGGTTGTTCAGAAAACCCTCATCCGTGATCGTTTCAAAATTCAGGCTGGTGATCAGGTTGCGCGTCAGTATCTGCGTCAACCCGACGCCGTAGTGCTGGCGGGTGTTGTCGCGGCTGAAGGTTTCGTCGTCCGACCGTCCGACAATGTCGTCGCCGAGTCCGTAACTCAGAGTCAAGGTCGTCATATCCCCGAACATGTCCTGGCTTACGGAAAAGTTCCAGGTCGACGCATCGAAGTCGCTCTCGACGCTGCTCGTGAAGCCCGCGGTCAACGTTGTATTGCCGCGCAGGTAATCCATGCCCAGCGACCACTGTTTGCGCTCCTCGGTGTAGGGGCTGGCAGTCGTGATGACATCGATCGACGCAGAGGACACCATGTCGACATAGTAGTTGCCGACCACAGACAGGTTCTTGCCGACCTGCTTGCGCACGAGGATGCTCGGGCCGTCGATCTCGACACCGCCGCCGTCATACAGGTGATAAAGAATATCGGTGCGATCATCCGGCAACACGCCGGCAACCGCGGGATATCCGGTGACCATCGCCAGCAGCAGGATCCCGGAGGTTCGGACTGACCGGATCATGCAATCGGCACTCAGTTGCAGCCGCAGCCGCCGCCCGCACTGCCCTCGCCGCCCCGTGCACCTTCGCGGGCTTCGTAGACGTGCTTGATATAGGCGCTCGACACCGGGTCACTATCAAGGAACATGATCGGGTCCGCGAGGCGGTCCCGTTCATAGGGTTTCACCCACGGCTCGATGCTGCCGCAACCCGACAGGGCAACGGCCATTAGCGCAGCGGCAGGCAACCGGAAAACAGGCGTAAGTTTCATAGACAGAGCATATCGCCGCGCAGGGTGGCAATACCGTGAACCCTGCCTCAGAAGAACACCGTCACGCCAAGATGGGTCTCGAGATTGTGGACCGTTTTTTCTTCGCCGAGCAGGTCGATGTCGAACAGGTGATCCCGTACGTCGAGATGAATCGCGATCGCATCCGTCAACAGGAACCGGTAGCCGGCACCGAAATTGACCGTGAATCGGTCGTCGTCGGCAAAACGGGTTGAACCGAGTCCGGCGATCAGGTACAGGTTGGTGTTGTAGGCACGTCGTTCACCGATAAACACCTCTCCCGGAAGGATGTTGTAGCCGAGATTCAGGTTGTAATACGTAAATTGCCGCTCGCTGTCCGACAACAATGGTGCGCCGCCGCTCAGGCGTTCGAAACTGGTCAACCCGGCGTCCGTCTGGCCG
>CAZLNH010000393.1:0-1611 GCA_964560775.1 uncultured Woeseiaceae bacterium | reverse complement strand
GCAGCGACGTGGCGACCTCGCACCGATTGGCAGAGTCATGGGCGGTACGAGGTCGCCACGTCGCTCCGCTCCTCGCGATGACGTCGAAGCTCCGCTCCTCGCGATGACGGTCAATGCACGTCACCGTATGGCGGTGACGTGCATTAACCGTCACTTCCCATCCCTCGACCGCGAGCCGACAATATCAAACACCACCCCCGCCAGCGCATTGATGCGTGTCACGCGAAAGATCACCTGCCCGATCGAGATCGGCCGCACCTGCCGCACCTCTCGCAGCTTCGGCGTCAGCACGATGACGACGAGCGCCCGCACCAGCGTCGACACAATGAACACACCGAACAACGGGCTCAGCCACGCCCACTCCCACCCGAACAGGCTGATACTCCCCGGCATCACAATGCCGAGATAACCGCCGAGCAACGCGCCGCTGAATATGCCGACACCGGCCAGCACGTTGTGCACGGCGAGGTACGTCGCACGCCGGTTCGGCGCAATCAGGTCGTAGATGAAGTTACTGGCACTCAGGCTGAAGCCCGCCCACGAAAAACCGCTCAGCGCCTGGATCGCGATCAGGTACCAGACATTACCGGACACGGTCCACAACAGCGGCATCAGCGGAATGAACAGGCCGGTGGCAGCGAGGATGCGCCGGTTGCCAAAGATATCGCTGATGCGCCCCCATTGCGTCAGTGTCAGGAACTGCGCGAGGATCGCCGTGCCGGTATTGACGGTGAATGCAAGGTAACTGAAGTTGAGATCCCGCAGCATGTAGACGGTAAAGAACGGCGACGCGATCGCGACAGCAAACTGCATCAGCGCGAAGAACACCGAAAAGCGCACGGCGTTCGAGTGCCGGATGCGCTGCCACCAGTCGCGTCCCAGCGGCATTTCCATCGCCGCGACCTGGCCTGTCGGGTCGTGCATCTTCGACAGGTGATAGACCGACACCATGCGCGCCACGGCGGCAACGGCAAACAGCATGATGAAGCCGTAGACGGTGCGACCCTCGTTCGTGAATACATGCAACAGCAGGCCGCCTGTCATCAGGGAGCCAAACGTGACGAGCGTGACGATGCGCGTGCGGCGGCCGAAAAAACGCCCGCGTCGGCGGTCCGGCACGATATCGCCGAGCAGGCTGCTCCACTGGGGTACGGCCAGGTGCGCGCCGCCGTGATACAGCACGACGCTCGCAATCAACAGCGGCACCGCATGTTCGGGAAAGAGGAGGGGCAGGCCGAGTATGGGCAGCCAGGCGAGCCCCTGGATCGTTGCGCCGGCCAGGATAATCGCCTTGCGCCGCCCGGTCACATGCCCGAGCCATGCTGACAGCAGCTGCACGAACGACGCGAGCAGCGGCGGTAACGAGGCGAGCAGGCCGATCTGCGGCGTGGATGCGCGCAGGAACAGTGCAAATGCGGACAGGTAGGTCTCGCCGATGCCGGTCATCGTCGCAAATGCCGTCGCGTCCTTCAGCGAATGCTGCAACGAGCGATCGGTTACCGGGTCACGCGAAAAGTCGGGCACAAAGGCGTCCTGTCAGTAAGAAGCTACAACGTCATCGCGAGGAGCGCCCCCCGTCATCGCGAGGAGCGCCCCCCGTCATCGCGAGGA
>CAZLNH010000392.1:0-11439 GCA_964560775.1 uncultured Woeseiaceae bacterium | reverse complement strand
GATGCGATTTGTCAGGTGTTGCATCAATGTTCGATACAATGAAGAGCTTCTTTTCTCCCTCCCGGCCCCTTAACGAAACAGCCGTGTAGGCGTCGCCATCGTAGGCAATACCCAGCGCCTCGATGCTGGTGTTCGAATTGACGGCAATCTCCGTTACCGGGCTATAGCTTCCGTGCGGCTCTATGATTGTGGCAAAGACCGTGCCGCCTAAACCGTTTCTCCGGATCATGAACGCAGCATCTCGACGAAGATTGAATTCCGGGTCGTTGGCGCCGATCCTGGTAAACAGCAACTCGTCGGCAGAGTCAGCCACCGACGTCAGCGTGTAAAACTTCATATGATTCATCCACGAGAACCTGGTGGTATCGGAGCCAGGCCTCCCCTTTCCTTCGACGTACAGGTGCTGATAGCCATTCGTCTCGCCCAAGGCCTGAATCGTCGATGGCATGTCGTAATCGAAGTTGACTTTGAGAACCTGCCCCATGAAATAGAAAGGCAGGTCGTAAGTGTTCTCCTCGTCAGACACGACTTTCAGGATGTCCAGCACGAACGGCTTTTCGAAACCCTCCTCCTTGATCATTGCCATGGTCCGCAGCACACTTGTTCCCGGATAAGCATTCACTTCGCTTGCGCTCACCACCTGCACTTCACTGTTGGCGTCATCATAGAAGTGAAGCTCAGAGTGATGCTGACTGCCGATTTCGTATTCGCCGTCGAAATGCGATGTTTCATTCAGCGTGATCGTGTTATGAGCGATCGTCTGCTTGGCCCACGTCGTGTTTTCCTCCAGGTAGTTCCCACCGCCCTTCTGCTCAATGTTGACGAAGCGTGCGAGTCCATAGTCCTGCAGAACTTCTTCACCCTGTTCATAAAGTGAAAAAGAGAGCTTGTCATAGTGGCCATGGCTTAAGCCCTGGGCGGAATACTTGAATACGAGCGTCAGTGCTTCATTGCCATAGCGCAGGACGGCGACACCACCTTGCTTGCCATCTGCTCCGTCCGACACATTGATGGACCGTTTTTCGAATGGTTTCGTCTCGCCGTCGCGCACGGCCGCAGCGACCGCGAAGCCTGAATCATCGAGTACAACCTCGCCCTGTGTCTCGGCGATACTCAAAAGTCGCTTGTCCTGGCCGCCCGTGTGATAGGCAATATCGACGGCCGTGACAACGGATCCGGCATGGTAGGACATGCCTTTCTGGCCGTCATTGAGCGGGAAGAATTCGCCGTCCGCATCCGACAGTTGCAGTAGCACATCGACGCCTTTCAACAACACCGCACCTTCGTTCTCGAATATCTCAAGCTCAGGCTTCGAGTTATGCAGGCCCTGGGCAAATACGAGGAAGGGGTACATCGCGTAGCGTTGGTAATACGGGCCCTCGGTGTAGTACCCGTCCGGCGAAAACGGTTCCGCAAGATTCGCGAAGAAGCCGGCTTTCTGCCCCTTCACCTTGATGAAACCGCCGTCGTCATCCCTGGTGCCCACGGCCAGGCCGTCGTCCTGAATGCCATGGAGCGCACGCTGTACCAGTTCGTCATCGTCCATCACGAGGCCGATCATGCCGACCGCGGCCGCACCCCAGGTGCTGTGATTGTGCACGCGATTGAAGAACTGCGGATTATCGACCGATATGTGATCGGCGAACGGCCGAAAGAGATTCTCTTCGAGCCTCTTGCGCTCGTCCTCGGACAGCCAGTCATGAATGGCATCGTATGCCTGGCTCATGTAGACGAGCCAATTTGCGTCATTCAGGCATTGCCAGAATAGCTTGCCACGCGCATAGGATCTTTTCCTGGGATGAAGCGGCAGGTCCTTGTACATCGCTTCATACTGGAACAGCATGTCGCGGACATAGACCGCGTACTTTTCCTGCCCGAGGATCTGGAACAGAGCACCGGACTTTTGCGCCATCAGGAAGTTGCGCTTGTGCCGTTCGTGGGTATAGCCACCGGAAAAGTCCCTTGGAACGGGGGTATCGATCCCGAGCTCGATCTCGGCATCCACGTCCGCCTGGACCTTTTTCACGGTGGTGTCGAACAGGGGAACCGTACCCAGCTCCGATCGAATTCTCTCGACACCGGCTTTGGTCATGGTGAGGTTAGGGTGCTCTCCGGCCACCAGCATCACCGGAATCACCAACCCCAGCAACATGAGAACGGGTGCGATTCTTCTGTTCCGGTTCATACGTTATTCAAGCCCTCCAGCATGGTGGTACCCGCGATCCTGCTATTTGCCGCATCATTAAGCAAAGACTTACCTCTGCTTGAGCAAGCCCACTCTTTTGGTTCCCGGTTGCTCCGTGAACAGGCCGGAGAATGACCTGGTCTGTAGAAAAAAATGGATGCCATCGATGATGGCATCCATCTGTGCGCCGATGCATCCTCGCCTTCTAGAAGCGGTAGTTGGCACCAATGGCAATTCGACGATCCGTGAGTCCTTGCCAGCACAACAGCGCACCTTCATTGACGCAGGATTGCACAACGTCTTCCTCAGTGATGTTGACGGCCTCGATTCCAACGCTCAGGTTTTCGTTCACTGCATAATTTGCGCTGGCATTCAGCTGCCCTCTATCCTCCTGGACGACGGGGAAACCCCAAGGCAAGCTGGAAGTACTGCCAAAGTCCTCTGAACGGTATGCCTCACGCCACGTATAACGCAACCTGGCTGATATGCCGTATTTCTCGTAGTACGTCGTTATATTGTAGGCGGTTTCTGACAGGTCAAGTAATTGCGCTCGCAGAGTGACATCGGTTGCACCTGTTGACGTCAACTCGAATGCTGTTGCAGCACGACTTGTTGGAGTCAGGTATGTGTCGCCACCAGTGAATTCCTGCAACGTAAGGTTTGCGATAAATCCAAACCCGGATGCCCAACCCAGCCTGTCCTCGAAAGCTGCAAGATCATACTGAAATGCAAGCTCGATACCTTTTTGCGTGGTATTGCCGGAGCCATTGACTGTCGTCGCCAACGGCACACAGACGCCTACACCAGGTTCGGGCCCAAAGACATTAATGTCCGCAATGCTGTTGAAAATACCGCCAGCCTCACACGGGGGGCTTATGTCCCGATATCCAGTGGCAGGGTCTTCGAACGGGTTGTCCTGGGTACGAACAAACAATCCAGTACGCTTCTTATGGAAGATACCGGCGCTCAATACACTCGATTGTGCAAAATACCATTCAGCAGATAGATCAAATGACGTCACCTCTTCAGGCTCCAAACCGGGGTTACCAATCACTACCGGCGGATTTGGGCTGGTCGAATACGTAGCCGACGTTGACAGGTCATTAAAATCAGGACGCCTGATATCTTTGCCCCAACCTATACGAACAAGTACTTCGTCGCTCACGTCTGCAACCAGGTTGAACCGAGGCAACAGGAAATCATAGCCACTGCTGGTCGTAGTTGGTGTCGTAACACCATTGAGATCGGAAAAGCCTTTTGAATCCACGTCGGTTTCCAGATAGCGTAAACCTGCATTACCGCGGAAGATACCGACCGCAAAATTCGCTTGCGCATAAAAAGCGTCGGTCTTTTCTTCAATGTCAAAGAATGCAGCGCTGGTCGACGTTGGCGAGCTGATTGGGTCACGCGTCGAACCCGTCATTGCATTGTTTGCGGCGATGGCGTCATTCAGTACGGCCAACACGTGTTCCGGATCAGAAATTACCTGCTCTGCATCGATAAGAAGATAATCACGAACATATAGCTCTCTGCCATCAGCCGCATTGAAGTTGGTGGGACCCGGGGAGAGGATACTGGCGAACAGGTCGCCTGAAGGACTTTCGTCCATGTCTCTTAACCCGACGTTTGAACGATAGTCATCATTGAGGCTTGAAGACTTGCTAAAACGAAAGCCAAAATCAAGCGACGTAATACCCGACCAGTCAAGATCGTAGGTAAAATCCAGGCGAAGGGCATCTTCACTGTTTTTGGTTTTGTCTCGGGATTGGTTTACATCACGAAGCACGACATTCGCGGGATCAAGCATTTGTGCAACCGTTGGCGCATTTGCTTCGTTGGATGCAATGCCCCATGCCAGCGAACCGCCCGTCAGATCGTACGCAAATGGTGTGCCATTCTCATTGGATGAATTTGCTGCCGCGTTCGGGTTGATGAAGTTCATTGTAGTGTTGAAGCTTGGGGAAAGAGATTCAGAGGATGAGGTTGACGCCTCTACCCGCCCTGAAAGATTTCCTCTTGCCCAGTCCGCTCCCAACCTGAATATTTCGCTTTCTGTCACGCGCGAGTTTGTGTCAGTTGAGAAACGCAGATTCGGATCTGCTCCGCCATCTTCAACGGGAATTACACCCCGGACTGCCGCCTCAATACTGCCGAGATCCTGTTGGCCATTTTCGCCACGTATTGTGCCGAAGTTAACCGTTTCAAACTCAGTGGGAACCGAGACATTTATGAGATCGCTCACGCCCGATGCCTGAATTCGTGAGCTCTCCTGGAAGCGCTCCTGATCCGTGATGACCGTATCAAAGTACAGGGTCACTGCATCATTCGGGGCCCACTCCAGCGTACCGGCGACGTTCGTGGTTTCATATTCGAAATTGTCGTAGTCCTGGATAAAAAACTGAATTGGCAAAAAATTGAAACTTTGAGCACTGGCCGCACCACTGTCTGACGCCACACTGTTGTCGCGATCGGTACGTGGACGGAAGGCGGTAACGTCCTGCTCACTCCAGCTTCCACTGATAACGAAACCGAAGTCTCCCGAGTCGGTCGACCAGTTATTGCCCCACGCTCCTGAAACCCTCGGCTGAAGACCACTATCGGTTGAAAGGCTGCTATCTTCTCCCTGCAGCCGGAAAGCTGCCAAAGGGTCAGCCAATTGAAGGGGGCGTATCGTTTTCAGATTGATCGTTCCGCCCACGGACCCTTCAATCGTTTTCGCTTCTGGTGCTTTGGTCACTTCAACGGCAGAGATTATTGCCGCGGATACGTCATCAAAATCGATGCCGCTGCGTCCGGCACCGGAGCCCACGGTAGAAACACCATTGATTTCGATACGGTTTGCGTTGGTACCGCGAATCTGGACGCCTGTACCGACACCGGCCTCCCGGGTAATCTGGATACCGGTAACGTTTTCAAGAACCTCTGCCAGGTTTTGATCAGGCAGCTTGCCGATGTCTTCTGCGTAAATTGCTTCGATCAGATTATCCGAGTTTCGCTTTGCCTCAAGAGACGTTGCAAGCGATCCACGAATACCGGTAACGACGACCTCCTCAATTGGTTCCTGATCCTGCGCAAGAACCGCGGGCGTGAAGATCAGTGATGATGCACCCAGCAGTAACCAGGTAATAGCTCGTTGAAGTTTCATTTTGTTCCCCCTCTTAAATTTCAGGTTTCGTATGGCTCCGGAAACCCTCGCAATTCCATGAAATGGATACCGGTTCGTGCTTTACCTCTGTACTCGACCCGAAGCGTCCCCACCCATCAGGTGTTCCACTTCGGCAACCGTGACTCTGTTGAAATCACCCGGAATAGAGTGCTTCAGGCAGCTCGCCGCGACGGCAAACTCCAGCGACTGCTGTCGCTCCTCATAGGCATTCAGGCCATAAATCAACGCCGACGCGAAACTGTCACCGCCGCCTACACGGTCGACGATGTCCGTCATCTCGTAGCGTTTCGATAACATGAAACCGGTGGCGTCCCGCATGCATGCAGACCAGCCGTTTCGGTCGGCGCTGTAGGATTCGCGCAGCGTGATCGCGATCGTCGACATATCCGGATACTCGTCCAGCACCTTCGCGCTGAGGGCCTCGTACCTGGCCGTATCGAGCTCACCGCTCTCGACATCCACATCGACCGTTATGCCGAGCGATTTCTGGCAATCCTCTTCGTTGGCAATGCCGACGTCGACGTACCTGACCAGCTCGGTCATGACTTCGGGAGCAGTCTTGCCCCACTTCCACAGCTTGCTCCGGAAATTGAAGTCACACGAAACTGTAAGCCCCGCAGTCTTCGCCGCGGCAACGGCTTCGAGGCTCAACTCCGCGGCCGAGGCACTGAGTGCCGGCGTAATGCCCGTAATGTGCAGCCACGTTGCTCCATCGAAGATCCTGGGGAAGTCGAAGTCGCCGGGCTTTGCCTCGCAGATCGACGAACCTGCCCGGTCGTAAACGACTTTCGATGGGCGCTGGTTGGCACCTGTTTCCAGGTAGTAAACGCCGACCCGGTCCCCGGAGCGGCGAATATGAGACGTGTCGATACCGAAGCGCCTGAGCTCGCGCACCGCCGAATCGCCGATGTCGTTGGCCGGCAAGGCACTCACGAAGCCTGCGTCCAGGCCGTAGTTCGCGAGCGCTATCGCAACATTGGCCTCCCCGCCGCCAAATGTGGCCTCGAATGCCGGAGACTGGAAGAAGCGCTCGTGCCCCGGCGTCTTCAACCGCAGCATGATCTCGCCGAAAGTCAAAAACCCGGCCATGACGACCCCTGACTACTGCTGCTTGAAATCATGAGAACAGCATGCCGCCATTGATATCGAGACTGGCACCGGTAATGAAGCTCGCTTCAGGCGACGCCAGGTATATAACCAGGTCCGCCACTTCGCTTGCCTGGCCCTCGCGGCGCAGCGGCGTTGCGGAAGCTACGTTGGCGCGAACCGCGTCCTTGGTGAACCTGTCGTGGAACGTTGTGCTGATCATTCCGGGGCAGACACAGTTGACCCGGATGTTCGAGGGACCCAGTTCCTTGGCCATCGCACGCGTGAAAGTCATGACGGCGCCCTTCGACGTGGCGTAAGCGCAAGCTCCGGGGCCACCGCCATCGCGACCAGCCTGGGACGCGAAGTTGATGATCGAACTGCCGGCCTGCATGTGCGGTACCACGAACTTGGTGGCCAGGAACGCACTCGTCACATTAAGTTTCATGACACCTTCAAAGAAGGACTCGTCCATTTCGGCCAGCGTTTTCCGTGCGACCAGGCTGCCGGCGACATTGACGAGAATATCGATGGAGTCGCCGTACGCCTTGCGTGTCTCGTTGACGAGATTCTCGACGTCGGACTGTTTCGTCATGTCACCACGCACAGCCAAGGCGGTTCCGCCCGCCGCTTCGATGGCGGTCACCGTAGCCTCGCCGTCGGCCGGCGTGTTGAAGTAATTGACGACAACTCTTGCACCATGGGCAGCGAGGCCTTCCGAGACGGCCCTGCCGATGTCGCGTGAGCCACCGGAAACAATGGCGACCTTTCCTTCAAGAGCTTTCATTAACTGTTCCTATGTTGGTTGCGTCGGGCAGAACTCACCGAGCGGGGGTTAAGAGGTTGAATTCGTCCACAGAGAATCCAGACCGAGAGGACCGTCAGAATTGCCAGCACGGCACCGACAGCGAACGCGGGCGCATAACTGTTCACGGTGATTACGGGGATCAGGAAATTCAGCCCGACGACCGCGAGCTTGGCGGCGGTTCCGGCGTAGCCCGCGAGCGAGCCGACGGACTCGCCACTGTAGAAATCACTCGGCAGTGTCTGGATGTTGCCAACAGCCGTTTGAAATCCAAAAAGAATAGCTGCCATCAACAGCACGGCTACCATCGGGGTCGCCGCTCTCATCGTCATCAGGAGTGAGACCAGCATGATGAGGCCACCCAGGCCGATGACGAATTTTCGTACATTGTTGACCGTCCAACCGGCGCTGATTCGATTCTGCGCCAACAGCCCGCCGAACCAGGCGCCGAACATCGCGCCGACATACGGTACCCAGGCGTACAGCCCGATTTCCTGTACCCCGAACCCATAGGTCTCGGCCAGGTACAAGGGCAACCAGCCGACGAACAGCCACCAGATGGGATCGAGGAAGAATGAGGCCAGGATGACTCCCCAGCTTTCCTTGCGGGACAATATCTCTGCAGCGCCTGGCGCGTACGTTGCTACCTCATTCGTTTCGGCATTTCTTTGGCCGGTCAGAATGTAGTCGCGTTCAGCCTCTGACACCCAGGGATGTTTGTCGGGACCCGATTTGTAAACGATTAACCATGGAATCAGCCAGAGCAGGCCGAGCAAGCCAATGGTGACAAAGGTGGCTCGCCAACTTTCGAGATAGACAAACAGGTAGGCGATAACCGGGGCCGAAATAATGCCTCCGATGGCCGCGCCGGAATTGAAAATTCCTTGAGCCAGCGCCCGCTCTTTGATTGGAAACCATTCCGCGTTCGCCTTGGTGGCGCCAGGCCAGTTGCCTGCTTCGGATACGCCAAGTAACAAACGGAAAATAGCGAAGCTGGCCAGCCCCCCGGCAATCGCATGCAGCATCGTTGCCGCCGACCAGACGGTTATGGACAGGATGAAGCCGAGGCGCGTACCGATCCAGTCGAAGATCTTGCCGAACAGTGTCTGGCCGAAAGCGTAGGCGAACGTAAAAACGTTAAGGATAATTGCATAGTCTGTCTTCGTCAGTCCGATGTCTTGCGAAATCTCCGGCCAGAGAAAACCGAGCGCACCCCGATCGATGTAGTTGATCACCGTCGCAATCGCGACAAGCACGACTATCACCCATCTCAGTCCACTTCTTTTCATGAATCCCCCCCATTGAGGAAATCCTCACGGCCTGGACAGAAGACGTCCAGCAATACCCCGGTATGAATGAAGCAGCACATCACAGTTCGCCGATGTCGCCGATGACCGGCGCAGGCGTCGATAGAAACTCATTGCCTGCAAGCCGGGTTACCGGCTCACCAACGGTATGGATAATCCGCACCGGCGAGCTCTCACTGAACGCGTTGTCACGGATACTCGTCGCCTGCACGCCCAGCAGCCTGAGCGATGCCCGCGCCTTGTTGCGGTTGCCGTGGCCGACGTTGTCGAGCGTCGACCCAGAGAGCTCGAAGTGCGGTCCGAACGTGCTTTCGTCGGTACCGCCTCGATAGATGTCCGCGACAGTGCCCTGGATATCGCCGAATACCGAACGCCTGATCGTCACATACTCGCCGTTGTATATACCGAGATCGTCGCTCTCCCGGTTCATGAACAGCACGTGGCCGGTAATGTTCCGGAACTCGGAATCGATAATTTCGATCCGGTCCGCGAACGTGTGCTTGGCGACGGTGAAGAAATTGAACGAGTGATTGGTGTCGAGATCGCGTACGTCCACATCCCGGACAATGAGTTCGTAGTTGTCGAGCATCGAGTACCGGCTGGTCCGTATCAGAGAATTTCCCGCCACATCGGGCGCCGCGCGGCCGGAGATGTCGAGGCCGGCCAACTTCAGGCTGCCGCCCTCTGCTATCTCGAATAATGCCGTGCGCTCGAATGCGATGCTGGCCCGCTCTTCGGCGTTGGCTGCGCGGATGGTCAGCGGCCGGTCGATCACGAGGATCCTGGATACGCGATAGCTGCCCGGCGCCAACAGGAGCACGTCGCCTGCACCGGCACCCTCGACCGCGGTCGATAACGAACCCTCGGTCGGTTGCACCAGGGTTTCCACGCCCGTATCAAAGCGATCGTCGGGCCCCGGTTTCTCGTACCAGGCGACGCCGGTGTCCGACTTATCGATTACCTGGAGGTCCCGGCTTGCGCCCTTGCCCTTAAACTCAGCGCCTTTCGGGTACAGCAGGCCATTTGCTGCTTTCTCGAGTGTAATAGTGTGACTGTCGAATCCGCGCCCGACGACGGGCGAGGCAACGTTATGCAGCGCATTGCCCTCGAAAGTGATGCCGCTCACGTCGTCGTGCACGGCAATTACACTTTTCCCGCCCGCATTGTGGATCAGGTTGTTACGAAAGACAGTCCGCACTGGCGGCGCCGAGCGCTCCTCGTCGCTGCCGGCCGCCAGTTCGACATGATCGCTTTCGATGATCGAATTGTTTTCCAGGACCGAATCCTCGACCTGGTGGTAGCGGTTGATCGGCGAATTCGGTACCCCGTTCATGACGACGAGCGCGCCGCCGAAGCGATGCCCGGTCAGGCCTTCCATATAGTTGTTGCGCACGGTCTGGCGCTTGTTAATGACCCGGATCCCGCCCGTGTGGTCGACGCGATTGCCCAGGAAGACGTTGTTCTCGACCAGGTTGTCGTTACCGTGACGCAGCGTCAGTGTGCCGCGCGACTCGTAGAACACGTTACCGCGAAAAGTGTTGCGGCCGGACTTGCTCGAGATAATCTCGACCTCGCCGCTGCAGCGGTCGAAGTAATTGTTTTCGACAACAGTGTGGGAATCCGTCAGTGAATAGGTGCTCGTGCCGACGCGCAGCGTTTCGCCACCGTTAGAGCCGAGTACTGGGCGGGGTCCGAAGTAGTTGTGGTCGATCCTGTGATGATTATTCCGGCTTTCTTCGCTGTCGAGGCGCACGGCCAGAGTGACGCCCTGGTTGCTCTTTCCCTCGAGGTGGTTATGGTCGAACCGGTTGTGCTTGCCGTACATCATCACCCAGAAATCCGTCTCGTAGCGTTCCGGATTGTTGAAGTGGTCGATAACCACTTCGGTGACCCGCGAGTGATAGGCGTAGTCTCCATTGGTGCGACCGAACGCCAATACGGTATTCGTCGGCGAGTACCCGTCCCTGAAGACCAGCCCCGAGACGACCAGGTGCCTGCCCGCCATCCTCAGGTTCGACTGACCCGTCAGGATTACCTTGCCCGTGCTCTCAGCCGTCAGCGTGATCGGTTGTTCTGCCGTACCGGTACCGGTGAACAGCACCTCGAAGTCCCGCCATTCGCCGTCGGCCAGGATGATCGTGTCCCCGGGCAGCGCCTCCTGGATTGCGTCGCGGTACTCGTCCTGCGAGGCTACGATGGTCTCGCCGGCCATCGCCGCACAGCTGACCAGGCATGCGATGGCTAGAAATGCCTGCATAGTCCACTGCGTCCTGGTGCTCTCATCGGTTCCCCCCGGGGATGATTAGTTTGGCTGCAGGCGACTATAACCAGATTATGCTGATTTGGTCAACCAACAAACATACCTTTTGATCGATACAAGCAATAAAACCTATATGACCAATTTTCTCCATTGGCAGCGATCATCGGATCCGGGCTCGCTATTCGCTGCGGCGCCTCAATACTTTCCCTTGTAAAACTGGCTTACTTTCAATATTTTATTTAACCGGCTGTCTTGGCAGCACATTGTCATGACCAATCTGGTCCGTTGTGCTAGTATACGCCGCAAAGCCCGGGGGCTATCAGGCAGGGCCACGAGTTGGAGGGTAGACATGGCCAGTGACAAGCGTCTCTACAGGAGCATCGCCGACAGATTGCTGCTCCTGATCGATTCCGGCGAGTATCCGGTGGGCGGACGGTTACCCCCGGAGCGTGAACTCGCGGATCGATTCTCCGTCAGCCGGCCGACGATTCGCGAGGCAATTATTGCGCTTGAGGCGCTCGATCGCGTGAAGGTCAAAACCGGCTCCGGCGTCTACGTATTGCCGTCCCCTGCTACGCGCAACGGCGTAGATTTGACGATCAGTGCCTTCGAACTGACGGAGGCACGCGC
>CAZLNH010000391.1:0-2480 GCA_964560775.1 uncultured Woeseiaceae bacterium | reverse complement strand
CAGCCCGGCGAGCTTCAGGTTGATACAGGAATGGATGCAAAGATCGGAATCATCATGGGCTCGCAGTCCGACTGGGAGACGATGCGTCATGCCGCCGGGTTACTGGACGAGCTCGGCATCGCGCACGAGGTGCGCGTCGTTTCCGCACACCGGACACCCGATTTGCTTCACGAGTATGCCGCGAACGCGGCCGAACGCGGCCTCGAGATCATCATTGCCGGCGCCGGCGGCGCCGCCCACCTGCCGGGTATGACAGCCGCAAAAACGCGCCTGCCGGTTATCGGCGTACCGGTGCAGTCGAAAGCGCTGAGCGGCATGGATTCACTGCTGTCCATTGTGCAGATGCCGGGCGGCGTCCCGGTCGCCTGCATGGCGATCGGCAAGGCCGGTGCGACCAATGCCGCGCTGATGGCGGCCGCAATACTGGCGCTCGCCGATGCGCGAATCGCCGGTGCACTCGATGATTACCGTGCCCGCCAGACCGATCGGGTACTTGCCGGCGGTGATCCGCGCGACGGACAGTAACCCGTGGCACGGATCGGCATTATTGGTGCCGGCCAGCTCGGCAAGATGCTCGGCGAGGCGGCACAGGCTGTCGGCGCGCAGTGCACGTTTCTCGACCCGGCGCCGGCGCCGCCCGCAGCCGCGGCCGGCCCGGTTATTGCCGGCGAGTTCGATGATCCGGCCGCCCTTGCGGACCTGGCCCGCGTTTCCGACATCATTACCTACGAGTTCGAGAACGTACCGGTAGCACCGTTACGCGAACTCGCTCAGCGCATTCCCGTCCTGCCGTCGCCCGAGGCGCTGTACCAGGCGCAGGATCGTGTGCGCGAAAAGGAACTTTTCCAGCAACTGGATATACCGATGGCCGACTGGCTCGCGGTCGATACCGAAGACGGCCTGCGTGACGCAGCGGACCGTATCGGCTTTCCGCTGGTGCTGAAAACACGCCGCTTCGGCTACGACGGCAAGGGACAACAATTGCTGCAAAGCGCGAGCGACATCGCGCCAGCGATGAAAACATTTGGCGGCCAACGCCTGGTTGCGGAGCAATGGGTAGCGTTCGACTATGAAGTCTCCGCAATCGGTGCACGCTGTGCATCGGGCGAGCAGGCCTGCTACCCGCTCACGGAGAATACGCATCGCGAAGGCATATTACGCTTGTCCAAAGCCCCGGCCGGTTCCAATGCGCTACTGGCGCAGGCCAACAGCTACTTGCGCCGCCTGATGGAACATCTCGACTACGTCGGCGTCCTGGCACTGGAGTTCTTTGTCCGAGACAACAAGTTGCTGGCCAACGAGTTTGCGCCTCGTGTACACAATTCGGGGCACTGGACCATCGAGGGTGCCGAAACAAGCCAGTTCGAGAACCACCTGCGCGCGATCCTCGGACTGCCTCTCGGCAGCACGGCGCCGCGCGGGCACGCCGGCATGGCCAACCTGATTGGCGCAATGCCGGAATTGCCCGATTCCTTGCCGCACGGCGACGGATACCTGCACGATTATGGAAAGACGCCTCGTGAGGGCCGCAAACTGGGGCATATCACGCTGGTCGAGTCGTCGGCTGCAGCGCGGGACGCGCAACTTGTGGCGCTGGACAAACTGCTCGCCCCTTAGGTGAATCGTGCCGCAGTACCCTGTTCCGGCGCGCCAATCCCTGTAAACTCAGGCGTTGGGCCCGGATCTCACCAGAGCAAACAACGAACCCGATCGCCGATGTCCTATCTGCAGCACTTCAAACTGACCGAGCAGCCGTTCCGGCTGACGCCTGATCCGGAGTTCGTCTACTGGAGCAAGCAGCATTCCCGTGCCAAGGCGTACATGGAGTCGACGATCTGGCTGGCTGACGGCTTTGTCGTCATTACCGGCGAAATCGGCTCGGGTAAAACGACGCTGCTGCAGTCGTTCCTGAGCGAACTGGGTGACGATGTTAGCTATGCGGTCATCTCGCAGACCCAGCTGTCACCGACGCAATTCCTGCAGGCCGTGCTGGCGGAGTTCGGCTTCGACCCGTTCAAGAAGCGCAAGGTTGAACTGCTCGACATGCTCAACATGTTTCTCATCGAGCAGTATTCACAGGGCAAAAAAGTGCTGCTGATCGTAGACGAGGCGCAGAACCTGAGCCGCAAGGTGCTCGAGGAGATCCGCCTGCTGTCGGGAATAGAAACACACAAGGAAAAAGTGCTGCGGATCATTCTCGCGGGACAGCCGGAGCTACGCGAAACGCTCGAATCCCCGCGGCTGCAGCAGTTGCTGCAGCGCGTCCGGTTGCGATTTCATCTCGGGTCGCTCGATGCACGCGAAATGCGGGAGTACGTTGAACACCGGCTGAAAATCGCCGGGCGCGACAGCAATGACCTGTTCGCCGAAGACGAGGTCTTCTCCGCCATTTTTCGCTACACCGGCGGCGTACCGCGCCTGATCAATACGCTCTGCGACACGGCGCTGTTGTGTGCCTTCGCCGAGCAGAAGTCTGTTAT
>CAZLNH010000390.1:0-26174 GCA_964560775.1 uncultured Woeseiaceae bacterium | reverse complement strand
CGCCGGCAGGCCGTTGCGACATTGTTCCAGACGTCCCTGCCACCCTGCGACAGCGGTGTAATGTGATCGCGCGTCAGCTCGCGTGTCGGGAAACGCATGGCACAGTACAGGCACAGGTTGGCGTCGCGTTTGAACAAGGTGCGGTTATTGAGCGGCGGCACATACTGGTCGCGGACGAAAGCCAGCCCGTGGCTGGTACCGTGCGTCGCGATGATCGAGCTGACGCCAATGACGCTGCGTTTGCCGGTGAGGGCCGAGTGACCGCCGCAGACGGTATATAAATGAGTGCCGCAGGCGTAAGCCACCTGCTCTGTATGGTAAAGCCGTACCGCCTCGCGGTAGTCAATCCATTCGAGCGGCATTCCGGCAACATCAGTTCTCAGCACTTGCTGGGAAATGTCTGAAGCAGTTCCGATCAACATCCCGGTCCGGTCCCTGAGGAGCACCTGGTTCCTGAGTCCCGCCAGCTGGTTCGCTAATACTTACCGACGGCGCAGGCCACTAGTTTGCAGCACGGCCCGGAAAAATCAATATTTCCGTGGAGTTTGCGATTTAAGGCCGCTATGTCATTATGCGCGCTTCGTATTACATGCGGGTGACCGGCAGGGCGGTCGGACGCGACAATCGTTGCTGTTGCCGACGACGGTGCTGTTGCCCTGGTGTCGTCCCAAACATTCGCTTCATGCGAATGAGCGGCGGTCCCCTGAATAATTGATGGTCCTGACGGAGATAAACGATGCCGCTGACTGTTGGCGTGCTGAAAGAAGCGCTGGAAGGCGAAACCCGCGTTGCCCTGACGCCCGAAATCGCCGCCAAATTCGGCAAGCTCGGTGTCAAGGTCATCATGGAGAAAGGGGCCGGCGCCGCCTCGCAATTGCTGGACACGGACTACGACGGCGTTGAGCTTGCGGATGCCGATGGGGTCCTCGACAGATGCGACCTGCTGCTTGGCGTGCAACCGCCCACGGCAAGCGTCGTCAACAAGTTCGGGGAAGGCAAAACAGTTGCAAGCCTGATGTACGGGCACATCAACCGGGATCTCGTGCTGGCACTCCAGAACAGCAAGCAGACCGGCTTCGCGATGGAGCTGATTCCACGAATCTCACGCGCACAAAGCATGGACGTGCTGTCATCACAGGCCGCTGCCTCCGGATACAAGTCCGTGCTGATCGCCGCCAGCACCCTCAACAAGTTCTTCCCGATGCTGACCACAGCTGCCGGCACGATCCGGCCGGCACAGGTACTCGTCATCGGTGCCGGTGTAGCCGGCTTGCAGGCCATTGCGACGGCGCGCCGTCTCGGTGCCGTCGTAAAGGGTTACGACGTGCGAGGCGCCACGCGGGAGCAGGTTGAATCGCTGGGCGCAAAGTTCGTCGATACCGGCGTCTCCGCCGAGGGCGAAGGCGGTTACGCGAGGGAACTGACTGACGAGGAAAAACAGAAACAGCAGGAAGCGCTGGAGAAGGAGATCTCCGTTTCGGATGTCGTTATCAGTACCGCTGCGATTCCGGGGCGCCCGGCGCCGAAGATCATTTCAGCCGACGCGGTTGCCAATATGAAGCCCGGTGCCGTCATCGTTGATCTCGCAGCCGAGACCGGTGGTAACTGCGAGCTGACAGTCGCCGGTGAAACAATCGTCAAGCATAACGTCAAGATCGTGGGGCCCGTTAACCTGCCGTCGACACTCGGCCGCCATGCCAGCGAGATGTACGCACGCAACATGTACAACTTCATCAGCCCCGCGATCAAGGACGGTGAGCTCGCTATCGACTGGGACGACGAAGTGTTTGCGAAGTCGGCACTGACTCGCGATGGCAGCATACTGCACGCGCCGACACGTGAAACCATCGAAGGGGGAGCTGCCTGATGATCGACGGATTCATTGCACTCTATATATTCATGCTTGCGGCTTTTGTCGGGCATGAGGTGATCGGCCGTGTACCGGTCATACTGCACACGCCGTTGATGTCCGGCTCGAACTTTGTGCACGGTATCGTACTGGTCGGCGCCATGGTCGCGCTGGGCCGCGCCGAAACGACGCTTGAACTGACTATCGGTTTCATTGGCGTCGTGCTGGCCGCCGGCAACGCCGTCGGTGGCTACGTCGTGACGGAACGCATGCTCGAGATGTTCAAGAGCAGCAAGGGAGCACGCAAATGAGCGATGTCGTCTCCCTCCGAACGCTGATTGAGGCAAGTTACTTTATTGCGGCAATCCTGTTCATATTCGGCCTGAAACGGATGAGTTCGCCGGTCACGGCACGTGCCGGAATTGTCTGGGCCGGCGCCGGCATGGTGGTTGCCACGCTGGTCACGTTCCTCTATCCGGGCATGGAGAATTACGGTTTGATGACCGTCGCCATTGCCATTGGCGGCATTGCCGCGTGGATCAGCGGCAAACGCGTTGCAATGACCGACATGCCGCAGATGATCGCCCTTTACAACGGCATGGGCGGCGGCGCTGCCGCGGCTATCGCCGCTGTCGAACTGTTCGGCGGCGAGGATCACGGCCTGACGTTTGGCGTTCTCGCGGTGCTGGGCGGCCTGATCGGCGCCGTATCTTTCAGCGGCAGCCTGGTCGCGTTCGCCAAGCTGCAGGGCCTGATGAAGACGACAGTGCGCTTCAGCGGCTTGCAGGTCGTCAATATCATCGTGCTGCTGGTTACAGTGGCGCTGGGCGGCGTGATCCTCGTGCAGCATGCCGGCATCAGTGTCGTTACCGTTTTCTTCCTGATGGCGCTGGTACTCGGTGTCACGATCACGTTGCCGATCGGCGGCGCCGACATGCCGGTCGTCATATCGCTGTACAACGCACTGACCGGTCTCGCGGTGGCGTTCGAGGGCTTCGTGCTGCAGAACGCGGCAATGATTATTGCCGGCACGGTTGTCGGCGCGGCCGGCACGCTGTTGACCCAGCTGATGGCCAAGGCGATGAATCGCTCGCTTGCCAATGTGCTGTTCTCGGGCTTCGGCGACACGGCGGCGGCCGTTGGCGGCGACGATGCCGGCGGCTCGATGAAGCCGATCGAGGCATCGGACGTCGGCGTCATGATGGCTTTCGCGAACAAGGTCCTGATCGTTCCCGGCTACGGCATGGCCGTCGCGCAGGCACAGCACAAGGTGTGGGAACTCGCACAGCTGCTGATCGATCGCGGCGTCGACGTCAAGTTCGCGATTCACCCGGTCGCCGGCCGCATGCCCGGGCACATGAACGTGCTGCTCGCCGAAGCCGGCGTCCCTTACGACATCATCTACGACGAGGGCGAGATCAATGCCGAGTTTGCCAATGCCGATGTCGCGCTTGTTATCGGCGCCAACGACGTCGTCAATCCCGTTGCACGCACCGACCCGTCAAGCCCTATCTACGGCATGCCGATACTGAATGCCGACAAGGCCAAGAATGTCATCGTCATCAAGCGCGGCCAGGGCGCCGGCTTTTCCGGCATCGAGAATGCGCTGTTCTTCCTCGAGCAGACGCGCATGTTGTATGGCGATGGCCAGAAGATGGCATCCGAGCTCATACAGTCCGTCAAGGCGCTGTAACCGCGCGGCTTTCCGGGCCGTGCGATGAGCCGCGATCCCGTGCTGCGCGTGGCGGTCAATGTCCCGCTGTCACGCCTGTTCGACTACCTGCCCCCACCGGGAGACCGGCCGCTGCTGCCGGGCATGCGACTCAAGGTACCGTTCGGGCGGGGAACGCAGACCGGCATGCTGATGGAGCTGGCGGCAACGAGCGAAGTGCCGGCCGGCAAGCTGCGCCGCGCAATCGCGTGCATCGACGACGAACCGGTGCTCAGCGAAGCCGACCTCTGGCTGGTCAGGTTCACTAGTGATTATTACCACCACCCGGTCGGCGAAGTCGTTGCGGCAGCGCTGCCCGCCGCCTTGCGCCAGGGCGGACCGCTCACTGACACGGTAGAGGTCGTCTCACTGACCGATGCCGGACGCGCGGTGGATCCGGACGACATTGCAAAGCGCGCGCCGCGCCAGGCCGAAATACTGGAGCGCCTGGCGCGCGACGGCGAGATGAGCGCGGATGCGCTCGACAATGCCGCCCCCGGCTGGCGGCGCAGCCGCAAGCGCCTGCTGGACCGCGGCTGGATCGGGATAGGCTCATGTCCGGATGCGCCGCCACCCCCGGCGCGGATGCCGGCAACGGCGGGCCCTGCACTCAATGACGAGCAACGCGTCGCGCTGGCGGGACTGCGCGACGCCAGCGGGTTTGGCGTGGCGCTGCTCGACGGTGTCACCGGCAGCGGCAAGACCGAAGTCTATTTGTGCCGGATAAAGGACGTCCTCGACGCCGGTCGCCAGGTCCTGATCCTGGTACCGGAGATCGGCCTGACACCGCAGCTCGTGCGGCGGCTGCGCGAGCGCATCGGTATTGAACCGTTGCTGCTGCACTCGTCGCTGCCCGACAATGCGCGGCTCGATGCGTGGCGCCGCGCGCGGGACGGCACCGCGCCGTTGCTGCTCGGCACGCGTTCGGCGGTGTTCACGCCGCTGGCTCAGCCCGGGCTGATCATCGTCGACGAAGAGCACGACGGATCCTTCAAGCAACAGGAAGGCTTGCGTTATTCAGCACGTGATCTCGCGATTGCTCGCGGCAAGCATGACGATATTCCGGTGATACTCGGCAGTGCGACGCCGTCGCTCGAGACGATACTGCGTTGCCGGCAAGGCGCGTACCGTCATCACGTGCTGTCAGCCCGCGCCGGCTACGCCCTGCCGCCGCTGCTGAGACTCATCGACCTGACACGCCACCCGGCCGATGACGGCCTGAGCGCACCGTTGCTGACAGCATTGGCCGCCAATCTCCAGCGTGGCTCCCAGGCACTGATCTTCCTGAACCGCCGCGGCTTTGCACCGACGCTGATCTGCTCCAGCTGCGGCAGGATCGCCGAGTGCAGCCGCTGCGATGCCCGCATGACCGTGCACGCCGCGAAAAGGCTCCTCGCCTGCCACCACTGCGGCGCGAGCCGGCGGCTGGACACAACATGCAGCGACTGCGGCAGCCCATGCCGGCCGCTCGGCCAAGGCACGGAACGTATCGAGGATGCGCTGGCCGCACACTTTCCCGGGCAACTGATCACTCGCATCGACAGCGATACGACCCGGCTGAAAGGCACAATGGACCGCGCGCTGGCGCTGGCGACGAGCGGCGAGGCCCGCATCCTTGTCGGTACACAGATGCTGTCGAAGGGGCATCACTTCCCGGATTTGACGCTGGTCGGCATTATCAACGCCGACCAGGGCCTTTTCAGCACCGATTTCCGGGGCGGCGAGCGCCTTGCGCAGAGCCTCGTCCAGGTCGCCGGGCGCGCCGGGCGCGAACGCCGCCAGGGGGAAGTGCTGATCCAGACAGGCTTTCCGGCACACCCGTTCTGGCAGCGGCTGATGGCACAGGGCTACGCGGGCGTGGCCGAGTTCAGCCTGGCCGAGCGCGAAGCGTCCGCATGGCCGCCATTTTCGCGGCTCGCGCTGATTCGCGCTTCGGGCTCGAAACGCGAGCTGACGCATCGTTTTCTCGACGACACCCGGCGCCGGGCCGAGATCCTTGCGGGTGACGGTGTGCGGCTGCTCGGGCCTGTCAGTGCACCGATGGAGCGGCGCGCGGGCCGTTACCGGGCGCAGCTCCTGGTCCAGAGCAACAGCCGAAAGTCACTGCATGTTTTGCTCAATGCATTGCGC
The DNA here is from genome assembly GCA_964560775.1 of uncultured Woeseiaceae bacterium. Lineage (GTDB taxonomy): Bacteria > Pseudomonadota > Gammaproteobacteria > Steroidobacterales > Woeseiaceae > Woeseia. The sequence continues at coordinate 20,484 of CAZLNH010000390.1, read as the reverse complement.
CCGGCACTCGAGGAAAGCCGCGGCGCCCGCCAGGTTCGCTGGTCGATTGATGTCGATCCGATTGAGCTTTTTTGATGCCGCGTTAGAATTGCCGCCTCGCCGCATCTTCACTCCTCTCACCTGGCCCGGACTCTCACATTGAAAAGCAGTATTGCAGATTTGCTCGGGGCATCCATCGCGAGCCTCCCCGAGCTGGCCAACAGCCCGGAAGCCATGTCGCTGAGCGTCACCGTCGAGCGCGCCCGCGATCCGCGGCACGGCGACTTCGCGAGCAACATAGCGATGCAGCTCGCGAAACCGATGCGCCGCAATCCGCGCGAACTGGCGCAATTGCTCATCGATCGCCTGCCCGACAGCGAGCTGGTGGCGAAAGCCGAGATCGCGGGCCCCGGATTCATCAACTTCTTCGTCAGCGACGCGGCATTTCACCACGAACTGGCGGCGATCATTGAGCAGGGCGCAACCTACGGTCGGCAACCGCGCCGCGATGCACCGCACATCCTGCTGGAGTTCGTGTCCGCGAACCCGACCGGGCCGCTGCACGTAGGCCATGGCCGGCACGCCGCGTTCGGCGCATCGCTCGGCAACCTGCTCGAGGCGGCGGGCTACCCGGTTACGCGGGAATACTATGTCAATGATGCCGGCCGGCAGATGGACATACTCGGACTGAGTGTATGGTTGCGCATGCTTGAGCAGGCGGGCATCGACGTGCCGTTCCCTTCGGCCGGCTATCGAGGCGGCTACATTCGTGATATCGCCGCCTCCGTCGACGGCGGCGACCTTTCGTCATTTTCGGCCGGCGATATCGTTGACGGCTTGCCGGCGGATGGCCCGGACGGCGACAAGGAAACCCATATCGGCGCATTGATCGACCGCGCCGAGCAATTGCTTGGTCAGGAACGTTTCCTGTCGATCCGGCAGCAGTCACTGGAATCGATACGCGACGAAATACGCGAGGACCTCGCCGAGTTCGGCGTCCGGTTCGATCGCTGGTTTTCGGAACAGAGCCTGACGGACGACAGCCTCATCGACGAGGCGCTGGCGGTGCTGAAAAAGCGCCGCATGCTGTACGAAAAGGAGGGCGCCTTGTGGTTCAGGGCAACTGACTACGGCGATGTGAAGGATCGCGTCGTCGTGCGCGAGAACGGCAAGAAGACGTATTTTGCATCGGACATTGCTTATCACTTCGACAAGCGTAAACGCGGCTTCGACCACCTGCTAGACATACTCGGCGCCGACCACCACGGTTACGTCGCGCGTGTACGCGCCGGGCTCGAGGCGATGGGATACGCGGGCGACAGCCTCGAGGTGGAGCTGGTGCAGTTTGTGACGCTCTACCGCGGCGGCGAGAAACTGTCGATGTCGACGCGTTCCGGCGAATTCGTCACGCTGCGCGAATTGCGCAACGAAGTTGGCAATGACGCGGCGCGTTTTTTCTATGTCATGCGATCGAACGAACAGCATCTCGACTTCGACCTCGAGCTCGCAACGAGCCGCTCGAACGAGAACCCGGTGTATTACATCCAGTACGCGCATGCGCGTGTCGCGAGCGTGTTCCGGCAGCTCGATGAAAAGTCGCATGCCTTCGATCCGGACAATGGCCTCGCGAATTTTTCGCTGCTGTCCGAGGATCATGAGAAGGCACTGCTGTCGACTCTCAGCCGGTATCCGGAAATTCTTGAGCTTGCGGCGTTAAACCGCGCACCGCAGCATCTCGTGCACTATTTGCGCGACCTCGCCAACGAATTTCATACCTATTACAACGCGCACACGTTTATCGTGGACGAGCGCAACCTGCGCGATGCACGCCTGGTGCTGATTACAGCGACGCGTACGGTCATTGCGTCGGGTCTCGGCATTCTTGGCGTATCGGCACCGGATTCGATGTAACGATGACGAAGCAACGACGACGGCGCAGAGCAGCCGGTAACGACTTTCCCGGCTGGGTATGGATGATATTCGGGCTTGCGATCGGACTGTCGGTGGCGCTCGTGATCTGGCTGCGGCAGGACGCACCGATTGTGCGGGAAGCCGCGCCGGTGGTGCGGCAGTCGCCGCCACCGTCGCCGGTACTGGACGACAACGGTGAATCACCCGAAGAACCTGCCGTCGCCGCGGAGCCCGCGCCCGGGACGCGTTTCGACTTCTACCGCATGCTGCCGAATTTCGAGGTGGTCATCCCCGAGCAGGAACCCGATGTCACAACGGACAACGAGCCGCAGGCGGTCGTCGAATCCGGCACCTACATACTGCAGGCCGGTTCTTTCAGCAGCCACAACGATGCCGACCGCCGCCGCGCCCAGCTCGCGCTGCAGGGCATCGAGTCAACGATTCAGCGCGTCGCCATCGAGGACAAGACCTATCATCGCGTCCGCATTGGCCCGATCGACGATCTCGACGAGCTGAACCTGCTGCGCAGCCGCTTGCGCGAGGCAAACATCGACGTGCTGCGCATCAAGCTGAGCGAGTAACAGTTGATGGGGCCCGGTGCTGGTTCATTGGTTCGGGTGCTGTTGGCCACGCTGTGTCTCGTGGCGGGGTGCAGCACGGCACCTGCCGTGGATACGAAGCCGCCCGGAAATTCCAAAGAAGTCGACGCCAGCGAGAATACGGGTCAGGCGGATGTCACGCCGGAACGAGTGGCAGAGCCGACGCCGGATGCGCGCCGGATCACCGTCGCGGCCGTTGGCGACATGATGCTGGGCACCGACTACCCGGAGAATCATCTGCCTGACGACGACGGCATCTCGTTCCTGGCGGGCGTGAGCGACTTGCTGCGCGGGGCTGACGTGACGTTCGGTAATCTCGAAGGCGTATTGGCCGATGGTGGTGAACCGGTCAAGCAATGCAGCAGCAAGTCCGCGTGCTACCTGTTTCGTTCGCCGGCACGGTATGCGCAGCACTTCGCCGACGCCGGCTTCGACCTGCTGAGCGTGGCCAACAATCATGCCCGTGACTTCGGCGAGCAAGGCCGCACGGCGACAATGGAGGCGGTGGCGTCCGCCGGCATGCTGTATTCCGGCCGCAGGGGCGACTTTGCAACATTCACGCAGAATGGCCTCCGCGTCGCATTCCTGGCGTACGCGGTCACGCGCAATTCAAACCTGATGCACGACTACGACTACGCGGCGCGCACCGTCGAATCGTTTGCCCTTGATCATGACATCGTCATTGTTTCGTTTCACGGCGGCGCGGAAGGCCGCGATGTCACGCGCCTGCCGTTCGCCGAGGAAGAGTATTACGGCGAGCCGCGTGGTGACGTCGTCCGGTTTGCGCGGTTGATGGTCGATTCCGGCGCAGACCTTGTGCTGGGCCATGGACCGCATGTCGTCCGTGCGATGGAACGCTATCGTGACCGACTGATTGCCTACAGCCTCGGCAACTTTGCAACGTATTACGGTATCAGCGTCGACGGCCTGAACGGTGTTGCGCCGATACTCGTCGCGGAACTGGATGCCGAAGGCCGCTTCCTGCACGGTCACATCCACTCGACAGTGCAGATCCGCCCGGGCGGGCCGCAACCGGACACCGGTCAGTACGCTCTGTCGCTGCTGCGCGATCTCAGCGTCGCCGATTTCGGCGATCCCGGTCTCGAGTTCCATGACGACGGCCGGCTGGCGAGGAGCGAACGAGCCTACACGCGGCCGTGGCCGCCGGACGAGACAGCTCCCGGCGAACATTAGAACCTGCGCCGGCCCGGATTATTCATGAACGTTTGGCTTTGGTGGTAAGCGAAGGCGCACCCCGGGGAGAGCTTTTCAGGGACGCTGTGAATACGTCCCTGTACGCTCTGTGCCGGACGTCCCTGTCCGGCACAGCCCTGAAAAGCCCTCCCCGGGGCACACCTCCGCCCCGATCCCCGTGCCGTTCATGAATAATCCGGGCCTGACTCTGCGCAGGGTCACGTTGCGCGGCGGACCAGTTCGGTCGGCAGCATTTCCGACCTGGGCGTGTCCCCGTCGAGCATTTGCATCAGCTTGTCGACGAGAAGGCGGCCGGCCTGGTAGGTGTCCTGCCGTACTGTCGTGATTGGCGGGCTGAAATAGGCGGCTGACGGAATGTCGTTGTAGCCGACTACGGATACGTCGCCGGGTATGTCGAGATTGCGATTGTGCAGTGCGCAGACGAAAGCCATTGCGGCGGTATCGCTGTATGTGAAGACGGCATCGGGGACGTCCCTGCAGTCATCGAGATAACGGTTTGCCGCGTCAAATGCCTTTTCGTATGAGAAGTTGCTGAGGGAGACATCGTCTATGGACCGGTCGAGGCCACTGGAAGCCAATGCTTCCTGCAATCCTTCGCGCCGTCTTCGAATCTCGCCGTAGCTCGTGTCGCCGACGAACAGGTAACGTTTTTTGCCCTGCTCCAGGAAATACTCACCGGCCAGTTGGCCGCCGCGGAAATTGTCGCTGCCGATGACGCAGTACGGTGTGTCGTCGCGGGCGGCACCCCAGACGACCAGCGGCGCGCCGGAACGCGCGAATTCGTCGAGCATTTGCTCGCGATGACCCTGGCCGAGGACGATGAATCCGTCGGCCCCGCGCGAGGCGAGGATCTGCTGGAATGCATCGATGTCGTTGTGATTCGGCGCAAACAGCAGCAGGTCCTGGCTGCGGTTGCCGAGCGCTTCGGAAACGCCGGCCAGCAGGTCGAAAATAAACGGGTCCGATATATGGTTCTGGCGATGCGACAGGAAGTCGAGTGATACGGCTATCGTATTGGTGCGCTTGTTGCGAAGTTTCTGCGCATTGCGGTTGACGGTGTAGCCGTGTTGCCGGGCCACCGACAGCACGTGTTGCCTTGTTTCCGGGTTGACCAGCGGGTTGTTGCTCAGTGCCCGGGACACGGTCGGCTTCGAGACTTTGGCGAGTCTCGCTATGTCATCCATCGTTATCCGGGCTTTCGCGGGCATCCGGGAAGTGTACCGGGTGGTCCGGGGACGCGTAACCCTGCGCGCGGGCGTGCGCGGTTCGCGTGCCCGCCGCTGGCGGCGACTGACAGGCTCCGGGCGAGGCGCACGCCCCCAATCCCGCGTGCCCCGGCTCCCTGCCGGCAGAGCGTTTTCTTCCTAACCAGTTGACCGACAAGTAGTTTCGATCAATAACTGAAACGCATTTCAAAACGATTGAAATGCATTTCATCCCAGTGTACCGTTTGTGGTCCGGGAAGCATTCCCAGGGGGGGACTCTTCGACCGTACAGACAAGTGCAGCGCGACCCGCCCTTTTGCGTGTCGCCGGAGCAAGTGCACGCCTGCCGCGGTCAGCGTCCGTTTCATGGGCCTAATCCAGACATCGCAAGGGTGCAGAACATGATCAAGCGCAAACTTCACGCAACGTCCGCGTTCGCGGCATTAGCCACAGCGGGCATCGCCCTGTTGCTCGCCGCCGTACCACTCAAGTGGGCCCAGGCCCAGGACGAGGACGAAGACGGGGACTCCAACGAGACCATCGAGGAAGTCATCGTGACGGGAACCGCGGGTGGCGCCGAACTGCGCAAGTTCGACGCCAGTTTTGCGATCACGACGATGAGCGACGACGACATCAACAAGTTCCAGCCACAGAGTACGGCGGACCTGCTGAAACTCGTGCCCGGCGTGTGGTCTGAAAGCTCCGGCGGCGTGGCCGGCGCCAACGTTTTCGTCCGCGGCTTCCCCGGCAGCGGCGATGCACCGTTCTACACACTGCAGGTCAACGGGTCGCCAATTTTTCCACCGCCGACGTTGTCGTTTCTCGAGAACACGACATTGTTTCGCATCGACGAAACCGTCCAGCGGGTAGAGGCGCTGCGCGGCGGCCCCAACCCGGTGTTCTCGAACGGCCAGCCCGGCCTGACGACCAACTTCATCCTGCGCGAGGGCGGGCCGGAGACCGAGGGGCTCGTCAAATACACGACCTCCGACTACGACCTGCGCCGCTTCGACGGTTACCTGAGCGGCGAACTGGCCGACGAGTTCTACTACATGATCGGCGGCTACATCTCGAGTTCGCCCGGCATCCGCGACGCCGGTTTCAACTCGGACGAGGGAAACCAGGTCACGGTGAACCTGACGAAGGACCTCGACCGCGGCTCGATCAACTTCTTCCACCGGCAGACCGACGACCACGGCACCTGGTATTTGCCCGTCGCACTCAACGTCCCCGGTGTCGACGCCGGGTACAACCAGCTCGGTACGCTGAACCGGCAGCGCGAAATCCTGTTTGGCCCGGCCGGCGAACAGGAATCCACAACGGTGAACCTGGGCGACGGCCGCGGCTGGGATGGCTCGATGAGCGGCGGATCGATGGTCCTCGAGATTGCCGACGGCTGGGAACTGACGGAACGCTTCAGTTACACCGCCGGCGACGCCAATACGCGTGGCCTCGTGCCCGACGGCGGCGCCGTGCAGATCAGCGCGCTGCGGGCCGACCCGTTGGCCGATCCACGTGCGACTCTGACTATCGGACCCACGGAGTCTCTGACCGGTGCCGTCACCGGCCGGACGATCGCTGAATCCGAGTACATACAGCAGTTCGGCGCCTGGGAAGTGCTGAAAGATATCGATGCCTTTACCAATGACCTGAGCCTTGCGCGACAGTGGGATCGCGGTTCCGTGACCGCCGGTTTCTATTCGGCCAGCTCATCGACCGATGAATTCTGGTCGATCGGCAACTCGAAATACGAAGTCGTGCAGTCCGGCGGCGAAGTCGTCACCGGCATCGCGTGCAATGACCCGGCTTTCGACAGCTGCGGGTTCAACTACGATATCGATGCGACCGGTGATGCGACAACGACGGCTTTGTATGCCGCAACGACCCTCGACCTTGGCGATCGCCTGACGGTGGATCTCGGCGTGCGATCCGAGAACCATGAAGTCAACTACTCGGTGGACGAAGGGCTCGACGGACAGGTCGACCTTACCATCGACTTCGATGAAACCGAGTTCTCGTGGACAGCGGCCGCCAACTACCTGTTCAACGACTCGATGAGCGGATTTGCGCGCATCAACAGCGGCAGCAAGATGCCCTACTTTGACGATTTCCGCGACAACCGTGGTGCGTACAACGACGGCGACGACCTGATCCAGGAAGTAACCCAGTACGAACTCGGCTTCAAATGGGTGACCGACTACTTAAGCCTTTACACAACCGGTTTCTACACTGAGGTCGACCCGAGCTTCTTCGTTGCACTTGCCGGTGCCGGGGGCATCATCCAGACCCAGGAGGCGACGGGCGTGGAAGTTGACGCAATCTGGGACACGAACACCGGTTTTCGTGTCACGTTGAACGCGACCGTGCAGGACAGCGAAATCAAGAGCGGGCCAAACGACGGTAAGGAAACCGTTCGGCAGCCCGGCTGGCAGTTGCGCGTAACGCCGAGTTACGAGTTTGACATGGGCCAGATGTCGGGCGTCCTGTACGGCACGCTGAGCGCCGTCGATGATCGCTTCGGCGATCCGACGAACATAAACCGGCTGCCAGGCTATGAGAAAGTGGACCTCGGCGTCATTGTTCGTGTCGACGAACGATTCAGTGTCCAGTTATCCGCTGATAACCTGACCGATGAAGAAGCGTTGACTGAAAGCGACCCGCGCACGACAAGTGCACCGAACGGTCGTTACATCATGCCGCGCACGTTTCAGCTGAGCGTCGGTTACGAGTTCTGAGGGCACGCGGCGGGAGAGCCGGATCACGGCCTCCCGCCATTAACCCTGGCGCGACCGGGAGCCCGGGACCCCGGGCTGCTATCCTCGCCCGCCAGCCGGCATCATGCGGCCGGGCACGTAACGGAATCTGGCCATGCAATACGCGCTGATCAAGCTGTCCCTGTTCATCAACTATTTCGTGTTCGCGATACTGTTGAACAGCGTCGGCACCGTCATCCTGCAGGTGCAGAACAGTTATGGCGTGACCGAGTCCGCCGCCAGCGTGCTCGAGGCGTTCAAGGACCTGCCGATCGCGATCACGTCCTTCCTCGTCGCATCGTTCATCGCACGTATCGGTTACAAGCGCAGCATGCTGATTGCGCTCGGATTCATCGCCTTGGTCTGTCTCGCGATGCCGGCGCTACCGCAGTTCTGGATGGCGAAACTCCTGTTCGCGGCTACCGGCGCGAGCTTTGCGCTGATCAAGGTCTCGGTGTTCGCAACCCTCGGGCTCGTAACTCACGGCCGGGCCCAGCATGTCAGCCTGATGAATTTCCTCGAAGCGTTTTTCATGGTCGGCGTGCTATCCGGCTATTTCATATTCAGTGCATTCGTCAACGACCTGGACCCGGGCAGCAGCGGCTGGCTCAATGTGTACTATGCGCTCGCCGCATTATCAGCAGCGGCATTCCTGCTGTTGCTGGTATCGCCACTCGACGAGTCGTCAGTACAGACAAATGATCATCAACCACCCGGCCGGGATTTCCTGGCAATGTTCCGGCTGTGTGCAAAACCGCTGGTGTTCATTTTTGTCATTGCAGCATTCCTGTACGTATTGATCGAGCAAAGCATCATGTCGTGGCTGCCGTCATTCAACAGCCAGATATTGTTGTTGCCGGCATCGCTGAGTATCCAGATGGCGAGTATCCTGGCCGCATCGACGGCGCTCGGCCGGCTGCTGGCCGGTGTCGTCATGCGCTACTTCGACTGGTACCGCGTGCTGATGACCGGGTTGGCGCTGGCCGCGCTGCTCGTCGTACTGGTGCTGCCGCTCGCGCGGCAAACCAGCGGTGTACCGGTGACGGGATGGGGCAATGCCCCGCTCGCGGCTTTTGTCTTCCCGCTGATCGGCCTTTGCATCGCACCGATCTACCCGGCCATCAACTCGCTGATCCTGTCCGCGCTGCCGGTCCGCCAGCACGCACCGATGGCCGGGTTGATCGTTGTCTTCTCCGCGCTGGGCGGCACGACGGGCTCAATCATTACCGGTAACCTGTTCGAACACCTGGGTGGTCAGACCGCATTTTATTTCTCGCTTGTGCCGATCGCGCTGCTGTCATTCACGCTGTACCGTTTCAAGGGCCGTACAGTAGCCGACAGCGCCTCTGCCGCGGCAACCTGAGCGGCATCGTGCAAGCGCCACAGGAAACCGTCCGGAGGCGGCCGTGTTCAAGCTGAACGTGCCCGCCAGACTCTATGCCGAGTTGTTCGACGAGGTGCAGACCAGCGGCGTGCTGGGTGACTCGAAAACCTTTGTCGATGCGGTGCCAAAGTCCGAACCGCGTTCAATCCTGTATCGCTACCGAAAACAGGCGGCGGCGGGGAATGTCGATCTGCTCGAGTTCATCAATGAAAATTTCGAGCTGCCACTGCCGGCCACCGCCGGTGTCGTATCCGACCGGCGCCAGCCAGTGCTGGAGCACATCGAAAAGCTTTGGGATGTATTGGCACGCGCCAGCGACACGGATCACGACGCGTCGTCGCTGCTCGAGCTGCCGCATCCGTACATCGTCCCCGGGGGACGGTTTCGCGAAATCTATTACTGGGACAGCTACTTCACACTACTGGGGCTGGCGGCCAGCGGGCGACGCCAGCAGATTGAGGACATGGTTGCCAATTTCGCCTACCTGATCGACCAGGTCGGTTTCATTCCGAACGGCAACCGCAGTTATTTTTGCTCGCGATCGCAACCGCCCTTTTTTGCACTGATGGTCGAGCTCCTGGCTGGGCTGGGCGATGAGCGGCAGGTGTATCAGCGGTTCCTGCCGCAATTGCTGAAGGAGCACGCATTCTGGATGGCGGGCAGCGACGCCGCACCAACTACGCCGGCTGCACGCGTCGTGCCGGTCCCGGGTGGATTCCTGAACCGCTATTGGGACGATGACCCGTCACCACGGCCGGAGAGCTACGCCGAGGACCTGGCACTCGCCGCCGCCGCTTCCCGCGACGAAACCGGCCTGTTCCGGGACATCCGGGCCGCGTGCGAATCCGGCTGGGACTTCAGCTCCCGCTGGCTCGCGGATGCCGATTCGCTTGCCAGCATCCGGACGACAAGCATCGTCCCGGTCGACCTCAATGCACTGCTGTGCAAACTGGAATCGGTCATCGCCATCGCAAGCGACGCGGCCGGAGAGTCCGGAACCGCCGCACAATTCAGGGCGCTGGCGGAGAACCGAACGGCCCTGCTCAGGCGCCTGTTCTTTTGCCGGAAGCGCGGTACGTTTACAGACCTGTTACTGCCGGACCTTGTGCACAGCGAATCGGACTCACTGGTTCAGGCGTTTCCACTGTTTCTCGAGCTGGCGGAAGCCGACCAGGCACGAGCCGCGGCGACGCACATCCGCGAGCAGTTCCTCGCGCCGGGCGGCTGGCTTACGAGCCGCATCGAAAGCGGACAGCAGTGGGATGCGCCGAATGGCTGGGCACCGCTGCAATGGGCCTGCTACCGCGGCTTGATGAATTACGGTTTCGATGCCGATGCGCGCGAGGGTGCAACCCGCTGGGTAAAGAACAACCTCGCGGTCTACGCCGAAACCGGCCGGCTGCTCGAAAAATACGACGTCATCGAGATCGGCAGACTGGCCGGTGGCGGCGAGTACGGCGTGCAGGACGGCTTCGGCTGGACAAACGGCGTCCTGCAATGCCTCGTCGGGGAACTCGCCATCGACAGCTGAGGAACGGCCCCGTCGTTGCGAGCGCGCAGCGCGTGGCAATCCGTCGTTGCGAGCGCGCAGCGCGTGGCAATCTCGCTCCGAATGGCAGAGTCACTATCCGTGCGAGGTCGCCACGGCGCTGCGCGCCTCGCGATGACCGGGAGGCCGTGCGAGGTCGCCACGGCGCTGCGCGCCTCGCGATGACCGGGAGGCCTCGCGATGACGGGGGACAAGCTGGCTAGTCGTCCGAACTCGCGCCTACAGATCGGAAATCAACGCCCAACGACCGCAGCTTGCGGTAAAGATGTGTACGCTCCATGCCGACACGCTTTGCCAGCTTACCCACCTTGCCGTCGCAGAGCACCAGCTGCTGTTGCAGGTACGCGCGCTCGAACTGCTCACGTGCCTCGCGCAACGGCAGGGATAACAGGTCCTGCTTGACCAGCGGTTCGTCGTCGTGGGTGCCCGCGGTTATGACGCTCTCGATTTCGTCGAGTGTAATTTCCTCACCGGAGCCCGTGAGCAGCAGACGGCGTACGATGTTTTTCAGCTCACGCACATTGTCCGGCCAGGGATAATTGCGCAGCCGGTTCTGTGCCGCGACATTGAAGCGGCGGAACTTGAGCTGCTCGGTATCGACCAGCTTGTCAACGTAATAGTTGAGCAGCTCCGGGACGTCCTCGGCGTACTCACGGAGGGGTGGTACCCGTACACTCAGCGTGTTGATGGCCGAGACCAGCTCGCGGCGCAATTTCCCGGCGATGATGTCGTTTTCGAAGTCCTCGCGAATGGTTCCGAGCACGCGTGCACTGATTTCGATCGGCTGATGACCGCCACGGCGCGTGAAGCGATGCTTCTCCAGTGCACTGACTATGAGTTTCTGCGCATTGTCATTGAGGTCGCATAGTTCATCGATAATCACGGTGCCTGCGCCCGCGCGCTCGAACACACCTTTGACCGTCTCGTTGCCATCCTCGCTGCCAAACAGCTGTTCCTCGGCGTTACTGTCTGTCAGCGAAGTGGCGAGCAGTATTTCGAGCGGGCCGTCGGCGCGATGGCTGAGCCCGTGCATGTACTGCGCAAAGGCACCACGGCCGGTGCCGGGTTCGCCGATCAGCAACACCGGTGAATCATGCGATGCATAGCGCTGCACGGTCTCGCGCAGGTCCTGCATTACCCGGCTGCGACCCACCGGCGCGAGCAACGACGGAAGCATCTGCCGGCTGGCCGCATTCCTCCGCTTGTGGGCATCGAGCGCCCGTTCGACCGTGCGCAGCAACTTGGCGATCGACAGCGGCTTTTCAACAAAATCGAAGGCGCCAAGACGCGTTGCTTCGACGGCCGTGTCTACCGTGCCATGCCCCGACATGATGACAACCGGACAGTTCAGCGAGCCCCTCTCCGACCATTCGCGCAACAGCGTGATGCCATCCGTGTCCGGCATCCAGATATCCAGCAGGACCAGCTCGAACGTTCCCTCGTCACATGCGGCACGCGCGGCGACGGCGTTTGCTGCGACGGTGACCTGGTATCCCTCATCGGCCAGTATGTCCTTGATCAATGCCCGGATGTCGGCCTCGTCGTCCACGACCAGCACGCGTGATGTGCTCATGCTCTCTCCCTCCGTTTCTCAGTGCGACCCGGCATCTTCGCGATCAGTCTTTCTCGCGCAACCTCGGTCGCAGGCAGGCGAATGCGAATGATCGCTCCGCCGTCTTGCCGGTTCTCAGCTTCAATTGTGCCGGCATGTTCTTCAACGAGCTTCTTTACGATGGCAAGGCCCAGACCGGTGCCCTTGGGCTTGGTTGTTACGTACGGGTCAAATACCTGCGACATCGACCCGGTGTTGAATCCCGGTCCGTTGTCCTCGACGACTATTTCGATAATGTCGGCATCGTGATACCGGTTTGCCGATACCGTGACATCGATACGACCATCTTCGATGTTCTCCAGTGCTTCGATTGAATTCCGTATCAGGTTGTGCAGAATCTGCCGGATGCGGCCCATATCAGCCTCGAGCGGCGGCAGGTCGTCGTTCGCACGCAGCCCGATGGCAATTTCGCTCTCCTGCGCGCGATAGAGATCGACGACTTCGTTTGCTAGCCGCTCAACACTGAACTGGTGGATGTCCATATCCGGTGCCCGCGCGTAATCGCTGAAGGCGTTGACCATCTCTTTCATCGCTTCGACCTGCTGCACTATCGTGTGCGTTGCGCGATCGAGTATCTGCGCCTCATCGGGGGACATCGTCTGCAAGTACTTGCGCCGCAACCGTTCGGCGGATAGCTGTATCGGCGTCAGCGGATTCTTGATCTCATGGGCAAGCCGCCTTGCAACCTCGCCCCAGGCCGCATCGCGCTGTGCCTGCAGCAGCGCCGTGATGTCATCGAATACAATTACGAAGCCGGCTGCGTGATCTTCGTCACCAGGCAGTGCCGTGCAGGCACAGGTCAGCACTCGCCGGCCCATTTCGCCACGCAACACAATCTGCTCGCGCCACTCGCGCTCACCGGCGTTAAGGTGCACGCGGGCCTCTTCAACGAACTGCTCGAGCAGCGGTTCACCGAGGGCGACGTCCGTCAGCAATTCGCCGACACGATTGTCCAGCTTGACGTTCAGGATTGCGCCGGCGGCTTCGTTCGCCGTACGAATGCGCAAATCCGACTCGAGGGACACGACACCGGTTGAGAGCCTTGCAAGGATCACTTCGAGATTCGCTCGCTCCGCCTCAACCTGAGCCTGGCTCAGGCTGGCCTGGCGGCGCGCTGTCGACAGGCGCTGCGTCATGTCGTTGAACGAACTGACCAGGAACCCGATTTCGTCGCGCGACGGTGTTGGCAGACGGGTATCGAAATCACCCTTTGCGACGGCGCGGGTGCCGGCCACGAGGTCCTGTATCGGCTGCACGAGGCGCCGCGACAAAACGAACGCGCCGTAGATTGATGCCAGCAGCGACAGCATCAGCACGACGGTCAGTGTCATCGTGAACGTGCGCTTCAACGGTTCGCGCAGATACTCGGCGAGCTTGTAGTCACTGTAGGCCGAGTCGACGCTGTCGGCCATGCGACTGATGCGCTCCGACACAGGAAAGCGGGCCTGCAGCAGGCCGGCAATGTCCTGGCGGCTGCCGCCCCCGACCGGCACCGCGGTGCGGATTTCGTAGTTGCCGTCCTCCATCGGAAACAGGCGGACGTACGGGCGGTTCTGCTGGACCTGAAGCATCACTTCGTCGATCGGCGCTTCGGGGACGCTGCCGGCAGACAGGTCGGAACTCGTCGCAAGGATGCGCTGGTTGCGGCCGAAGAGCGTAATCTCCTGTGCGCCGGTTTCGCGCCGCAGCGCGTTCAGTTCAAAAATGAGCTGGCGCAGATTGACTTCTTCGAGCCGCGCACCGATTCTCGCCGTGCTGTTCAAATGCTGCCGCATCTGCGTCTCGAGTGCCGCACGGCTCAGTGCCAGCGCATCGTCCAGTCCGGCCTCGACTTCAACGTTGAACCAGGTATCGATGCCGCGATTGATGAACTGCATCGAAAAATAAAAGACAACGAGGAGTGGAATGACGGCGAGGCCGACGAACATGCCGACCATGCGTGCCTTAAGCCTGGAGCCCGGCACATGTGTCCGGTATTCGCGAAACAGCCGCGCGAGGTTTCCGACCATCAGCGCCAGTAAAACGAGCACGCCCGCGACGTTGATTAACAGTATGTAGACGTAGAGCCGGTCGAATTCCTGCGAATCCTGCGCCGTGCGACTCAGCAGGTAGAGCGCCACCAGTGCAAGCACGACGCCGGTGACGCCGAGCGTGCCATAGAGAATGCGTTTCAGCGTTCGAGCGGCCATTCGTACCACTCACTTTTCAACTGCCACTGGTCCCGCCAGAAGAACAGGATGCGGAGCGGAGCGGGATATTGCTGGGTACTCAGGACCGCCTGCAGACGCATGCGGTACTCCGCATCCGGCTCGAGTATTGCGTTGTCGATGAGCGGCAGTTCCTGGATACGGCCGAGGCTGTTCAGCGCCGAATACAATGTCGAGAAGGATTCCTGGTCGCCGCTGTTCCGGTTGCGAACGATGTAACGCTGGCTCAACGGGCGGTATTCAAGCTCGTAGAGCAGCGTCAGCTCCGCGTCGGTGGCATCCGGCATGTAGCGCCGTGTCCGGAGCGCCTCGATCTTCAGCTCAATCGTCAGTGGCACGCCGCTGTTCAGCGCGTCGAGCGCCTCGTCACTCAGGACCAGCTGCAGTCGCGCATCCAGCACTTGCACGCCATTGACGAGGCGCGTGCTGGCCGAGCGGACATCGAAATAGCCGTGCCGGTCCATGCGGTCCTGTGCCATTGCGCCGCCGACGAGCACGGCAAGCAGCATCGCCAGCAGCGCGGTGGCGGCGTGTAAAACGGGCCGGCTCATGCGGTGGTCACGCTGTTTTGTAAAGGCAGGCAAAATAGAATCCATCCAGACGCGCAGTCCCGGGCAGCACCTGGTAACCGGGGTTGCTGCGGCACATTAGAGCGCGGATGTTGTTATTTGGCAACACATTATCCTCTCGCGCATCCGGCTGAGTGTCGAGAAAGCGACGCATGACATCCACGTTCTCCTCTGCAAATACGGAGCAGGTGACGTACAGCAAGCGCCCTCCCGGCGATAGCAGTGGCCACAGCGCCTTCAGCAGCCGCAATTGCGAAGCCGCCAGCACGCCTATATCGGCATCGCGCCGCAGCAGCCGAATGTCGGGATGCCGGCGGACGACACCGCTGCCCGAGCACGGTGCATCAACGAGAATCCTGTCGTAAGTGGTGCCGTTCCACCACGTCTCCGGATTGGATGCGTCAGCCGCGTGAACGGTTGCCTTGAGACCGAGACGAACCACCGTTTGCTGTACTTTTTCGAGCCGCCCCGGATCATTGTCAATGGCGCTTAGAACCGCGTCCGGCGCCGCCAGTTCCAGCAAATGCCCGGTTTTTCCGCCGGGTGCCGCGCACGCGTCGAGGATGCGGCTGCCACCGCCGGCCAGTAGCCACGGCGCGGCAAGCTGCGCCGCACCATCCTGCACCGAGACTCGCCCGTCGTCGAAACCCGGAAGCTCGGTGACGGCGCGCGGCGTCGCGAGGCACAACGCCGCATCGAGTCCGTCTTCCATCGTCGCGACGGGCCCGTCGACGGCGTCCCCCGACAGCTCCCGAAGGTAGTCGTCGCGGCTGCCGCGCAGCAAATTGACGCGCAGCCACATCGGCGCACGCTCGTCGTTTGCCGCAACGATCTGCTGCCAGTGCGACGGCCAGTCTTGCTGCAGGCGCTGCAGCATCCAGTCAGGGTGATTGAAGCGCACTTCATCCGTGGCATCGACAGCCGGCGGTTCGCGCAACGAGCGCCGCAATACGGCATTGACCAGCGATGCATGTTGCGGCCGGCGCAGCAACCGGGCCGCGTCGACCGTCAGCGTCACGGCGGCATGCGTTGCTACGCGCGAATCACCGAGCTGCAGCAACCCGACCGCCAGCAACGACTCGATGATGCTGTCCCGGGTCTTGAGCGGTCGCGACAAGAGCGACGCAACCTGTGCGCGCAGCGGCCAGTGCCGGCGCACCGTTTCATAACTCAAGAAACGCAGCAGCGCCCGGTCGCTCGCCGCGACCGCGCCCTCGGCGTCAGCCAGCGCGGCATCGAGCGAGCGGCCACTAACGGCAACGGCATGCACGGCCCTTGCCGCCTCGGCGCGGACTCGGGCGCCAGTATGACTGGCCGCCATCAGCGTTCCTTCGTGGTAAGCGTACGTCCTGAAAGCGGCAACTGGGCCGCGAACTCAGCGGCCCGGATGCGGCGCTTGCCCGGCCGCTGCACTTCCAGCAGCCGTAATGCGTCGCCGCCGCACGCGATGTCGATACCGTGCGTGCCCGCGCTCAGCACATGCCCGGGTATATCCCCGTCGCAACGCCTGATGCTGGCACGCCAGCACTTGATCGTTTCGCCGTCTATATCGAATCGCGCGCCCGGCACCGGATTGAAGGCCCGCACCTGGCGCTCGAGCGCGGCGGCCGGCCGAACCCAATTGAGCACTGCATCCGCGGGAGAGAACTTGCCTGCGTGCGTTGCCCGCGCGGCAATCTGCGGCACGGCCTCGAGCCTGCCTTCGAGCAATTCCGGCAGGCTTTCGCACAGCAATGACCCGCCCAGTTCCGCCAGCCGGTCGTGCAGGTCGCCGGCCGTCTCGGTGGTGCCAATGCGGATCGCGCGGCGCGCATAGACAGGACCGCTGTCGAGACCGGCGTCCATTCGCATCAGGCTGATCCCGGTCTCGGCATCGCCGGCCAGCAGGGCGGCCTGTATGGGTGCCGCACCGCGCCAGCGCGGCAACAGCGACGCGTGCACGTTGACGCAGCCAAGGCGCGGAATGTCGAGCACGGCTTGCGGCAGCAGCAGGCCGTATGCCGCGACGATAACCAGGTCCGGCTCAAATGCCGCAATTTCCGCCTGCACGTCCTCATCGCGCAATGTCACCGGTTGCCGGACAGGGATAGCTTCACTTTGTGCACGCGCCTTGACCGGGCCCGGCGTCAACGCGCGTCCGCGACCTGCCGGACGGTCAGGCTGCGTGTAGACGGCAAGCGGGCGCACGCCCGCTGCCAGCAGCGCATCGAGCGACGCCAGCGCAAACGCCGGCGTGCCGGCGAACAGCACGCGCGCTTTGCTCATCGGCTTGCTCTGCCGCGCCCGCGGGCCGGGCTCAGAGGACGGCCGCGGGGGCCGGTTGCTGGCGGCGATCCTTTTCGAGCCGGCGGCGGATACGCTGCCGTTTCGCCTCGGACAGGTAATCGACAAACAGCTTGCCGTCCAGGTGATCAATCTCGTGCTGGACGCAAACGGCCAGCAGGCCGTCCATTTCCTGCTCCTGCTCGATACCGTCCTGGTCAAGGTAACGGACGCGGATGTGTCCGGCGCGCTCGACCTCTTCAAAGTAACCCGGCACCGACAGGCAACCTTCCTCGGTGAGGGCCACCCCGTCTTTTTCCATGATTACCGGGTTGATCAGGACATGCTTTTCATTCTTCTCTGCCGATACGTCTGCGACGAGCAGGCGCTGGTGCACGTCGACCTGCGTTGCCGCGAGTCCTATACCCGGTGCCTCGTACATGGTCTCGAACATGTCGTCGACCAGGGTGCGCAAATGCTCGTCCACGTTATCGACGGGCAGCGCCTTTTTACGCAGCCTCGGGTCCGGAAATTCAAGAATTCTCAGTATCGCCATAATGCTTCTGTCAAAACTCGCGTGAGTTACTACAAACGCCCGCTAAATTTTTGACTTTATTGAATAAGATAGCGGACAATGCCGCTCGGAATCCACGTTGCCAAGAGCCCGCGCGGGGCGGAATTGTGACGCGTTTGGCAGCCAGACAAGCGCCAACACGACATATTACACCAGTGCCTGCTTCTTGGCAGGCCTCTATCCACCATGGAGCAGCCGTTGATTATGTGCCCCGTCAAAACCCGCATCAATACCAGAGCCCCTGTGGTCGCCACGGCACTGGCAGTGCTGCTCTCCGGTTGTTCCCTGAATCCGTCCGCGAACGACGAGGGCAGCGCCACCGGCGTTCAACCTGCGAGCGCGCCTGAAAGCCGCCCGACGTCGATTACCGGGTCCAGCCAGGGCCAGGCACAGCCGGCCTACACGCCGCCGCCTGCCCGGCAGCAGCTGACGCCGATCCCGCTGGCCGAGGGCCATCCTGACGAATATGTCGTCCAGCGCGGCGACACGCTGTGGGACATTGCCGCGACTTTCCTCAAGGATCCCTGGTATTGGCCCGAAGTCTGGTATGTCAACCCCCAGGTCGAGAACCCGCACCTTATTTATCCCGGTGACGTACTGGCACTCGTCATGATCGACGGGCAGCCGCGCATTACGACCGTCAGCGGGTCCGCGTATCGCCTGTCGCCGCAGGCGCGCATCACGCCACTCGACGAGGCGATTACCAGTATTCCCTATGACCAGATTGCCGCTTTCCTGTCGCGGGGCCTGGTGCTGGAGCGGTCGCAGATCGAGCAGCTGCCGTACGTGCTGTCGACACGCGGTGATCACCTGATTGCCGCGGCCGGCAACGATATCTATGTGCGCGGCGGCGACCCTGCACCGGCCGGCACGCAATACAGCGTCGTGAATATCGGCGAAGAACTGCGTGACCCGGATGACGGCAGCCTGGTCGGCTACCAGGGCATCTACGTCGGCGAGGGCTCGTTGACGCGAGGCGGCGACCCGGCAACGATCGCGCTGACCGATTCCAACCGGGAAACACGTGCCGGTGACCGGCTGTTGCCGGAAAGCGTCGACATCCCGCTCAATTTCTTCCCGAAAGCACCGGATAGACAGATCGACGGCCGCATCATCTCCGTGGTAGATGGTGTAGCGCTGATCGGCCAATACCAGGTCATCGTCATGAACCGCGGCGCCCGGGACGGACTGGCGCCCGGCGATATTTTGACGGTGTTCCAGGCGGGCGAGGTCATACGAGACCGCTTTGCCAATGGTGGCGGCCTGTCCGGCGGCCTGATGAGCCGCATGGGCGGCGGTGAGAAGGTTACGCTGCCCGACGAACAGGCCGGCACGGTCATGGTGTTCAAGGTTTACGACCGCATCAGCTATGGGTTGGTGATGGAAGCCACCAGCGACATACACGTACTCGACGCCGTACGCAGCCCCGAGTAACAGCGCTAAAGCCAAACGGGCCGGCGCTCATCCAGGGCGCCGGCCCGTTTTGCATGCGGCCCCCCGGCCGCGGCCTTAAGGGGACTGACACTTGCCCGAGGACCTGACAGCGTGGCTTGCGCTCGGACACGCCCGCATCAGCGGCACTCACGTCGACGCCCTGCTCGAGCGCTTTGGCAGCGCCGGCGATATCGTGCGGCAGCCGACGGCGGCTCTGGTCGGCTGCGGCCTGACCGAACGCATGGCCTCGGCAGTTCACTCGCCGCACGGAGCCTGGATCAGTACGGCCCTCGAATGGCAGGAGCAGCCGGGCAATCACCTCGTGTCCGCCGCCTCCCGGCATTACCCGGAACTGCTGCGCCAGACGCGCGACTATCCGGCACTCCTGTACGTCAAGGGTGATCCGGACGCGTTGCACCTGCCGACGCTTGCCATTGTTGGCAGCCGCAACCCGACACGCAGCGGCGCGGAAATCGCGGAACAGTTTGCACGGCATCTGGGCGCGAGCGGCTTTTGCATTGTCAGCGGCCTGGCGCAGGGCATCGACAGCGCCGCGCACCGCGGTGCACTGGCCGGCAATGCAAACACCGTGGCTGTGCTCGGGCACGGTATCGATCGCGTCTATCCGGCGGCGAATCGGGACCTTGCGCATCGCATCGCCGCCGGCGGCGCGCTGGTCAGCGAATATCCGCTCGGCATCACACCGCGTCGCGAGCATTTCCCGGAACGCAACCGGATCATCAGCGGCTTAAGCCTCGGCACTCTCGTTGTCGAAGCGGCCTGGCGCAGCGGCTCGCTGATTACCGCGCGACTGGCATCGGAGCAGGGCCGCGAAGTGTTTGCAATCCCGGGCTCAATACACAACCCTCTCGCCCGAGGCTGCCACCGGCTGATACGTGAAGGCGCGAAACTGGTCGAAAGTGCGAGCGATATCATTGACGAGCTGGCGCCGCTCGTTGGCCACCTGATGCAACATAACGATGATGTGGATCCGCCGGCAGATGGCGTGAAACATCGCGATGAGCACTATGAAGCGCTGCTCACAGCGCTCGGCTACGACCCGGCAAGTGCCGATGAACTGGCCGCGAAATGCGCATTGACGATCGATCAGGTTTCCTCCATGCTTCTGATACTGGAGCTCGAGGGCGAAGTGGAGCTGTTGCACGGCGGCAAGTACTCGAGATTACGGACGCAGTAATGCGCAATGAAGGAGCCGCTCCAGGCATGAAAG
>CAZLNH010000389.1:0-12883 GCA_964560775.1 uncultured Woeseiaceae bacterium | reverse complement strand
GGTCAGCTCGCGTTCGAGCTCCGCAGGCTCGATGTATCTGACCGCCTGGATTTCGCTTTCATTGGCACGCACGTCATCATCGGTCCGCCCGAGATAGACCGAGCATAATTCATGTTCCGAGCCGAGGTCTTTGTAGCGGGCCTGGTAGGAAAATTTGTAGACGTACTCGAGTTCGGCGCGGATATTCAGCTCCTGGAGCAAGCGACGCCCGGTCGCCTCGTTCATCGACTCCCCCTTGCGCGGATGACTGCAACAGCTGTTCGACCAGTAAAGCGGCCACAGCCGCTTGCCGCCGCCGCGCTGTTGCAGCAACAGCGCACCGTGCCGATCAAACAGGCAAACCGAAAACGCACGGTGCAGTATGCCGTCGCCATCATGGCAAAGCGCCTTGCTGAGCGTACCGGTCTCCCGGTCATCCTTGTCGACCAGAATGAGCTCCTCGCTCTCCGACGAAACAATCCTGTTTTCGCTCACTGCTCTTCTACCATTGACCTGTATCGGCACTATTCTGCCCCATCCATCGCAATTACCGGATAGCCTGCCTTCGCAAGTGCTGACGTCACGCTCTCCGTTGTCCCCGGACACAATGCGACGATAGAGCCGCCGCCACCTGCACCCGTCAGTTTCGCACCAACGGCGCCGGCAGACCTTGCGATCCCGATCATCTTTTCAAGCGTTGGCGTTGATACCTCGATGGCATTCAGGAAACCATGGCACACATTCATCATCGCTCCCAGCATCTCGTAGTCCCGCTTTCGAAGAGCCACGGCGCCGGCTATGCTCAATTCATCAATTTCGGCAAAGATCGTGTCATAAAGTGTCGTATTCTTGTCGTAACGAGTCCGTACTCCCGAAACCTGCTCGCGCGTGATGCCGCGCTCGCCGCTCGACGCAATGACGATCGGGGGTGTTTCGACGAGGCGAATCGGCTTCGTGCGCGTCGCCGTTGAACGCGTGTACAGGACAGGCTCGCCATAAACAGCAAGGTTATTGTCGATGCCGGATGGCGTGCCATGCGCAAGCTTTTCACACTCGAAGGCAAGCTGGTCGACAGCACGATTGTCCAGGCTGAGATTGAGCAGCTGGTCGAACGCTCGAATCAATGCAACGGCCAGTGCCGCGGAAGCACCGAGACCCATTGCGGCTGGAATACGTGCGCGAATTCGTACATCGAAATGCCGATTGCCAACATCGAGATGCCGCATGATCAGTGCCAGCACGGACGCGGCACCATCCTCCGGGCTGTTCATCTCGACATTCTGTACAACATTCCAGTCCGGCATATTGATGCGCGTGGCATCGGCGGTCTCGATAACTTCGGCCGTAACCGCCCGGGCGAGCGGCAGCGCGAGCGCATGCCGGTCGTAAACGACGGCGTGTTCGCCGAGAAGGATAACTTTGCCGAACGCAGTACCGATGGCTGCTCCCGGGGCCGGTGACTCGCCGTTTGCCTCCGAGCTACCGGCTTCCAGCGCGGCGATCAGTTCGCTCGCCTTACGCGATTTGATGTCGCCACCCTGGATCAGTCCTCGCACGACCTGCTCGAAATGTTCCGGCCGCGCGCCGGCGGCCGCCGCCACGCTGCGGGCATGCAGGCTCATATGACCCCGCTGTATGCCGTCGGTAACCAATGCACGCAAAGCGGCGAAGTTCTGTGCCAGCCCCACCGCGCCCATCAGGCAGGCGAGATCCCGTGCCGTCGCCGCGCCGGCGATGCCGAGGCCGAGCGCAGCGCCCGGATTGGTCGTAAGCGCCCCGCCGGCCGTACCGACCTTGAGCGGCATGCGAAGCTCACCGTGCAATCCGCCGTCACCCGTAACGCTCCAGCGGCTCAAGGATCGGTAGCTGCCGGTGCGGGCCGCGTAGGCGTGGGCACCGGCCTCGATCGCACGCCAGTCGTTGCCGGTTGCGATGGCGACGGCATCGACGCCATTCATGATGCCCTTGTTATGTGTCGCTGCCCGATAGGGATCGGTCTCCGCGAGCGCCGTGGCCAGTACGATACCGTCCCGGACCTGCTCTCCCGTGTAACCGTCACTCGCAAGTTGCGACAACGGCAATGTGACACGTGCGGTTACGAGTGACCGATCGGCAAGGTTCGACAGGATGCGCAGCACCACCGTCCCGCCGCAGATCGACTCGACGCGCGTCGCGACAGCTTCGCATATCGAATTGACGAGATTCGCCCCCATCGCATCGCAGGTATCCACGAGCAAATGGAGCACAATCGTCCAGCGCTCGTCCGGCAGCCTGTGCCGGAAGAACTCGATGTCGCGCACGCCGCCACCGCGCGCGAGCAGGTTTGGCTGTGCGACGTTGGCCAGTCGCACCAGTTCGTCCTTGCACGCGCGGAGAGACGCGATGGCGGCATCAGGATCGCCGATGCGGACAACCTGTACCTGGCCGATCATCAGCGACTCATCAAGGGTTGCATTGAAGCCGCCGCACTCGCGTGCAAGTTTCGCCGCGCCGCTGACGCCGGCAACGATTGAAGGTTCCTCTGTAACCATCGGCACGAGACAATCGCGGCCATTGATCCGGAAATTCGGCGCAACCGCAAACGGCAGGCCGAACACGCCGATAACGTTCTCTATCATTTTGTCGGCGGTAGCGCGAGCGAGGACCCGCTGCCCGCTGGCGAGGCTTTTGGCAGCCTCAACACTTAAGACACCGCGCGCGACCAGCAGCGCGAGCCGCTCATCGATACTCATGCGGTAAAAGCCGGCAAGCCGTGAATCGTCAGTCAATGTCATCCATCCGTAGTGCGTGCGCCGCCAGGATCCAGCGCAACATCGAGTGGCCGAAACCCCTGGCTCTCCGCCAGCGTTGCGAATCGCGCGAGGGCGGCCGCTTCGCCGGCAAATACGGCCCCGATGTCACCGCCGCCGGCGCCGCACGGTTTGTAAACGAGTCCCATGTCCTCGGCCGCTTCCGCGAGTTCAAGATGGCCAGCATCGAATATGCCAAGATCATGGTCAACGTCGAACGTTCGCAGGCCCTTTGCATACGCATCCAGCGCGCCAAGCAATTCACTGATTTCGGCCTGCCGCCATGCGGCCAGTACCTGCTCGGCCAGTTCCTGCAACCGGCTGCCGCTCTCCGATATCCGCGTGCCCTCCAGCGTACGAAGCTTTTGCACCGTACTCGAGGATCTTCCACTCCAGAACACGCTGCAGTGAAGTTCCGCCGGCCACGCCAGCGATTCAGGTACCGCAACTTCACCGCGGCGAAAACCGATGACTCCCCCGTGCAGACTGGTTGCGATATCAACACCGCTGCCATGTCCACCTTGAAACATCCGGTGCGCTATTGCTGCCATACCCGGGCCGTCACCGTCACGGCCGGCAATACGCGACAGCACCATGGCCAGCGCCACCACAATTGCCGCACTGGCGCCAACACCCAGCTTTGTTCCGTCGGCGGCGTCGACGAATTCCCGTGAATCGAGCGACAGCGATCAGTTCCCGCGCCCCGGCCGCGCGGCCTGCCACAACAACTCCAGCAATCTGAAGGCACCCGGCTCCGGCGGCACATCGAGCCACTCGATGCCCGCCGCAGCACTCCGGAAACGCCAGCGCCCTTCGCAATAACCGGGTGCTGTCAGCGTGTGTGCGCTGTCGCCGACCGGCACCGCCTGCACCCGTGCGCGGCGATTGACGGCCATGCTGATGGCGGGCGCACCGCGCAGTACCGCGTACTCCCCGCTAAGCACAATCTTGCCGGGCGCCGATGCCGCAAGCGTTTTCAATCCGGATCAACCAGCCGCGCGCCGGTGCCCAGGGAGCTGTGCAATACGTCGATCACGCCGGCCGTTCCACGCAATGCGTCGGCGACGGCATCGGCCGAGTCCGGCAGCGATACGGCTTTGACCTGCGGCC
Source organism: uncultured Woeseiaceae bacterium (assembly GCA_964560775.1). Taxonomy (GTDB): domain Bacteria; phylum Pseudomonadota; class Gammaproteobacteria; order Steroidobacterales; family Woeseiaceae; genus Woeseia. The sequence continues at coordinate 9,005 of CAZLNH010000389.1, read as the reverse complement.
CGGCGTCAATCGTAAAAAATACCGGGATGCCGTCGCGCTGCAGTGCTCTGACCGTTTCAAGGCATGCGACGGTCGCGGTGTTCCAGTAGACGATGGGCGGCCGCGACGTCCACATGACGGAATGCATCTTCAGGCAATTGTGTTCGGCAACGGCGGCAAGTGCCGCGAAATCGCGCGTTCTTACCGCCTCGCGCGCCTTGTCCAGGTCGCCGGGCTGGCGCTCGACCCATGTGCTGTAAAACGGCGATGATTCCCGGCTGGCGCTCATTGCGGCGCCGGAACTCACCGGTTTTGCCGCTCGTTCCGTGACGGCGACCGTAACCGACAACGGCCACTCATCGGGCGCGGCAATTGACGCAACGTCGATTTCGTCGTCGCCGGCCCGGAGCTCGACAAAGCCGCCGTATAGCGATCGTGCGGCCGATCCGGACGCCTGCCCGGCCAGGCGCGCGAGGACGAGCGGCTCATGGCTCTGCCCGCTCGCCCGGCTGGCCGCCTGGACGAGTGCCGCAAAGGACGATGCCGACGACGCCAGCCCGGCCGCAATCGGAAAATTGCATTCGCTTTCGATACGCGCCCCGGAGCGCTCCTTGCCCGCGACCGCGTCGAGGCAACGGGATACCCTCGGCAGCATGGACGGCGCAGCCTGCCCGTTGACGTGAAGACGGTCGCCATCCCCGCCGTCAAATTCGACGGTCATCCGGGTCCACAGCGTATCGAGCGTCACCGACAACGAACCGGTAGCCGGCAGGTTACGATCCGCGTCGCGCTTGCCCCAGTACTTGACCAGCGCGATATTGGGTTGAGCCTGCGATGTCACCCGCATACGGCATCCCGCCCGATGTCTGCAATAACAAAAAAGGGGCGCGATTATAGCCCACTCACACCGCGAACCGTTGGCCGCTCCGGCATGACGCATCGCCGGGCATTTCGGTGTACGCTGCGCGAGGAATCTGCGCCCGGCGCAAAATCAGAGCAGGAGCTGCACTTTTGTCGGAAACATTCGCCGGCCGGCTGGCGGGTTACACCGATCGCATTGGCCGATGCCTCGATCGGGCCCTGCCGTCATCGGACGAGCCGCCGGAACGCCTGCATGAGGCGATGCGTTACGCGGTATTGAACGGCGGCAAGCGAATCCGGCCCCTGCTGGCGTATGCCAGTGGTGAGTGCCTCGGTGTGCCGGCCGACAAACTCGATGCGCCGGCTATGGCGATCGAGCTGATCCATGCCTTTTCGCTGGTGCATGATGACCTCCCCGCCATGGACGACGATGACCTGCGCCGCGGCCTGCCAACCTTGCATCGCAAGTTCGATGAGGCGACAGCAATACTGGCGGCGGATGCGCTGCAACCACTCGCGTTTGGCGTCCTTGCCGGGCAGGCCGGCTTACGCGACGACCAGGCCGTACGCCTGACGCGACTGATCGCTGCCGCCTGCGGCTCGCGCGGCATGACAGGCGGGCAATCCATCGACCTGTCGTCCGAAGGCCAGACACTGACTCCCGCCGAACTCGAACAAATGTACGCCCTCAAAACAGGCGCGCTGATCCATGCGTCGGTACTCAGTGCCTGCTGTCTCGTCGATGATCTCGACGACAGGCGCTACCAGGCTCTCGACCACTACGCACGCTGCCTGGGACTCGCCTTCCAGATTCGCGACGACCTGCTCGATGTCGAAGGCGAAACGGGCGTGATCGGCAAGGCCGCCGGCGCCGACGCGCGCCTGTCCAAGGCGACCTGGCCGCTGCTGTTCGGTATCGATAAGTCACGCGAGCGTTGCGATGAGCTTGTTGCTGATGGCCTGGATAGTTTGCAAGTTTTCGGTAACTCGGCAGCGCCGCTTGAGTGGCTGGCGAACTATATAGTGGACAGGGCGCTGTAGCGGTAATGCGTACGATTCTACATGTAGACATGGATGCTTTTTATGCGTCGGTCGAGCAGCGCGATAATCCGTCGTTGCGCGGCAAGCCGCTGGTGGTCGGCGGGGGCTCCAACCGCGGCGTTGTCGCCGCGGCCAGTTATGAGGCGCGGCGCTATGGCATTCGGTCGGCGATGCCGATGCGTGACGCCTTGCGGCGCTGCCCGGCGCTGGTTCGCGTCCCGCCACGCATAGCGCATTACCAGTCGGTCTCAGATGAAGTATTCGCCGTATTCAATGAGTACACACCCGTCATCGAGGGGCTGTCACTGGATGAGGCGTTTCTCGACATCAGTGGCAGCCTGGCGCTTTACGGCTCGGCGCTGGCAATTGCAAGCGGCATCAAGGAACGCATCCACGCTCGTACCGGATTGACAGCATCGGTCGGCGTTGCGCCGAACAAGCTCGTCGCCAAGATCGCATCGGACCTCGAAAAGCCGGACGGACTGGTTGTCATTACGACCGACGAGCTGCCGCAGCGGCTCGATGCGTTGCCGGTGCAGGTTATCCCGGGCATAGGACGCGAAACACTGGCGAGGCTGCACCGGCATGGCATTCGCACCATGGCCGAGTTACGCACCGCCGACGCGTCCGTGCTAGAAGCTGTATTCGGACGTTTCGGCGCCCGTGCGCGCAGCCGCGCCAGCGGTATCGATGACCGGCCGGTCGTCAGCGACCGCGAGACAAAATCGATCAGCGCCGAGGAAACATTTGACGAGGACCTTAAGGACCTGGATGCCATGCATCGCGAACTGTTGCGCCTGACGGACCGGTGTGCGACGCGGCTGCGCAGAAAGCAACTTTTTGCCGGCAACGTGCAACTCAAGGTTCGCCAGTCGGACTTCACCACATTCACGCGGCAGCGTGCGCTTACGCCGCCGACGAACGGCACGCGGGCCCTGTACGAAACGGCCATGGCGCTGCTCGAAACCTGGCTGCGCGAGCATCCCGGGCAGGCCATCCGGCTGCTCGGTGTTGGCGGCAGCGAGCTGGCGGCCGCCGGCCAGGCGGATCTCTTCGAGACCCAGTCCGACCGTGGCAGCAACGTGCTGGACAGCACTGTCGACGAGATACGCGAGCGTTTCGGCACGCTTTCCCTGGAACGCGCACGCAGTCTCGACCGCGATCGATTCAGGTAGAATTGCAACCATGTATACAAGCTTTTTCGGCCTGAACGAAAAGCCGTTTGCGATCACGCCTGACCCGCGCTACCTGTTTATGAGCGAGCGGCACGGCGAGGGGCTGGCACACCTTGTTTACGGCGTGACAGAGAGCGGTGGTTTTATCCAGCTAACGGGCGAAGTCGGCACCGGGAAGACGACGCTTGTGCGCTCGTTGCTGGGTCAGCTGCCCGATGAAGTCGATGTCGCCCTGATACTCAACCCGCAGATCTCGGCCATCGAGTTCCTGCTGTCCATCTGCGAGGAACTGAAAGTCACGCTGCCCGACGATACCGGCAGCAGCAAGGCGCTGGTGGATGCGCTGAACCGGCACCTGCTCGACGTGCACGCCAGGGGCCGCCGGGTCATCCTGCTCGTTGACGAAGCGCAGAACCTTGCAGAGGATGTACTCGAACAGGTGCGGCTCCTTACCAACCTCGAAACCGCGAAGCAAAAATTGCTGCAGATAATACTCATCGGGCAGCCCGAGCTTCGTGACCTGCTCGCTCAGAACAACCTGCGTCAGCTCGCGCAGCGGGTTACCGGCCGCTATCACCTGGAACCACTGTCGCAGGCGGAAGCAATTCGCTACATTGATCACCGCATTCGCGTGGCCGGTGCGCTGACCGACATTTTCGACAACCGTGCCAAGCGTGCTGTATTTCGGGCCAGCGGCGGCATTCCGCGCCTGATCAATGTTATTTGCGATCGTGCATTGCTCGGCGCATACAGTCGCGGTGAGCGCAGGATTACACCGGGCATAGTCCGGCGTGCGGCCGCCGAAGTGTCCGGCGACACCACAACGCCTGTGATGCGATGGCTGTACGCGGCAAGCGCGTTGGCCGCAGCACTCGTTATTGGCGCAGGCATCTGGGTATCGACGCGGACTGCACCGGAGCCCGTGGCCGCCGTAACCAGCGTGCCGCTGGCGGTCTTCACGCCACAATCCGGCAACCTTCCGCCGGCCGATGGACCGGTCGCGGAAAGGGACAATGCAGTGATGGACGCCGTCGCTGAATCCGCACAACCACCGCTTGATGAAACATTGCGGAGTGCAGGACTCGACTCGGATGTCGACTCGGCAATGGATACGCTGTTCGCGCTCTGGGGCCTGTCATATGAACAAAATGCCGACACCGGCTGTGCCGAGGCGCGAACCAAGGGACTCGACTGCCTTTACCAGCGGGGGTCCTGGAAAGTGCTGGAACAGCTCAACCGCCCCGCAATGCTGACGCTGACCGACAGCACGGGTACGACGCATCACCCGGTGCTGACAGCGCTCGATGGCGAGCTGGCGGAGCTTGGATTTGGCAGCACACGCCTGCGTGTTCCGATCGAGGAGGTCGCCGATCTCTGGTACGGCCAGTACTTGCTGATGTGGCGTCCTCCAAACGGGGAGCCCGTCGCGCTGCGTCCCGGCTCGCGCGGATCCGGTGTGCTGTGGCTGCGGCAGAGCCTGGCACGACTGGATGGCAATGAGAATCCCGGGTCCGGCAGCGATTATTTTGACAACACGCTCGAGCAAAAACTACGCGAGTTCCAGCGCGAGCATCGGCTGCAGGTTGACGGACTGGCGGGGCAGCAAACACAGATACTGATCAACTCATTGTTGCAGGGTGACGGCACGCCGCGCCTTGTAAACGACGCACCTTGATGTTGCAAGACTGAGATTCGGCCGGGGAATCGCACATGTCGTTCATTCTGGATGCACTGAAAAAGTCGGAATCGGACCGGCAAGGAAACAGCCGCCCCGGTTTTGCAGACGTCCCTGCCGGCAGCGCGCAGTCACGTGCACCGCGCTGGATCTGGCTCGTCTCGGGGCTGCTCGGCATCAACGCGATAGTGATCGCCGGGTTGTGGCTTGGCGGTCACGTCGACTCGCCTGCCGTGCCGCCTGACACCGACGCGCAGGCTGCCGCCGCCGGAACCGCCGCACCGCCGTTCGCGGAGATCGTGTCGGACGTACGCCGCGATCGGGCCAGCATGCCGACGACCGAAGCAACGCAAGCGGCAATGAACGGGTCAACTGCAGCACAAACGGCGCCCACTGCTGAACCGGCCCCACCGCGTCCGGCCCGCCGGGAGACGCCCACAGCACACGTAATGCCGGCGCCGGGCCCTGTCGTCGTGCCGACATTCAATGAACTGCGCGCCGACGGTTCATTACAACTGCCGGATTTGCATCTCGATATTCACGTCTACGCCGAGAATCCGTCCGAACGCTTCGTTTTTGTCAATATGAGCAAGTACCGCGAAAAAGCCACACTGGCGGAAGGCCCGACCATCAGGGAAATCAACCCCGATGGCGTCATACTTGAATACAGGGGCACGGATTTTATGCTGCCCAGAGAGTAGCCCATGGCCCGCCCGGAAGTACTGATGACCGCAATGGCGCCACCGATACTGCACCTTGCCGCCGACAATTTTGCGGACGCCTTGCGTTCGGGTATACATCGCGTCATCCGTGAACAGGAAGCACTCAACTCCATCAACGTGTTCCCGGTTGCAGACGGCGACACCGGTACCAATCTGAGCCTCACGCTGGGAGCCGCGCTTGCTGTTCTCAAGAACCCCGGCAAGAGCCAACTGAGCTTGCTGCTGACCTCGATGGCCGACGTCATGCTGGACAACGCGCGCGGAAATTCCGGCGCCATCATGGCCCAGTTTTTCCAGGGCATGAGCGACGGTGCGGAACAGTTGCCCCGTTTCTCGGCGCAGTCGTTTGCCCGCTCGGTGACAAACGGCTATGACTACGCTCACGATGCGCTTTCCGAACCGTGCGAAGGCACGATTCTGTCTGTCATCAGTGCCTTCGCCGCGAGCCTGCAAAAACAGACCGCGGCCGCGGGTACCGTCGCATTCGGCGATTTGCTGCAGAACGCACTGCCACCTTGCCGGGAGGCATTGACGCGCACACAATCACAGCTTGAGGAACTGCGGCGGGCAGGTGTTGTTGACGCCGGCGCGAAAGGATTTGTATCGCTGATCGAGGGAATGAACGACTGGCTTTCGTACGGCCAGGCCACGCCCAGGCCGGAGATGGGGAGCCTTGGCGAGCACCTGGTTGCAACGGTTATTGCCGATTCCGGAAGTGATACGCAATACCGTTACTGCACCGAGTGCGTAGTCAGCGGCGGGCAGATTGACCGACGAAAGTTGCGTGAAGCGCTGTCCGCTGTCGGTGACTCGCTGGTGCTTGCCGGCACCAAGCGCAAGGCCCGGGTTCATATTCATGTCGATGATCCCGACGAAGTATTCCGGATTGCACGCCGGTTCGGTGAACTCGGTGCCGAAAAGGCCGACGATATGCACCAGCAACTGCGCAGCACGCACGGTGCCCGGCCGCGCTTTGCCGTCATCACGGACTCGGCCGCCGATATCGACGATGCGGATCTGGAAGACCTCGATATTCACATGGTGCCACTCCGCATCCAGTTCGGTGATCGCGGCTATCTCGATAAGGTCAGCATTTCCGCGGATGAATTTTTCAGCGAGCTGGCCGGCAATCCACACCACCCGACGACGTCGCAGCCGGCCCCTGGCGACTTCCGGCGCCAGTTCCAGTTTCTTGCGAGCCATTTTCCTGACGTAATATCGATCAATCTGACCGGCAGTGTCAGCGGCACCTTGCAGGCGGCGCGTTCCGCCGCCGAACGAATCCGGGCCAAAGGCCAGGTACATGTGCTGAATTCACTGAATGCATCGCTCGGCCAGGGGCTAATTGCAGTTTTTGCAGCGGAGTGTGCGGCAGCGGGGCTGGACACAAAAAACGCTATTCGCGCGATTGAAGCAGTCATCCCGGAAACCTACAGCTTCGGCCTGGTCAAGGACCTGCGCTACGCGGTGCGCGGCGGCCGCGTGCCCGGCACCCGGAAGATCGTCGCCGACATCCTCCGTATCACGCCGGTGCTGCGCAGCGAGGCGGATGGCCGGATATCAGCCGGTGGCATGCTGGTCGGTCGCCGCAAGCTGCTGCCCAAGTTCAGCCGTTATATCGCTGGTCGCCTGGCGGACAACAGCCAGTGGCGCGTCGCGATAGGACACGCCCGGTGCCGCGACGAAGCCGAGGAGTTGGGTGCGCTGCTCAAGGATCGCATACCCGGCATCGTCAGGTACCGCGTCACTGAACTGGGCTCCGCACTGGGCGCCCATGGCGGTCCGGGAACGATTGTCGTGGGCGTGCAGCGCTTTCGCACACCCGGGGAATTCACGGGCAGCGACGCCTGATTAACCCGGACATTTCACGGATTTCGCGGAATTCTCGGGCAGCAGTTTGTTCGCACAAGGGCAAGCGAGAAACCGCGAAATCGATGAGATGTCCGGGTTAAACCTCGACGAGCGGGGCACCCTCGGCGTCAATCAGGTCTTCACCTTCATTGCGGGCGTTGTTGACGGTACGAGAGACAGGCCAGGCTCGCATCTTCGGCGTCGTACTGTTCGTCTCATGCAATAGCTCAGTATCACCGCTGAGCCAGCGTGCCGCGCTGGCAGGTTTGAGTACGACGGGCATGCGATGGTGCAGCTGCTTCATGAAATCGTTCGCTTCGCTCGTAACGATTGTCGTCGTTTGCAGGACCTCGTCATTCTCACGGTTCTGCCACCGCTCCCATAGCGCGGCAAATGCAAACGGCTCGCCGTCCGATGCTGAAATGAAATGCGGTGTCTTGACTCCCCCGGCCGTGTGCCATTCGTAAAAGCCGTCCGCCAGCACGAGGCAACGGCGGCTCTTGTAAGCAGCGCGAAATGCGGGTTTTTCGGCGACAGTTTCGGCACGCGCGTTGATCATCCGGTTACCAATCGCAGGATCCCTGGCCCAGAAAGGCACGAGGCCCCAACGCAGCATCACCAGCTCACGCTCATCGCCGTCCGTGGCACGAATGGCCGCGACATACTGCGTGGGCGCAATGTTGTACCGGGGCGCGACCGGCGCACTGACTGGCGCACCGAACAGTTGCGCCGCCGCCTCGGCCGGTGAATAGAAAGCAAATCGTCCGCACACAGTCAGCGCTCCCTCCGGTGGTCGTCCCGGCTATTCGCGTATCCCGACGCCACGGTTCAGCAGCAACAGGCTGGCGGTAAACAGTATTGCAATAAACAGCAGGACGATCGCATAAGCATGTGAAATAGCTATATCCGACGCACCGAGGATGCCGTAACGGAATGCATTCACCATGTACAGGATCGGGTTGGCCAAAGACACCGTTTGCCAGAATTCCGGTAACAGGGAAATTGAATAGAAAACCCCGCCAAGATAGGTAAGCGGCGTCAGCACAAACGTAGGTATGATTGAAATGTCGTCGAATTTCCTCGCAAACATTGCGTTTATAAACCCCGCCAGCGCGAAGACGATGGACGACAGAATCACCATCGAAACGGTAATGAGCGGGTGTTCTACCTTTAGCTGCGTGAAGGCGAGTGCGATCAGCGTGACCAGCGAGCCAACCAGCAAGCCGCGCACCACTCCACCGGCCACGTGACCGACAATTATCGTTGCATTCGACATCGGCGCAATCAGCATTTCCTCGATGTGACGAGCAAACTTGGCACCAAAAAACGACGACACAACATTGCCATAGGAATTGGTGATCACCGACATCATGATCAGGCCGGGCGCGATGTACTGCATGTAGTCGAAGCCGTCCATGCTCCCGATCCGGCGACCAATCAGGTTGCCAAAGATAATAAAGTAGAGGGTCATCGTTATCGCGGGTGGCACGATCGTCTGCACCCAGATTCGCATGACCCGGATGAATTCCTTGTTGATGATGGTCTTGAGCGCGACCCAGTTAAGTGACAGGTTCATGTCAGGCCGGCCCTGCCGTTCCAGCCGGCTGCGCCTGTTTTTTCTCCACCAGGCCGAGAAACAGCTCCTCGAGACGATTGGCCTTGTTGCGCAGGCTGATAATCGAAATGTCTCTTGCGCTTAAC
>CAZLNH010000388.1:0-11992 GCA_964560775.1 uncultured Woeseiaceae bacterium | reverse complement strand
GTAACCGTCGATGAGCTCATCGCTGAAGACGTCGCCCTTCTTGAGGAAGGCTCGGTCCGCGCTCAGCGCGTCGAGTGCCTGCTGCAGCGAGAAGGCCACGGTTGGAATAGTTTTCTCTTCCTCCGGCGGCAGGTCGTAGAGATCCTTGTCCATCGCGTCGCCCGGGTGGATCTTGTTCTGGATGCCATCGAGGCCCGCCATCAGCATGGCAGCAAACGCGAGGTACGGATTCGCCATCGAATCCGGGAACCTGAGCTCGATGCGGCGGCCTTTCGGGTTCGAGATGTAGGGAATGCGGATCGATGCCGAACGGTTGCGCGCCGAGTAGGCAAGAATCGTCGGCGCCTCGAAGCCCGGCACCAGTCGCTTGTAGCTGTTGGTCGACGGATTCGTGAACGCGTTCAGTGCTTTCGCATGCTTGATCAGGCCGCCGATGTAAAAGAGCGCCGTATCCGACAGGCCACCGTAGCCGTCGCCTGCGAACAGGTTCTTGCCGCCCTTCATCAGCGACTGGTGGACGTGCATGCCGTTGCCGTTGTCGTTAACGAGCGGCTTCGGCATGAAGGTCGCGGTCTTGCCGTAACTGTGCGCGACGTTGTGTATGACGTACTTCAGGATCTGTACTTCGTCCGCCTTGCCTACCAGCGTGTTGAACTTCGCGCCGATTTCGCACTGGCCGGCCGTGGCCACCTCATGATGGTGCACTTCCGTCTCGACGCCCATTTCCTCGAGCGCGAGGCACATGGCGGAACGTATGTCGTGCAATGAGTCGACCGGCGGTACCGGGAAATAGCCGCCCTTGACGGTCGGGCGGTGGCCTATGTTGCCTTCGAGTTCGGTCTTGCCCGAATTCCAGGCACCTTCGGCGGAATCTATCGCGTAGAACGCGCCCTGCATCGTGTCGCCCCAACGCACGTCGTCGAATACGAAGAATTCATTTTCCGGTCCGAAGTACGCGGCATCGGCGATGCCGGTGGACTTCAGGTATGCCTCGGCGCGCGCGGCCAGCGAGCGAGGGCATCGCGTATAGCCCTGCATCGTGTTCGGCTCGATGACGTTGCAGCGCAGGTTCAGCATGACTTCCTCGGCGAAGATATCGATCACCGCCGTTGCCGGGTCCGGCATCAGGATCATGTCGGACTCGTTGATGCCCTTCCAGCCCGAAATCGACGAGCCATCGAACATCTTCCCGTCCTCGAACACGTCTTCATCGATCGCGTGGGCGGGTACGGTGACGTGCTGTTCCTTGCCCTTCGTGTCCGTGAATCGAAAATCGACAAAGCGCACCTCGCGCTCCTTGATCAGGGCCAGCACTTCTGCAGGGGTCATGTAGGTCTCCTCGGGTTTCCCAGGTTTATTGATGCGGCGATGCCGCGCTTGAACCGTTACAGTGCATGAAGTATGCCAGCCGGTCATTGATCACAAGTCTATGATTTCCTTTGAACTGCGCGACGGCGTGCCTCACCGGCTCGCACCAAACAGGAGCAACGCGCCGCCCGTCGGCACCATAATAGTGCAAAGCAGGCGGGTCTGCACTGTGGTGAGGCGCCCGCGCCGGCCCGGCCTGCTGCCGGGTTTCACCCGTTGCCAACGCGTGCGGGGCAATGCAGCGCACGGTATACTGCGCCGCCCGCTTTTCTGGCCGCGAAACCGTTGATGAACAAGGAAAACCCGTCCGCGCCCCTGAGCTTCCAGGACCTCGTGCTCAGGTTGCAGGCGTACTGGGCCGAACGCGGCTGCGTCATCGCCCAGCCCTATGACATGCCGATGGGCGCCGGGACGTTCCATCCCGCCACGTTCCTGCGCGCCGTGGGCCCGGAGCCGTGGAGCGCCGCCTATGTCCAGCCCAGCCGCCGGCCGGCCGACGGGCGCTACGGCGACAACCCGTTCCGGCTGCAGCATTACTACCAGTACCAGGTTGTCATCAAGCCGTCGCCGGACGATTTGCAGGCTATGTACCTCGACTCTCTGCGCGCCATCGGCATCGACCCGCTGGTCCACGATATTCGCTTCGTCGAGGACAACTGGGAGTCGCCGACGCTCGGTGCATGGGGTCTAGGCTGGGAAGTGTGGCTGAACGGCATGGAGGTCACACAGTTCACCTACTTCCAGCAGGCCGGTGGTCACGAGTGCCGGCCCGTCACGGGGGAGATCACGTACGGCCTCGAGCGTCTTGCCATGTATTTGCAGAATGTCAAAAGCATCTTCGACATTACATGGACGGACGGTCCCCTGGGCCGCATTACCTACGGCGACGTCTACCACCAGAACGAGGTCGAGCAGTCCCGTTACAATTTTGAGCAGGCCGACACGGCGGCGCTGTTTGCCGCATTCGATCACGCAGAGAGAGAGGCCGTGCGGCTGCTTGCCGAGAGCCTGCCACTGCCGGCCTACGAACAGATGTTGACGGCATCGCATACGTTCAATCTGCTGGACGCTCGCCAGGCCATTTCGGTCAGCGAGCGCCAGCGGTTTATCCTGCGCGTACGGGACCTGTCGCGCGGGGTTGCGGAGGCCTACTACGCGAGCCGCGAGGCGCTGGGTTTCCCCATGCTGCACACGGTGAAGCCCGGTGCGGGGGCCGCGGCTCGATGAGCGGTCACGATGCCAGGGATTTCCTTGTAGAGATCGGCACCGAAGAGTTGCCTCCCAAGGCCTTGCGCGGCCTGATGGATGCGTTTGCGGGCGGGCTCGCCTCTCTGCTCGACAGCGAGCGGCTGGAGCATGGCGCTGTTCGCGCTTTTGCCAGTCCGCGACGGCTTGCCGTGCACGTGGCTGCATTGGCCATGGCGCAACCGGACAGGGATGTCGAGCACAAGGGGCCGCCAGTCGCGGTGGCGTTCGACAAAAGCGGCAAACCGACGCGTGCCGCCGAGGCGTTCGCGGGCAAGTGTGGCGTTGCCGTCGACTCACTCGAGCGGGTTGAGACACCGAAGGGCGCCTGGCTAGCGGCACGAACGACCGAGACAGGTCGCAGCGCTGCAGCGCTCATGCCCGATGTTGTGCAACGCGCGCTTGACGGCCTGCCGATCCCGCGGCGCATGCGCTGGGGCAATAACGATGCCGAGTTCGTGCGGCCCGTGCACTGGGTGCTGATGCTGCACGGCACGGACGTCGTGCCGGGCGAGGTACTCGGCATACAGGCGGCCGATACGACGCGGGGTCATCGCTTTCACGCGCCCGGGCCTCTGACGGTTGCGGATCCGGGCTTGTACGAAACCCTGCTTGAGGAGCAGGGCTTCGTTATCGCGGATTTCCGCGCGCGGCGGCAGCGGATCGAAGACGGTGTGCGCAAGGCAGCCGCCGATGAGGGTGGCATCGCGATCGGCGACGACGATCTGTACGACGAGGTAACCGCGTTGACGGAATGGCCGGTACCGATGACGGGCCGGTTCGACGAACGCTACCTGGCGCTGCCGCGGGAGGTTATCGTCGCAACGCTGACCGGGCACCAGCGCTACTTCCCGATAGCAGCGGAGGGCGGCGGACTGCTGCCGAAATTCATCACAGTCGCCAATCTCGAGAGCCTTGAACCGGAGCGCGTTCGGGACGGCAACGAACGCGTTATCGAACCGCGCCTCGCAGATGCTGCTTTCTTCTGGGAGACGGATCGCCGTACGCCGCTGGCGGCACGTCAGTCGGGGCTCGCCAACGTTGTCTACCAGCGCGGGCTGGGCACGCTCGAGGACAAGAGCCAGCGGGTTGCCTCGCTCGCGGCCCGCATCGCGGATGCGTTGAAGCTTGATGCGGATACCGTGCGCCGCGCAGCGATGCTCGCAAAGTGCGACCTGTTGTGCGGCATGGTCGGCGAGTTTCCGGAACTGCAAGGGACGATGGGCGGTTATTATGCCGCCGCCGATGGCGAACCCGACGCGGTCGCTACGGCAATCGCCGAGCAGTACCTGCCGCGCTTCGCCGGCGACAGGTTGCCACAGTCTGCGGCCGGGAAAGCGCTCGCCTTTGCTGACAAGCTCGATACGATTTGTGGCGCGTTTGCACTTGGCGGCAAGCCGTCCGGCAATCGCGATCCGTTCGGACTGCGGCGGGCGGCACAGGGCATTGTGCGCATTGCCGTCGAGAGCGCGCTGGACGCTGACCTGTTTGCGCTGATCGATGCGAGCGTTGCGGCGCAGCCGGCAAAGGCGGACGCGGACGTCCGCGGCGAAATTTACGACTTCATTGTCGAACGTTTGCGGGGCCTGTGCCTGGACCGTGTTGACGTTACCAGTGAGATGTTCGAGGCCGTGCGCAGCCTTCACTTTGCATCGCTCTGCGATATCGTCGAGCGGCTCGATGCCGTCGTGACCTTCAGCGGACATGAGGCGGCAGAGAGCCTTGCCGCCGCCAACAAGCGCATCGCGAACATCCTGCGGCAAGCAGAATACGATTCCGGTGATGCGCCGGACACCACGCTCTTTGAGGCCGACGCCGAACGGGTACTTTACGACGCCATGACGGCGGCGGGCCGGGACGTCTCAGTGCTGCTCGGCGCGCGTCGCTACACCGAGGTGCTCGCAAGGCTTTCGGAGTTGCGCCAACCGGTGGACGCCTTCTTTGATGGTGTCATGGTCATGACCGATGACGAGGCGCTCAGGAAGAACCGGCTTGCGTTGCTGGCGGGGTTACGGGCGCAGTTCCTCAACATTGCCGACATCTCGAGGCTGGCGATCGGCAGGAACTCATGACGCGTGATATCCACATCGAAAAGCACGATAATTTTTTGGCTTTTGCCCGCGCGTTCATAGAGGAACAATAGCTGGTGCATCGCGTGATGCTGGTGCTGCGATCCCTGCTGTTTCAGGCCTGGTTTTTTGCCACTGTCCTGATCGCATCACTGGCCGTGTTCCTGTCGTGGCCAATGTCCCACGATTTCCGTTTTTCGATAGCGAGGCGTTGGGGCCGTGCCATGCTGTGGGGAGGCCGGTTCTTTTGCGGCCTCGACTATGTGGTTGAGGGCGCGGAGCACATTCCGTCGGACCCGAGCGTCATCCTGATCAAGCATTCCACGGTATTCGAAACCTATGCGCAGCTCGTCGTGTTCCCACGCCAGACCTGGGTGTTGAAACGCGAACTCACGTGGGTCCCTGTGTTCGGCTGGGGACTGGCGGCTATGAAACCGATCGCCATCAACCGCGGCGCCGGCAGAACCGCGGTGACCCAGGTTATCGAGCAAGGGCGCAAGCGCCTCGCGGAGGGAACCTGGGTAACGGTGTTTCCGGAAGGCACGCGGATGCCGGCCGGGCAGACCCGAAAGTACGGTGTCAGCGGTGCAGCGCTTGCGAAAGAAGCAGGCTGTCTCATTGTGCCGGTCGCACACAACGCCGGGGATTTCTGGCCGCGGCGGGGGCTGACCAAGCGGCCCGGATTGATTCGCTTCTGCATCGGGCCGCCCGTCGATGCGGGCCAGCGTACGCCGAAGGAGACAAACGCTGCGGTACAGACGTGGATCGAAACCAAGATGCGAGAGATCAGCGCAGGGTACTAGCCCGGACATCTCACCAATCAGACGTCGAGGTTTGACACCATCAGCGCGTTCTTCTCGATGAAGTCCCGGCGCGGCTCGACCTGGTCTCCCATCAGCGTCGTGAAGATTTCGTCTGCCTTTACAGCATCATCAATCTTGACCTGCAATAGCCGCCGCGTTTCCGGGTTGACGGTCGTGTCCCAAAGCTGGTCCGGATTCATTTCGCCGAGACCCTTGTAACGCTGTACCGACTGGCCCTTGCGACCTTCTTCCATCAGCCAAGTGATCGCCTGGCCAAAGTCCGTAATGTCGAGCCGCTTGTCGCCCCGCTCGACGAATGCCGTACTATCAAGCAGGCCGCGCAACTTGTCCGAGAGCGCCATCAGGTGCCGGTATTCGTTGGCTTCAAAAAACTCACGCGGGAAATAGCGCGTATTGCCGATGCCGTGCTGCTCTTTCAGCACCGCAACGCGCACGCCTTCACCGTCGCTGTCGCCGCGTTCGAGTGTCGCGCTGTAGGTCACGGTTTTGCCGTTGCCGGCCCGGTCGGTGTCCGCCTTGGGCAGCGCCGCCGACAGCTGTTCGGTCCACGCCTCGAGTGCGTCGAGCGAGCCGCTGATCGTCGCATCAACGCGCGGCAGGCTGCTCAGCACCCGCAATACCGCCTCGTCATAGCGGTTGGCAAGACGCTCCATCATGCGTTCGACCGCAATGTACTCGCGCGCCAGCGACTCGAGCGCCGGGCCGGACAGCGGCGGTGCGGTGTCGCTTACGTGCACGGCCGCGCCATCGAGCGCTGAGTTCAGCAGGTGCGCCGTCAGCTCGGCATCGTCCTTGACATAGACTTCCTGCTTGCCTTTCTTGATCTTGTACAGCGGCGGTTGCGCAATGTAGATGTGGCCGCGTTCAATCAGTTCCGGCATCTGCCGGTAGAAGAACGTCAGCAACAGGGTGCGAATGTGCGAGCCGTCGACGTCGGCGTCCGTCATGATGATGATGCGGTGATAGCGCAGCTTGTCGGGATCGAAGTCGTCGCGGCCGATGCCGCAGCCCAGTGCCGTGATCAGCGTGCCTACCTCGACCGACGACAGCATCTTGTCGAAACGCGCTTTTTCGACGTTCAGGATCTTGCCCTTGAGCGGCAGGATGGCTTGCGTGCGGCGGTCCCGTCCCTGTTTCGCGGAGCCGCCGGCAGAGTCACCCTCGACGAGGAACAGCTCCGACAGCGCCGGGTCCTTTTCCTGGCAGTCGGCCAGCTTGCCGGGCAGGCCGGCGATATCGAGGGCTCCCTTGCGTCGCGTCATTTCGCGTGCCTTGCGCGCCGCTTCGCGCGCGCGGGCCGCGTCGATGATCTTGCTGACGATCGCCTTGGCTTCCTGCGGGTGCTCGAGCAGGAAGTCTTCGAGGCGCTCGGCCATCGTGGACTCAACGACGGACTTAATTTCAGAAGAAACCAATTTGTCCTTGGTCTGGGACGAGAACTTCGGGTCCGGCATCTTGACCGACAGTACGGCCGTCAGCCCTTCGCGCGCGTCGTCACCGGTCGGTGTGAACTTGTCCTTGCGCCCGGACATTTCCTTTTCGATGTAGCTGTTCAGCGTGCGTGTCAGGGCGCTGCGGAAACCGGCGAGGTGGGTGCCGCCATCGCGCTGCGGGATCGTGTTCGTGTAGCAGAACATGTTCTCCTGGTAGCTGTCGTTCCACTGCAGCGCCGCCTCGACCTGCACGGCATCACGGCTCGTCTGGAAGTGGATGACGGTGCCATGCATCGGTTGCTTGTTGCGGTTCAGGTGCTCGACAAAAGCGCGGATGCCGCCCTCGTATTCGAACACGTCCCGCTTGTCGGAGCGCTCGTCGTTAAGCTCGATGCGGACGCCGGAATTCAAGAAAGACAATTCACGCAGGCGCTTGGCCAGGATGTCGTAGTGAAATTCGATGTTTGTGAACGTGCCCGAACTCGGCTTGAAACGGATCGTCGTGCCGGTCTTCTCGGTATCACCGACGATCGCGAGCGGCGCCATCGGCTCGCCATGGCGGTACTCCTGCTGGTGCACCTTGCCATTGCGGTGAATCGTAAGCATCAGCTGCTCCGACAGCGCATTGACGACGGACACGCCGACGCCGTGCAAGCCGCCCGATACCTTGTAGGAGTTGTCGTCGAATTTACCGCCCGCGTGCAGCACCGTCATGATGACTTCGGCCGCGGACCGGCCTTCTTCCGGGTGATGGTCGACAGGGACGCCGCGGCCATCGTCAGTGATCGTCACCGACTCGTCCGCATGGACGGTCACCGTCACAACACTGCAGTAGCCAGCCAGCGCTTCGTCGATGGAGTTATCGACGACCTCGAAAACCATGTGGTGGAGACCGGTACCATCATCGGTATCGCCGATGTACATTCCCGGCCGCTTGCGGACGGCCTCCAGGCCCTTTAAGACCTTGATATTACTGGAGGTATATTCCTGATTGTCGGCCATGCAATGTTCCTCGAATACAACCGGCGCATTGTATCATTTTGGCGCCCGCGGGGTGCCCCGGAATCAGCGTTAAATCAGGGTTTTCCGGCGTGCCCGGGAGAGCGCGCCAGCGCGGCCGGGCGCGGTTTCAGGACGCCGGGCGCAGCTCGCCGCGTTCCACGTGGAACAGCGACAGGCCGGCTGGAAAAGCATCCGGGTTAGCCACGAGCGCGGTCGCGATCACCTGGCATTCCAGCGTGGCAACCCGGCGCATCAGCCGCCGCAGCGATGCCGCGTCCAGCTCCGCCGCCGGGTCGTCCATCAAGAGCAGCAGCGGCCGTCCCAGCGCCGCCTGGACTGCTTCCGCCGCCGCGAGCACCATTGCACAGGCGAGCAGCTTCTGCTGGCCCCGGGAAACGAGTTTTCGCGCCATCCGTTCCTCGACCCGCAACCGGAGCTCCGCGCGTTGCGGTCCTACCTGCGCACTGCCCATTTGCCTCTCCCGATCGCGGCTCGCCAGCAGAGCCTCCGATAGCGTCAGCTCCGCGCGCCAGCCACGCTGGTAGACGAAGTGCACGGGTTCGTCCAGCAAGCCGGCCGCCGCCGTTTCCAGCACCGGCACCAGCAACGCCATGGTCTGCGCCCGGCTCTCATGCAACCGCTCGCCGGCTTCGCAAAACTCCCGGTCCCAGGCGTCGAGATCGCCCGCCCCGTCTTTAAGCGCCGCGTTCCGCTGCTTCAGCACGCGCCGAAACCGGCGCCAACGCTCCAGAAACCCGTGTTCCACGTGGAACCCGACCCAGTCAAAATACCGCCGCCGCTGGTCCGGACCACCCGCCACGAGGTTGTGCACATCAGGGTCGATTACCTGCAGCGGCAAGGCGGCCGCCAACTCGGCAAGACCGCCGCCGCGATCACCGTCTATGCTGAGCTCCAACCCGCCGCGGCCATTGCGGACGCCGATGCGACGGGCATGGTCTGCCCGCTCGACACGCGCATTCAGCAGAAATTCTTCCGCGCCGTGCCGGACCAGGCTGTCAGTGCTTGCATTACGAAATGACCGCCCTCGCCCGATATACGCGACGGCTTCCAACAGGCTGGTCTTCCCCGATGCGTTCGCGCCCTGGATCAGGGTAAATCGAGGGTCCGCTTCCAATTCGGCGTGCCGCAGGCAGCGGAAATCCTGGCAGGAAAAATACGTTAGCGGCAACTGCCCGTCTTCGGCCTACAAACGCATCGGCATGACAACGTACTTACTGTCGTCATTGCCCGGCTCCCGCAACAGGCAACTCGAGTTGCCGTCAACGACCGACAGGGTCACGTTCCCGGATTCTATGGCGCCCAGGGCATCCAGCAGGTAATTGACGTTAAAGCCGATCTCGATGTCCTCCCCGCTGTACTCGACCTCGAGTTGCTCTTCGGCTTCCTCCTGCTCCGGATTGTGTGCCTGCAGCGTCACGCCGCTGTCCTTGATTACAAGGCGAATGCCCCGGTACTTCTCGTTGGACAGGATCGCCGTCCGCTGCAACGCGCTGCGGAAAGCCTGCCGGTCTGCTGACAACTCGTTGCTGGTGTCCTTCGGGATCACCCGCTCATACTCCGGGAACCGGCCGTCAATCAACTTCGACGTAAAGCGAATCGTCTCAAGCTGAATCCGCACGTGGTTGGTGCCGAGCTCGATATTCACACTGCCTTCGTCACCCAGCAGCCGCTGCAGCTCGAGGACACCCTTCCGCGGCACAATCACCTGCTGCTCGTTGGCACCGGATGCCTTGATTTCTGCCTGGCTTAAAGCCAGCCGGTGCCCATCTGTTGCCACCGCGCGCAGGTAATTTTTACCGGTTTCGAGCAAAAGGCCGTTCAGGTAGTACCGCACGTCCTGTTGCGCCATGGAAAAATGCGTCTTCTCCAGTAGCCGCGCCAGCACATCCTGTGGGACCTCGACGCTTTGCGTCGCCTTGATGTCTTCAACGACCGGAAATTCCGCTGCCGGCAATGTCGTCAGGCTGAACTTGCTGCGACCCGAGCGCACCGCAAGCTTCTCCCCGCTCTGGCTGATACTGACCTCAGCCCCTTCAGGCAATGCCCGGCAGATATCCAGCAACTTACGTCCCGGCACCGTGACCTCACCCCCGTTTTCGACCTCTACATCCGCACTCGCCACAAGCTCCACCTCGAGATCCGTGGCCGTAACCGACAGCTGCCCCGACCGAGCGACCAGCAATACGTTAGCCAGGATCGGCATGGTCTGCCGCCGCTCAACAACACCGATTACTGCTTGCAACGGCTTCAGCAATGCCTCACGAGACGCGCTCAACTTCATGAAATCCACCTGTTAATAAATATTGGAAATAGTTCTTTACTAGTTATTATTAGGGCAGCCCGCACCTGTGCATAACTTATTTTTATCTTTGTAAACCAATAGGTTAAACTCAAAACCGTAGCTTCCAAAACTCTGTACTCGTGGCCGGCAGACGGTGCACTAGCTGTGGATAACTTTTCCGGCTCGCGTTATGCACCGGTTATCCACATCATCCTGTCAGGGTTCTCAACAAATTTAAATAATCTTCATCGACCCGCTTTTCCGTTTCCCGCAACGATGCAATCCGTCGGCAGCCATGCAGTACAGTCGTATGATCGCGCCCACCGAAAGCATCACCGATTTCCGGGAGGCTGTGATTCGTCAATTCCTTCGCCAACGCCATGGCAATTTGCCGGGGACGTGCAATCGAGCGGCTGCGCCGCTTCGACAGCAGGTCAGCAACCCGCAGTTTGAAATAGTCCGCGACGGTCTTCTGGATATTCTCAATAGAGACCAGGCGCTCCTGCAACGCCAGCAGGTCCCTTAATGCCTCCTTGGCAAACTCCAGGCTGATCGGGCGTCCCGTGAAGCGCGAATTCGCCGTTACACGACGCAATGCGCCCTCGAGCTCCCGAACATTGGACCGTATACGCTTGGCAATAAAAAATGCGACCTCCTCCGGCAGGACCACGCCCTCCGCCTCGGCCTTCTGCATCAGGATTGCGACTGACGTTTCGAGCTCGGGAGGCTCGATTGACACCGTCAGGCCCCAGCCGAACCGCGATTTCAGGCGCTCCTCGAGGCCGTATACTTCCTTCGGGTAGCGATCGCAAGTCAGCACGATCTGCCGCTGCCCTTCAAGCAGCGCATTGAACGTGTGAAAAAACTCCTCCTGCGAGCGCTCCTTGCCGGCAAAAAACTGGATGTCATCAATCAACAGCGCATCGAGCGACCGGTACGAACGCTTGAAATCCGAAATCGTGTTGTGCTGCAGGCCTTTTACCATGTCGCCCACAAATCGTTCCGAATGCACATAACTGACGCGCGCGCCCGGATCGCGCGCGAGCATGGCATTGCCGATCGCCTGCATCAGGTGCGTCTTGCCGAGACCAACGCCGCCGTATATAAACAACGGGTTGTAGGACTTGCCAGGGTTCTCGCCAACCTGGGTGGCCGCCGCACGCGCAAGCTGGTTGCTCTTGCCTTCGACAAAAGTGTCGAAAATAAAGATCGGGTTCAGGCGGCTTGCAACCGGGGACGCCTGCGCTACGCGGCCGACACTCTGCGCAGCCGGCCGTACGGAAACTGTCGGTGCAACCAGGTCGCGGGAGCCGACTTCAAGCCGCACGGTAACGGCATCGTCGCCGTTCCTGACCAGCTCGTTGATGCGAGCGAGGTAATGCTCCTCAAGCCAGTCGACGACGAAACGGTTCGGCGCAAGCAACTTCAGTGACTCGGCTGATTCAACTGCCTGCAGCGGACGGATCCACGTGTTGAACTGCTGCTCCGGCAGCTCGACCTGGAGCTCGCGCACGCAGCGATTCCACAGCGTCGAATTGCCCTGCACCCTTAAGGCCCCCGGTTCATCAGGAAAAACGCGGCCGATGGGCCGCAAGACCAGCCAGTCTATATCGTCTATAACACCTTCGCCACAGAGTGTTCGCGCACAACACGTGCATTCACCGAAGTCATTCTGTTGACAGCAAAAGTGGCCCCGCGTACTCTTGCCGGCCTTAATTTGGCCGGGGTATTTCCGCTCCGCCCCGCAAG
>CAZLNH010000387.1:0-10010 GCA_964560775.1 uncultured Woeseiaceae bacterium | reverse complement strand
CGCCACGTCGCTGCGCTCCTCGCGATGACGGGTCAGGTGTCGCGCAGGAATTCACCGTGGGTCAGGAACGCGGCGGTTTGCCTCGCGACATCCTTCGACAGCACCATCCCGGTGTGGTTGACTGGCATGCACAGGTGATCGCGGGCGCCGTCAAGCATCGTCTCCGACACGGCGACTGTGCCGTCGTTCGGACCATCGAATCGGGCCAGGAGGCGGCCGAGACCGACCGGCTTCGTACCGGCGATAATACCAATCTCGCGTCGCTTCGCGACGGCGAGCGCCCAGTCACTGGCAGGCTGATCCGCAACAAGCTGCGGCAGGCTGCGGCCGATGATCGTGCGGCCCCACTTGCGGCTGTCGAGGAACGCTGCCGCCCGCGAGCCGGACAAAGGCGAACCGAGGCAAACGACCCGGCCGTTCGCCGCGGCCGGATACCGCGACAGCATCCTCAATGCTACGACGCCGCCGAGACTATGGCCTACAAGATGCGTCTCCAGGAGACCCTCTTGCTCAAGATACGCATGCAGCCGGTCGGCATTCTCATCAAGTGTCGCGGCCACCGATGGATAGCCGAACAGCCGGGATTCAAATTGGTACTCGCTATCGAGCCAGCGCCGGAACAGCAGTAGTTCAGCGGACGGCATCCAGATGCCGTGCAGCAGGATGGCCGACCGGGTATTCACCGGGTGCACGCCTGCCGCCGCATTGCAACTCGGTCAGGAGTCTGCGCCACGCCGGCGTTACTCTATTTGCGCCTTGCGCAGCCGGATGCCCGCTTCCTTCAGTTGCTCGGCCGACACCAGGCCGGGCGCGTCGGTCAGCGGGCAGTGCGCCGTTTGCGTTTTCGGGAATGCGATAACGTCCCGGATGCTGTCGGCGCCCGCCATCAGCATGACCATGCGGTCGAGTCCGAACGCAATGCCGCCATGCGGCGGGCAACCGAACTCGAGCGCACGCAGCAGGAAGCCGAACTTTTCCTCGGCCTCCTCTTCGCTGATCGACAGCAGGTCGAACACGGCCGACTGCATGGCCTGGTCGTGAATACGTATCGAGCCGCCACCGATTTCGGAACCGTTCAGCACCATGTCGTAGGCGCGCGAAAGTACTTTGCCCGGGTCCGCCCGCAGTGCAGCGGGATCATTCGTGCCCGGCGCGGTAAATGGATGGTGCAGCGATGTCCAGCGGCCGGTTTGCCGGTCCTTCTCGAACATCGGGAAATCGATGACCCAAAGCGGCCGCCATTCGTCAGCGACCAGGCCGCGGTCGATACCCAGCTTGACACGCAATGCGCCCAGCGCGTCGTTGACGACGCGAGATTTGTCCGCGCCGAAGAAAATCAGGTCGCCGCTTTTTGCGCCCGTCCGGGCGAGAATGCCGTCGACCGCGTCATCGGGCAGGAATTTCAATATCGGTGATTGCAGTCCGTCGCGACCAGACGCTGCGTCATTAACCTTGACGTATGCCAGGCCCTTCGCACCGTAGCGTCCGACATAGTTGGTGTAGTCGTCAATCTCCTTGCGGCTCAGTTCGCCGCCGCCCGGCACTTTCAGCGCTGCGACTCGGCCTTCGTCATCGTTTGCCGGTCCGGCAAAGACCTTGAAGTCGACCGACCGCATCAGGTCCGAGACCTCGACCAGCTCCAGCGGTATGCGCAGGTCCGGCTTGTCCGAGCCGTAACGCAGCATTGCCTCGGCGTACGTCATGCGCGGGAACGGTGACGGCAGATCCGTATCCATTACTTGCTTGAACAGGTGCCGGACCAGTTTCTCCATCGTTGCCGTAACCGCATCCTCATCGACGAAGCTCATCTCGATATCGAGCTGCGTAAATTCCGGCTGGCGGTCCGCACGCAGGTCTTCGTCACGGAAACAGCGCACGATCTGGTAGTAGCGATCAAGACCCGACATCATCAGCAACTGCTTGAAGATCTGCGGCGATTGCGGCAGCGCGAAAAACTTTCCGGCGTGCGTCCGGCTCGGCACGATGTAGTCGCGCGCGCCCTCCGGTGTCGCCCGCGTCAGCATTGGCGTTTCGACGTCGATGAAGCCGGCGTCGTCGAGAAAATCCCTGAGTGCCCGTGTCACGCGGTGACGCAGGCGCAGGTTGCGCAGCATCGGCTCACGGCGAAGGTCAAGGTAGCGGTACTTCAGCCGCAGTTCTTCGTTCGTGTGCTCGTCGTGATGAAAAGGCGGCGTCGCCGAGGCATTCAACGTCGTCAGTTTTGCCGCGTACAACTCGACCTGGCCGGTTGCCATGTTCGGGTTGATAGTGCCTTCCGGGCGCTCACGGACGACGCCGGTGACTGCCAGTACATATTCACTGCGCAGCCGCTCGGCATCGGCGAACATCTCCGGGTGATCCGGATCGAACACGACTTGCAATACCCCTTCCCGGTCGCGCAGGTCGATAAATATCACGCCACCGTGATCGCGGCGGCGGTGTACCCAGCCGGTCACCGTGACATCCTGACCGATCAGGGTCTCGTTGACCTGTCCGCAATAGTGGCTACGCATGGATTTGTTCCGGGAAAAAGAGGCGGAATGTTACGGTGTGGTGCCGCGGTCTGCAAGGCTCCGGGATCCTGCAACTCCAGTGTTTTCACCGTTCCTTGGTGGCATGCCAGGCGTTATGCGAAGTGGCCGTTCGTCCTGCAACAACGGAACGGCGAGCGCCCTTAACCGCGCATCCCTGCAGCGGCCGGATCAGGTGCCCGAGCCGCTGTCCGCTGCTTTGGCGGCCGGCTTCACTTCCGGCTTCTTTTTGTCCTGGGCCTTGTCGTCCGACGACTTGTCCTTGTCACCCGCGGCCTTGTCCTTGTCGCCAGGCGACTCCTTCTTGCCGTCGCCTGAGCTCTTTTCCGGCTCGCTGTCCGACTTCAGCACGTTGCGCTGGTTGTCTTTCTTGAAATCCGTCTCATACCAGCCAGCGCCCTTCAGGCGGAACCGGGGCGCGGATATCAGCCGCTTCAGTGCCGGCTTGCCACATTCCGGGCAATCGACAAGCGGCTCGTCGTTCAACTTTTGCAGCGCTGTCATCGCATGGCTGCATTCCTTGCATGCGTATTCGTAAATGGGCATGCGACATGGTCTCCCTGACAAAGAATGCCGGCACATCGGCGCCGGCGGGTTTGATTATAGTGTGATCACGCCGCGTTCCGGAACTCCAGCAGATCGCCTTCGACGCCGATCCGGATCGTATCACCGGGTTTGAAGCGTCCTTCGAGGATCTTCTGCGCGAGCGGATTCTCGACCTGTTGCTGTATCGCCCGCCGCAGTGGCCGCGCGCCATACACCGGATCGAAGCCGGCTTCCGCCAGCCTGTCGCGCGCAGCATCCGTCAGTGTGATGCTCATGTCGCGGTCGGCAAGGCGCTGGTGCAGGTAACCAAGCTGGATGTCGACAATGCGCCGGATATGCTCGCGGCTCAGCGGGTGGAATACGACGACATCGTCAACGCGGTTGATGAACTCCGGGCGGAAGTGCTGGCCGACAATCTGCATGACTTCCGTTTTCATTTGTTCGTAGTTCTGCTCGCCCGACAGCTCCTGGATCATCTGTGAACCGAGGTTGGACGTCATGACAATAACCGTGTTGCGGAAATCCACGGTACGGCCCTGCCCGTCAGTCAGGCGGCCGTCATCAAGCACCTGCAGCAGCACGTTGAACACATCGGGGTGCGCCTTTTCAACTTCGTCGAGCAGGATGACCGAGTAAGGCCGGCGGCGCACCGCTTCCGTCAGGTAACCGCCTTCTTCATAGCCGACATAACCCGGCGGTGCGCCGATCAATCGTGCCACGGAGTGTTTTTCCATGAACTCGGACATGTCGATACGCACCATCGCGTCATCGGTATCAAACAGGAAATTGGCAAGCGCCTTGGTCAGCTCGGTTTTGCCGACACCGGTAGGGCCGAGGAACATGAAGGAGCCGATGGGTCGTCTCGGGTCGGACAGGCCGGCCCTGGAGCGCCGGATTGCGTTCGCGACGGCGGTAACCGCCTCCTGCTGCCCGACAACCCGCTGCTGGATCGCGTCTTCCATCTGCAGCAGCTTCTCCTTCTCGCCCTCGAGCATTTTCGACACGGGAATGCCGGTCCAGCGTGACACGATTTCTGCCACCTCTTCGTCCGTCACATTGTTGCGCAACAGAGTCGTTTCGACGGACTCCGCCTGCACGGCATCTTTCAGCTGCTTCTCAAGTTCCGGGATGCGACCGTACTGCAGCTCCGACATGCGCGTCAGGTCGCCGGCACGGTGCGCGGTATCAAGCTCGAGGCGGGCGCGTTCCAGCTCCTCCTTGATGTGAGCCGCGCCCTGCATCGCCGCTTTCTCAGACTTCCAGACTTCCTCGAGGTCGGCAAACTGGCGCTCGAGGTCCTCGAGCTGCGACTCGATGTCATCGAGCCGCTTGCGTGACGCTTCGTCAGTTTCTTTTTTCAGCGCTTCGCGCTCTATCTTGAGCTGTATGATGCGGCGCTCGAGACGGTCCATCGCCTCCGGCTTGGAATCAATCTCGATACGGATGCGTGACGCCGCCTCGTCGATCAGGTCGATCGCCTTGTCGGGAAGCTGGCGGTCCGTTATGTATCGGTGCGACAGTGTCGCGGCAGCGACAATTGCCGGGTCGGTGATCTCTACACCATGGTGTACTTCGTAGCGCTCTTTCAGGCCACGCAGGATTGCGATCGTATCTTCGACGGTCGGTTCGTTGACCAGCACTTTCTGGAAACGGCGTTCGAGCGCGGCATCCTTCTCGATGTACTTGCGGTATTCATCAAGCGTCGTCGCACCGACGCAATGCAGTTCGCCGCGCGCCAGTGCCGGCTTCAGCATGTTGCCGGCGTCCATTGAGCCTTCGGCCTTGCCGGCACCGACCACGGTATGCAGTTCATCGATGAACAGGATGATCTGCCCTTCCTGCTTGGCGAGATCATTCAGCACCCCTTTCAGGCGCTCCTCGAATTCACCGCGGAACTTGGCGCCGGCGATCAGTGAACCCATGTCGAGTGAGAGAATGCGCTTGCCACGCAGCCCTTCCGGAATCTCGTTGTTGACGATGCGCTGCGCCAGGCCCTCGATGATCGCCGTCTTGCCGACGCCGGGCTCGCCGATAAGCACCGGATTGTTCTTCGTGCGACGTTGCAGGATCTGGATCGTGCGGCGAATTTCCTCGTCGCGGCCGATGATCGGATCGAGCTTGCCCTGTTCGGCACGTTCGGTGAGATCGATCGTGTATTTTTCCAGTGCCTGGCGCGAGTCCTCGGCATTCGGATCGTTGACCTGCTGGCCGCCGCGGAGCTCATCAATGGACTTCTCCACAGCGCCGCGAATCGCGCCGGCCTGTTTCAGGACTGACGCAAGCGGCGACTTGTCATCGAGTGCCGCCAGCACGAACAGCTCGCTCGAGATGTACTGGTCGTTGCGCTTCTGTGCGAGTTTGTCGGACAGGTTGAGGAGTTTGCTCAGGTCATTGCCGACGTGCACATCGCCGCCAGAGCCCTCCACCTTGGGCAAGCGGTCCAGGGCATCACCGAGCTGCGAGCGCAACAGGTTGACGTTGGTACCGGATTTGGTCAGCAGGCCGCGCACGGCGCTGCCCTGCTGGTCCAGCAGCGCGATCATGACATGCACGGGCTCTATGAACTGGTGGTCCTGGCCGACGGCAAGCGATTGGGCGTCCGCCAGCGCCATCTGGAATTTGCTTGTCAGTTTGTCCATTCGCATTGTCGGGTTCCGTTCGATGAACCGGGGTAATGGGTATCAAGATTGCGCCATCTGCACGCATTTCAAGCGCAAGTGCAGGATTCGGGCACGCTTTTTCCCGTCTTTGCGAGCCCGAAGGGCGTGGCAATCTCGTTGATCTGGCAGAGAGGTAATCGTTGCGAGATCGCCACGGCGCTGCGCGCCTCGCGACGATGGGGATTGCCGCCGCGACGTCAACGCCGGTAGATGAACGTCGCCATCCGGCCGCACTGTCCGTCACGGCGGTAGGAAAAGAACGCATCCGGCTCGCCGAAAGTGCAGCGGCCGCCGCCGTGAACGTCCTTGACGCCGACTGCCGCAAGCCGCAGCCGCGCCAGCCCGTACAGGTCGGCCTGCCAGCGTCCGGCCGGATTCTGCGCGAAGCAGCCTTCGGCAGATACGTCGAGCGCCAGGAACTGGTCCCGCACCTCATCGCCAACCTCGAAGGCCGGCTGCGAGATCGCGGGTCCGAACCAGGCGAGCATGTCGCCCGGCGGCGAATCGAGTGCGGCGACGGTCCGCTCCAGTACGCCGGCCACGAGTCCCCGCCAGCCGGCATGGGCGAGACCGAGCGCCTCGCCATCCCGCGTGGTCAAAGCAACCGGCAGGCAGTCGGCAGTCAGCACGGCGCAGACGAAACCCGTTGCTCGGGTTACGACGGCATCGGCGAGAGGCGCAGCACCTGCGGCGGGATCGGCAACCACGGTTACCCCGTGCACCTGTTGCAGCCAGCGGGGATCATCCGGCAGGCCGCACTGTTCACGGAAACGGCGCCGGTTCTCGCGGACGGCCGTATTGCTGTCGCCAACATGCGCGCCAAGGTTGAACGACCGCCACGGACCATCACTGACGCCGCCGTATCGGTACGTGGTGCCGGCGACGATCCCGGCGGGCGCCGGCCAGTCCGCGCACAGCCAGTCCGTCATCGTGCCGTCCGTACAGAAGCCGCATGCGCCGCCAGCAGGCGCAACAATTCACGGAAGTCCCGTGGCGGCTCGACGGCGAAGTCGAGCGGCTCGGCGCTGACCGGATGTGCGAGCGCGAGCCGGGTCGCGCACAGCGCCTGGCGGCGAAAGCCGCGCAGGAATGCAGCCAGTTCGTCGTCGGCACCGGCGGGTATTGCCAGCCGGCCGCCATAGACCGGGTCACCGGCCAGCGGGTGCCGGCGCCATGCAAAATGCACACGTATCTGGTGCGTGCGGCCGGATTCGAGGCGGACGTCCACGTGACTGTGCGCCGCATAGCGCTGGCGCACCGTATAGTGGGTGACCGCCGGTTTGCCGTCATCGTGCACAGCCATGCGCAGCCGATCGACCGGGTGGCGCCGGATCGGCGCATCAATCGTACCGCCAGCCGTCAGGACGCCATGACAAACCGCCTCGTAATGCCGCGAGATTTCGCGCGCTGCCAGCATTTGAGTCAGCCGGGTATGGGCCGGTATCGAGCGCGCGACGAGCATCAACCCGCTCGTGTCCTTGTCGAGGCGATGAATGATGCCTGCACGTGGCAGCTCCGCGAGCTCAGGGGCCCGGTGCAACAGGCCATTCATCAGTGTCCCGCGCAGATTGCCGGCACCGGGGTGCACGACCAGACCGGCCGGCTTGTTGATGACCAGCATATGGTCGTCCTCATACACGAGATCGAGGTCGATGGCCTCCGGGCGACTGCTGACGGCGATTTCAGCCTGCGGTTCCAGCACGATCGTCTCGCCGCCCCGGACGACGTCCCGCGGCCGCCACGACTCGCCGTCGACCGTGATATGGCCTTGCTGCAGCCAGCCCTTGAGCCGGCTGCGCGAGTAATCGGGAAACATTCGCGCGAGCGCAAGGTCCAACCGCAAACCGGCCGATTCGTCAGGGATCGTCACTGTCTGTCGGGTAGCGTTCATTGGACCTCGGATCTGACCGGCAGGCAGGGAGTTTACCCGGATGTCTCCGGGTTTACGGTATACTCGCCGCCCGGACCGCTGTTTAAGCGGTTTTTTTCGGCGGCCCGTTTGGCCAATGCACATGCATTCCTGCCCGGCCGGTCATTCATTGGAAACACAGGCACATCATGAACTCCAGCGGAACTGAGATAACCATGCCCGGCGGCTACCGCGGCCGCATCCTCGCACTGGCCGTTGCACTACTGCTATCGATATTCATCGCGGGCTGCGCCGGCAATGACGAGCAGGATTCGCTGATCAACAACATCACCGAGGCTTATGAGACCGCGCAGCAAGCGATGCGCAACCAGAATTACCGGCGGGCAATCCAGATTTTCGAAGCATTGCAGGCGCGCTTCCCGTTCAGCGAATTGTCGAAGCAGATCCAGCTCGAACTGATGTATGCCTATTACAAGGCCGCCCGGCCCGAGCAGGCTATCGACGCCGCGGACCAGTTCATGCGCGAAAACCCGACGCACGAACGCTACGACTACGCGCTGTACGTCAAGGCGCTCTCCTATTATGAAAAAGAACCCGGCTTTCTCGAGCGCCGCTTCAAGCGGGACTTGTCGAGCCGTCCGCCCCGCGACGCAACACTCGCGTTCTCACTGCTGAAGCGCCTCGTCGAGCGCTATCCGGCAAGTCCGTACGCGGCCGACTCCGAACAGCGCATGATCCACCTTAGAAACCGCCTCGCGGCGTATGAAAACTACGTCGCAGGTTTTTACCTGCGCCAGGGTGCATATGTCGCCGCGCTCAATCGCGCGCAAGACGCCATCGCGCTCTACAATGGATCCGCGCACGGCAAGGAATCGCTGGACATCATTGTCGCAGCCTATGAAGGCCTCGGCATGTCCGAACTGGCGGCCGACGCCCGACGTGTCCGTGAGCACAACTTTCCCAGCGAAAGTTAGTAGCCGTCCGGCGGCTACTCGGGGAAGGTGTACTTTGACGTTATCGGATAGCGCCAGTCGCGGCCGAAGGCGCGGCTGCTGATACGAATGCCGGGCGGGGCCTGGCGGCGCTTGTATTCATTGCGTTTCACCATCTCCAGCACGCGAATGACGACAGCGCGATCATAGCCGCGCGCCGTGATTTCATCGACTGACAGGTCTTCCTCGATCAGCGCCTCGAGTATCGCATCGAGAATGCTGTAATCCGGGAGTGTGTCCGAGTCTTTCTGGTTGGGCCTTAGCTCCGCAGACGGCGGCCTCGCGATAACACGCTCCGGAATGACCGGGCTGACCGAATTCCGGTAGCGCGCCAGCCGGTAGACCAGTGACTTGCTGCAGTCCTTGATCGGACCGAATCCACCATTCATGTCGCCGTACAGCGTCGCGTAACCGACCGCCATTTCGCTTTTGTTACCCGTTGTCAGCAACATGCGACCGGTCTTGTTCGAAATGGCCATCAGCAGCAGGCCTCGGCAGCGGGCCTGGATATTTTCTTCCGTTACGTCTTCTTTCCGGCCGGCGAATATCGGCTGCAACTGCTTTACCGTGGCGGCATAGATCGGTTCGATCGGGATCACGTCGTACTGCACGCCAAGCAATGCCGCCTGGGCCGACGCGTCTTCCTGGCTCATCGTGCTGGTGTAGCGAAACGGCATCATTACGGTTCGTACGCGGTCGGCACCCAGGGCATCCGTTGCAATCGCCAGTATCAATGCGGAATCGATGCCGCCGGACAAACCGATCACCACACCGGGAAAGCCATGTTTGTTGACGTAATCACGGGTACCGCACACCAGCGCCTCGTAAACACTCTGTTCCTTTTCGAGCAGCGGTACGATGTCATCCGCGACCGGCGTGACTCCGGCGGCATTGGCGCGCAAGACCAGTTTGTGCAGGCCCTCACGAAACGGCGGGGCTCGGAACAGGAGCTTGCCGTCGGCTTCCATAACGAACGAGCCGCCGTCGAACACCAGTTCGTCCTGCCCGCCTACCATGTTCAGGTAAACGGCCGGTATGCCGATTTCGCGCAACCGGTCGTGAACCACCTGTTCGCGTTTTTTCTGGCTGTTGATTTCGTAGGGCGAGCCGTTAATCGTCAGTATGACTTCCGCTCCGGCGGCGCGGCTGCGCGCGGCCGGTGCCGGTTTCCACAGGTCCTCGCAGATCATCAGGCCGATACGGATGCCGTTCATCTTGAATACGGCCGCCTCTGTACCCGCCCGGAAGTAACGCTCCTCGTCGAAAACGCTGTAGTTCGGCAGCAGTTGCTTGCGATAGCGCGCGATGCGCTGACCATCCTTGTATACAGCACACGCGTTGTATATGGCACCGTCAACGTACTCCGGGAACCCGATCAAGACGGCGATGCCGCGCACGGACGTGCGAATTT
>CAZLNH010000386.1:0-14117 GCA_964560775.1 uncultured Woeseiaceae bacterium | reverse complement strand
AGTTCGGCCCTGGATCTCATATCAACCGTTGCCGCTCCACGAGTGCTCCCGGCGTTGCCATCATTCGGCCATTAATACCATGGGCGGTGTGGCGAATGCGACAGGGGCACGACCTTTCCCTTGATGCCGTGCCGGACCTTTGACCATATGCCCCCCGCAATTTGCGGCAGGGTACACTGTCCGGGAATTTCAAGACTCGATGGCACTTAAACCTGGGCAGTTGGCGGACTGTGACGAGCACCGGTACCCCCTGCGGGGGGTCGTTTGGGGGAAATAAAGCGGACCGAAGGGAGCCATTCCCCCAAAGGACCCCCCGCAGGGGGTACCGGTGCGGACCTACAGCAAGTGCCATTGATTCATGAAATATCCGGGCAAAAATCCCGCACCAACAGGAGCGCAGTTTCCGTAACCGATCATGGCCGACTACCCGGTACCAGAACCCAGATGGACTGACGTCGTGGTTGGACGGTTCCTGCGCTTTGCGGCGGGTGGCTGGGTACCGGCACGCTGGTTTGAGCCCGGCCTGCCTGCTCTGGAAGCACGGGCTGCACGCACGGGCAACTTAAGTCTTGAAATCGTCAGTCATTGCTGGCAGTACCCGCATCTTCTCGTCTACCAGTTAAGCTCTCTCGTAAAGTTTCCACCGCAGGAAGTCACCGTTACGATGACGGTTTATTACAGCAGTGAAGACCGCCGGACGGCGGACCTGTTGGCCTGGTTTGGCCGCATCGACGTACCGGGTCTGCACTGGAACTGGCGGGACATGCCGAAGGAAGCGCTGTTTCGCCGGGCCATCGGCAGAAACGACGCAGCGCTCGGCACCAGGGCGGACTGGATCTGGTTTACGGACTGCGACCTGATGTTCCGTGATGGCTGCCTCGATAGGCTGTGCGATGCAGTGCAAGGCCGCCGTGATGCACTCGTGTATCCGCGGATCGAAAAGTGCACGTCGCTTTTGCCGGAAACCCATCCGATGCTTGGTGCGGATCCTGCTGACCCGCAAATCATGGATATCGATACGTCAGAATTTTTTGAGCAGACACGTACCCGTGCGACAGGCCCACTGCAGATTACCCATGGCGATGTCGCACGCGCATGCGGTTACTGCAATAGCCTCAAGTATTACCAGCAGCCCGCGGCAACCTGGCAAAAAGCCCGGGAAGATCGTGCCTTCCGCTGGCTCCTGCGTACACAAGGCACACCGCTCGACATTCCGGGCGTGTACCGGATCCGGCATGTCGCCAAGGGGCGCTACACGGGCGGGACGTTTCGCTCCCGGGTTCGTAGTGTGATCCGTCGTATCGAGTCGCGGCTAAAGGGAAAATAATACAGTCATGGATATCTGTGTGTTCTCCTTCAACCGGGGAGAATTCCTGCGAAACTGCGTTGCGTCCATCGAGCGTTGCCTTCCGGGATGCTCGCTCACGGTCTTTGATGACAACAGTGACGATCCGGTGACAAGGGACGTGCTTGCAGCGATCGCGGACCGGCATACTGTTGTCCGCCCGGATGCGGCGGATGCAGCCTCGTCCAAGCACGGCGGACTTTATGCAAACATGCAGGCGGCATTCGAACGCCAGCGGCCCGGCAGCATCGTGTGCTTTTTGCAGGACGACATGCAGGTCGTACGTCCCGTGTCGGCCGCGGAAATAGCGTCACTGCGCGGCCACCTTGTAGCAGCGCCCGACGCAGGCTTGCTGCAACCCACGTTCCTGAAAGGCTGCAACCGGGCAACCGACGGACCATTAACGCGCACCGCCCCCGACAGTCCCGGGTACCATGTCGACCGGCTGGCCAGCAGTGCCGGCGCCTGGTATTCCGACGTGCTGATCGCCAGTGTCGACAAGCTGCGTGCCGTCAACTGGACGTTCCTGCCCCGCGAGTCCAGCAACGAGCGCCAGGCGCGCGAAATGCTCAACCAGATCGTATACCTGAAGAACCCTTTTGCCGCGTGGCTTCCGCTGGCGCCCGCCTACCGCGGCAAGACCCGCACGTTTGCGCTGCGCCACGCGGAGCGATCAAGCCGTTCGGGCTTTTACCCGCTTCGTGAAATGTCGGCAGAAGAAACGAAGGCGTTTGTCGATCGGGACGCAGCGGTACTGCCGTACGCGGAGGATTTTCTCAGCGTCACGAACGGTACGGTGCCCGAGCCCTGGATTTACCACCCATTGCAGGGCCGGCGATTGCTCAAGACGCTCAATAGTATCGAACTGAAACTGAGACGCCTTTTCCCAGTGCGTCAATGAAAGTCCACAATGGCGTGTGATGAAACTGCCGGCGCGGATGGATCTGGCGCGGATTAATCATGAACGCGACGAAGGCAGGAGCGGAGGTGTGCCCCGGGGAGGGCTTTTCAGGGCTGTGCCGGACAGGGACGTCCGGCACAGAGCGTACAGGGATGTTTTCACAGCGTCCCTGAAAAGCCCTCCCCGGGGTGCGCCTTCGCTTACCACCAAGTCAAACATTCATGATTAATCCGCGCCAGATCGATCCGTGCCTGGGGCCTGCGCGTCCTGACTTGTCAGGCCGGAAATCCCGGAGTCGGTCCAGCGCACCCCATGCTTCTGGTTATACAGACGCAGCGCACGATTCGACTTGACCCGCTCCGGGTCGACATAACCGCGGGCATGATCGAGGTGAATGACGATCGCATCGTAGCGTACGTGCCTGGGCCGGATGCCTTGATTAATGAGGCGTACACCGAATTCACGGTCTTCGCCACCCCAGGGCATTCGTTCATCGAAACCGTTGACCGCGAGGATGTCGTTTTTCCAGGCCGAAGCGTTTGAGCCTTTGAAATTACATTTGGCGGTGGTCAGGCGGTTGAGCCAGCGCGCGCTGCGCGGTCCGGCGGAGATCTTTATGTTTTTACGGGACCGGCCGAGACCGTGCCGGCGCAGCCAGCGCACATCGAAACACCGGCCGCTGACTATGTCGTCCTTCGTAATCGCATTGCTGGTCGACATCGGTAACTTGAAGTAGCTGCCCGACAGGTAGTATCCAGGCTCGGCCGCCCCCGCGTGTACCGCGAGAAAGTCGTTTCTGGGGATGCAGTCACCGTCCGTGAAGACGATATAGTCATGGCTCGATTGCAGGACTGCCTTGTTCAGGATACGGCACTTCCTGAAGCCGCGGTCTTCCTGCCAGGCATGCGTTATCGGAACAGCCAGTTCGGTACGCATGCGATCGATTAACGCACGAGTGCGCTCATCCGAACCGTCGTCGGCAATGACGATTTCAAAGCGCCGGTAAGTCTGTTGTTCGTAGCCCCACAGGACCTTTTCGAGCCACTCCGGCGAGTTGTAGGTCGAAATGATTACCGAGAGATGCATGGAATGGCGGCACCGCATTTTGTTTACCGGGTGCGCCCGATTCTACGATCTTGACCGCAGCGGGTCGATCAGCGAATGCCGGGGTTATCGCGAACCGCGCTGTCATCGCGAGCCGCGCTGTCATCGCGAGCCGCGCAGCGGCGTGGCGACCTCGTTCCGGTTGGCAGCGGCTTTACAAGGTCGCCACGTCGCTGCGCTCCTCGCGATGACAGCGCGGCTCGTGATGACGGAGTTGTATATCAGCAGGGATCGGTTTGCTGTTCGTCGCCCGGAATGTTGCAGATTTTCGTGTCCTGGCTGACGACGTCGACGTTGATCATTGCATCGAAATCGAAACCGCTGTCCGACGGCGTCGGGTAGTCGTCATCCGTTGCACCGTCAGCCATGCCCGAGCACGTAAAGGCCAGCGTATACGAGCCCGGCAGCATGTACATGAGGTGATACTCGTACTCGCCGGTATCGTCGTTCAATGTGACGACGTCGCTCGTCAGCGGACCGCCGCGGCCGTCGGTGTCTTCCTCGGCAACATCGTCGATCTCGGCATCGGCACCCTCGTATGCATAAACCGCGTTACCGGTGAGTGCATCCGGCTCGGCAGATAGGCAGCGCTCATTGTTGATGTCCACAAGATCAATCGCCACGGTGCCGGATACCGCACCGGTATCCTCGACGTTCATGAGCCTGGCGGCGGGCTTGAGCAGGAAGGTTCGCTCGCCACCCATACCCAGTCCGGGCGGTTCAATCAGTGACTTCCGGACATCGAAATCAATCATGTAGGTAACGCTGTCATTCAGCGGCACGGTAAAGCCGTTGACCAGCTTGTAGCCGGTTTGCGCGCCGCTCGGTATGAAAAGTGGGTAGGTAGCGCCATCGGACTCGAGTTGCACGTACGAGAGATCTTCGTCGAAATAGATGCGCATCCATTCGTAATCGCCTGCGGGCACTTCCTCGCCGTCAATGATCACTGCTGATGCACCATTGGTGAAATCGATCAGGTTCAACTGGCGGGGCGAGCCTTCGACGTCAACCCGAAACGGCGGTTCGTCTTCATCAACGGGCTTGAATTCGAATTCGGTCATCGCGACAACAACGGCCGCCGCGTCATCGACCGGCGCGTCTGTAATGCCGATTGAAATGGAACCGGTCCCGTCGTCCTGGGCTTCCCCGTCGCCGCTGCTGCTACAACCGGTAGCCAGGATGGCGACGAGGGCCGCCGGTAACAGGCAGGTGCGAATGCAGTTCATCTGACGTGCTCCCTTGTTGCGTGAAACTTTCCGGACAGGTCGCCGTGGCGGACCGCGGGCGAATTCAGTGTTCGTACCGAGGCTACACGGGTCGAGGAGCAATTGGATCCATCTATTTGACATAATCAAAAATCCGCGTCCCTGCAGACGGCAGTGCCCGGCTGCACTGCATTCGCCGGAACCTGGTCGGGCGCCGGATGGCCGAGGGGGTGGTGCGAGAGGTTGACAAAAGGTTGCGGCAGGTCTAGCGTAACACCATGCCAGCGAGACACGCACTGAAGCTTGATACCGTCACCGACCTTGATCCTCGCGAGGCGGCCGCGCAGCTCGTGGCGGCTGGCCACGGCGAGCGTGAGTGGCTCGACCGTTTCGCCGAACATCTCGACCGGTACCGGGCGGCCCAGTCGCTGTCGCGGATTCTTGGTGCCTGGGGTCTCAGTCAGTCAGAAGCCGCCCGGCTGTTCGGGGTCAGCCGGCAGGCGTTCGGCAAGTGGCTCGACCGTGGCGCCCCGGCCGAGCGTGCGCGGGCCATTGCGGACCTCGCCGCGGCCACTGATCTCCTCGTGCATTTTTTAAAACGGGACCGGATCCCCGCTGTCGTTCGGCGCCCGGTCTCCGCGCTGGACGGACGTTCGCTGCTTGGTGTTCTGGAAACCGGTGACACGGGTGCTGTATTGGAGACTTGCCGCGCGATGTTCCGCTTCGAGAAGGCGCAAGGCGCTTGACCCCATCCGCACTGGTTGCCGAATTGCTGCCGGACGTCTGGACCTGGTGGCGCATTGCCGACCCGGGTTGGTCGAACCCGCTGGATCCGGGCTTTGCACGCGAGCGCGGCGGCCGCTGGAACCCTCCGGCCAGTTTTGACACTTTATACCTGAATGAAGACCGTGTTACGGCACGCCTGAACCTGCGGGCGTTTATTGCCGGGTGGCCGTATGAACCCGAGGATCTTCGCGCCGATAACGGGCCGGTACTTATTGGTGCGCGGCTGCCAAGGTCACAACAGGTCTGCGATGCGCATACGCCGGAAGGCATCGCGGCTGCGGGGCTGCCGAAAAGCTATCCGCTGGATGCGCGCGGCAGGCCGGTTCCGCACCAGCGCTGCCATCCGGTCGGTCAACGCGCAAAGGACGCCGGCCTGCGCGGTGCCCGTGCGCGATCAGCCCGGTCCCCGGACGGCGCGGGTCGCGAACTTGCCTGGTACCCGGCCACGCGCCGCAGCATCGCGCGGCAAACGAAGCGGCTGTTGTTTAATGACTGGTACTGGTCGTGACGGCCGGCGTCACCGCGCCGGCAACTAGTCGGCGGGCAGGGGCTCGGCCGGCACGTCCCAGCGATAGACGCGCATAGGCGGCAGGTTCATCAGTTCGAACTGCACTGAGGCGGGGCCGAAAACCTGCTTGCCCAGCGTATGGACGACATCGCGAAACTGATAAGCGATAAAGCGGCCACCGGGCCTGAGGCTTTCGCGCACCGAGCGCAGGATTGCGAGGTTGAGATCTTCGGGCATCATCGAAAACGGAATGCCCGACAGTACGACATCGGGAGCGCCCAGGTCGTACTGCGCCAGTGCCTGCGGAATTTCGGCGGCACAGCCCTGGTGCACTATTAATCTCGGGTCGTCGATCGAACGCGTTAACAATTCGCAAAAGCCGCTGTTGATATCAATCGCGAGCAGCCTGGCTTGAGGTGGAAGTGCAGCAAGCACCTCGCGGGTCGTGCCGCCGGTACCCGGCCCAAGTTCGACGACCAGTTCGCAATTCTCAAGATCGGCATTACGGGTAATGCGCCGCTCCATAAAGCGTGAGCTGGGTATTACAGAGGCAACCTGCTTTGGTCGTTCGAGAAATTCGCGCAGAAACGAGATGGCCTGTTGCGGCCGGCTTATCAATACGGGATGTCCGTTGCGCCGTTGCAAAGTCAGATTCCTTGGGTTACGGAGTAGGTCGGGGATCGCGTTAGTTTAAAGCACTGCCAGCGCCAGTGTAAGCCTTTGCCGGATATGTATCCGGCAACCGGGCTGTTTCGGCAGTGTCGCGCGTCCCGAGTGGCGCCAGGCGACCCGGTTTCTTCGTCCGCTCCGGATATTCCCCGCCGCGCGCTTACAGATGCCCTTTGGTTGGCCGTTAACGGTATAGGCGATCGGCACAGGAGGCAAGTCGGCCGGCGCGCCGGTCCCGCGCGTCACAATTCTGCAATACAAACGTCACAAGCCTGTAAGAGCGCTGTGGTCTAGTAGCGCCATTCCCGCAATACGGGGCAACGCCGAGTGAAGGTCGACCGTATCCCGAATTGCATCAACGCAAGAAGAAAACAACTTCTGAACTGTCCGCCATATGCACTTCGAAGAATGCCGTTTCCAGTCGCACTCACCAGTGTTGAAACGGCTGTCAACTAAAGCGGTGGACGTAGCTGTGCAGGCGCACCCGGAACAACATCGCATGATGTCCGGATTTCAGGACTACCTTGCAACGACAACCGTTGGCCTGGACAGGCCCTCACAAGCACAACTTAATCTCGACACTTTAAAGCGCTGCTGGCGCCCTTCGAACTCAACATGTAAGGCTGGAGAATTCTGATGAATCGCAATTTGCTGTTTTCTGTCGTCGCTGCCGGCGTGACTCTTGTCGGCTGCGGAAGTGGTGACATAAACATTCAACCGTCCACAACCGTCACCGACAGTAACAACACGACCAACACCGGCGGTGACGGCAGCACGAACGATATCTGCGCGTCCTATGTAAATACGGGCGGCCAGCGGATCCAGGGTACCTATGACGGCACAAATTGCACTTACTCGCAGTCTTTTGTCGGTGCGGGCAACAACCTGAAGTTTGACCTGACGATTCCGGCACTGCCGAACGACGGCGCACATATTTTCGAGGGCAGCCTGTTTGTGGGTGAAGCGTACGACAACGACGCTGAGCGGCTTGCGGCAAATATCCTGGAAGGTGGTGACGGTCCGGTACTGACTATCGAAGCCGGCGCGACGCTCGCATGGCAGACGAGTGCGGACTTCATGATAATCAATCGCGGGTCGCAGTTGTTCGCGGTCGGTCGGGAAGATGCGCCGATCACTCTCACCTCGACATCGGATGTCAATGGAACAGTCGGGCCTGAAGACGTGCAGCAGTG
Source organism: uncultured Woeseiaceae bacterium (assembly GCA_964560775.1). Lineage (GTDB taxonomy): Bacteria > Pseudomonadota > Gammaproteobacteria > Steroidobacterales > Woeseiaceae > Woeseia. Next base: position 6,406 of record CAZLNH010000386.1, on the reverse strand, counting down.
GGGCGGCGCCGTCATCAACGGTTTCGGGGTCACGAACAAGTGTGCTTACACCGGTAATCGCGGAGACGCCGGCTTCGCACTGGTGGGCGAGTGCCATGTTGCCGCCGAGGGCGCGGCGGGCCTGGATTCATCGTTCTACGGCGGTGACAACGACAACGACAGCTCCGGCCGTCTCGAGTACGTCGTGGTCAAGCACACCGGCGCAACGGTTGGCAACGGCGACGAACTCAACGGTATTACGTTCGGAGGCGTCGGCCGCAATACCACCGTCAACAACCTGCAAGTCTATTCAACGTTTGACGACGGCATCGAAATGTTCGGCGGGGCGTTTGATGTGGACAACTTCGTAGCGCTCTACGTGCGCGACGATTCGCTCGACCTCGACGAAGGCTGGCAAGGCACGATCACCAATGCCCTGATCGTTCAGTCTGAAACAGACGGCAACCAGTGCATCGAGTCCGACGGCCTGGGCTCCTTCGATACCCTCGATCCGGCGGTTGTAGAGGACTTCATCGCCCGCGGCCTGAATACCCGGACGACGATTAACAACATGACCTGTATTTTTTCGCCGAACGGTGCATCAACGGCTACTCATGATCCGGGTGCCGGCTTGCGCTTTCGTGAAGGCATTTTTGTTGACCTGAGTAACTCGCTCGTGATCGGTTCGTTCGCCGCAAACGACCAGGCAGCTGCAAATGACAATTTCTGCCTGCGTATCGACAATCGGTCCGGCCAGGCGGCTGTCGACGGCGACCTTACGCTGAACAATGTGATTTTCTCATGCGCCGAGAGAACTCGCGGCCAGACCCTTGGCGGCACGGCAACCACTGAAGAACAGTTCGCGGCGGATTCGGGCAATATTTTCGCGACTGTAGCGAACAACACCGTCGTCAGCGCAACCGCGGTCAATGACACTGGTCTGCAGCTACTCGAAGGGGCACCGCCGGTTTACTCAATCGACTATGCCACGTCGCTTGTTGACGGTGCCGCTCCGGGTGCGGGCAGTGACCCGACGCCGGCAACCTATCTCGGAGCACTCAGCCCGGGTATTGATGACTGGACTGCAGTTTGGACGTTCGGCCTGCACCCGGACAATCGGGCGCAGCCGTTGTATTTCGAGGACCTTTGAGCCCGTTGATGCAAGGCGATTGAAAGTGCCGGTGCGGATGCGAACGACGCATCCGCATCGGCTGTTACGGGGCGAATGGTGTCGTCCGTGGGCAAGCAGACAGGAACACGTTTCGTTATGAATACAGCCGGTATGGTCAAGAAAAGCGCACTCGCTTCGGCGATTTCCCTGGTATTGATGTCATGGCAACTCCCTGCGCTCGCGCAGCAAGGCGATGCACAGCAGATCGCGCCACCGCGCCAGCCTGCCGCGGTCGAAGATGTCGAGACAGGCGAGCCCATAGAGGAGGTCGTCGTGCTGGGACGGTTTATCAGTTCCAGTCAGCAACTTGCCAATGAGCGCATTGAGAGCGCCTACTCCAGTGATATCCTCGGTGCTGAAACGATCAGCCGGCTGGGCGACAGTACCGTCGGCGCTGCACTGAGACGAGTGCCGGGCATATCCCTGGTTTCCGACAAGTACGTGTATATACGCGGGCTTGGCGAACGATATTCCTCGACATCACTGAATGGTGCTCAGATTCCATCGCCGGACCTGACGCGAAATGTCATCCCCCTCGATGTTTTTCCGACATCAATAGTCGAGTCACTTCGTGTTCAGAAGGCCTGGTCGGCCGACCTGCCGGCCAACTTTGGTGGTGGCAGCGTGGATATCCGGACACGTGGGATTCCAGATTCGTTCGTCCTGAATTTTGAACTGGGCAGCGGCTACAACTCGTTGATGTCGGACGACGGAAGATCCTACGCGGGCGGCGGCGATGACAGGCTCGGTTCGGATGATGGCACACGAGCACTACCGGGCGAGGTGCTTTCGGCAATCGGTGAGTACCAGGGCAGCCTGGGTGTACAGCCGATTCTGTCATTCCTGCGCGGACAGGATCCATCCGCCAAGCTTTCCGATGCGCAAGCCATCAACCGCGGCCTTGCGTTGCAATTGAACCGCAACATAGACCTTGAGCAGAAGGACCTGTCGCCGGATATCAGTGCCCGCGCAAGTGTCGGTAACAACTGGCTGCTCGGTAATGACTGGGAAGCAGGCTTCCTTATCGGTGGTTCGTACCAGACCGGTTGGAGAAATACGACGGCCAATGCACGAAACTTCAACTTCCCCGAAGAGCGTACTGATACGGATGAAGAAACGACACAATCCGTCAACCTGGCCGGAACCGGCAGTTTCGAACTGCGGTATACCGAAGATCACCAGGTTGAGACGACAACGCTCTGGTTGCGCAATACGGACGACGAGGCTGCTGTCCGCGACTTCTTTAATGAAAACCGGCAAAAGTCTGATGGCCTCGGTTGGCGCAATTACCGCGTCAAGTTCGAAGAGCGCAACATGTTCGTCAACCAGATCAGTGGCACGCATTACCTCGGTGATGCGACCCGGGAACGTCTGCCGGGAATGCTTTCGGGGCTGATCGCTGTGCTGCCCGTGGAAACTCAGCTCTCGTGGTTCTATTCGACGGCCGATGCAAAGACCGACATTCCGAATGAAGTCAGCGTCACGTCGCAAACATCGACGGATCCGGTGACCGGCGCCGTGCTGGGCGAAGCCGTCGCTCGTGACGCAACGGCAGCCGACTTCCGCTTCACCGAACTCGACGACGAAGTCATCAATCACGGATTCGCGGCAACGCTGCCACTTGACTTCAATCGCAACAGTTTCGAGGTAAGCGGCGGTTACAGTCATACGAGCAAGGCGCGTACCTATCGCCAGACCCAGTTCAGCATCGGCGCCTTGTCCGTATCGAATCCTGCCGTGCTGCAGGGGCCGCTGGACGAGGTTTTCGCTGATGGGAATATTCTTGATCCGGCCAATAATTTCGTCTTTGACCGGCGCGGCGCCAACAATGAAAGCTATATCGCGGCAACAATGACCGACGCGGTGTTTGGCAAGCTTGAGTGGACCTGGGATGATAGGTGGCGGATCGCAACCGGGGCCCGTTGGGAGGATTACCGGCAGGTTGCCGTCGACTGGAATCCGTACGGATTTTCCGAAGCGGATCCGCAAATAACGACGGACCCCGACATCCTGGAAGAGGGGGCCTACGCGAACGATGATATCTATCCGTCGGCATCTGTGACCTACATGACGGACTGGTGGGCGGAGACGTTCCAGCTGCGTTTTGGCTGGAGTGAAACTGCGGTACTTCCTGACTTGCGCGAGATCACCCGGTCGAGCTATGTGGACCCAATCACCGACGACCTGACCTTTGGCAATCCGAGCGTCGAGCCGGCCGAAGTCACGAACTTCGATATTCGCGCCGAGTGGTTCTTCGGCAACGGTGATAACTTTACGGTAACCGCGTTCCGCAAGGAAATCGACAAGCCGATTGAGTTCTTCGAGTCACCGGCCAGCGATACAACGATTGCGCGCGAGATTCTAAATGGCGAGTCGGCGGAAGTGCAGGGCGTTGAAATCGAGGCGCTGAAGGAACTCGGTTTCCTCGGTGGAATCTTCGACACGCTGTTCCTCCAGGGAAATGTGACCGTCCAGGATTCGGAATTGGTCGCCGGTCCGCGACCGGATGCGCCGACCAACCAGGTTCGGCAATTGAGTGGTGCGTCCGACTATGTCGCAAACCTTATGCTTGGATTTGATTCGCCCGATACCCGGCACAGTGCGTCACTGATCTACAACGTCTTCGGCGAGCGGCTGTATGTCGCCGGCCGCAACGGTGCGCCGGATGGATTCGAACAGCCATTTCATTCGCTGGATTTCACGTACTCCTGGTATCCGACGGATACCATCACCGTCAAGCTGAAGGCGCAGAACCTGCTCGACGAAACAGTGACGATCGAGCGCCAGGACGTAGTGGTATTCGAAGAAGATCCCGGCGTGAACTATTCACTGAATTTTTCCTGGGCGCTTTGATCCAACGGGTTACATAGCCTCTCTCCCCGGCTACCGGCGGCACCCCAACCGCCGGAATCCCCAAGGCCGCATCAGTTGATGCGGCCTTTTTTTCGGGCGCGTGGTTTTGATACCCGGCCTCCGACCACACCAACCGCTCGTTATATCTATCGCAAAACGGCGATTAACGATCATCGCGATTACACTATTTTTGTTACAGTTTGCCGGCAGCTATATGACATTCATGTTAAAGTTTTACTAAGTGCATTGGATTGTGACCCGGCTCACACGAAGGCCAAAGTCACGGGAGCAGGCTTACCCCATGCTGGTAAGGATGACATTGATTATTGTTGGCGCGTTGCTCTTGTCTGCGTGTGCAAGTAGCGGTGGTTATCCGTCACGCAGTGCAAGCTCAGGTGCCATGTGCCCGGCCGGCACCGTTCGGGTCTGCACCAGCCTCTTTGAGCTCTCAAAGGAACGCACGCCGAGCTGCAGTTGCAGCGAGCTCATTTCCAGCCGCTGACAGGCAAGTCCGGCTTCAACCGCGCAGACTACCGGCCCGGATCCCGTTTCGGTGCCGTTAGCACCCGGTAATAACACCACCCCGCCAGGATAGTGACCGCAAGCAGTGCGCTGCTCATTAAAAGGATCGCGGGCCAGGTCATGTATCTTTTCCCTCCGTAGTGACTGCATTGGCGTTGTCGATTTTCGATCTCACGCCATCGACATCAAATCCCGCCGCTCGCCAACGCCGCGTGCCGACCGCCGTTACCGCGAACAGCATTGCAATTGAAGCCAGTATGACGAGCCATGCGTAAAGTACGTTCTGGTTGGCGGGAAGACCGGTTGCAGAATCTCCAAGCACCGACCGCACATAGGGAGGCAGGTTGTAGACACAAAATCCCAGGAAGATGATCAGCAGGTAGGCGGGTGACACGTACTTGATAATAAACCTGAATACCTGCGGGATCCTGATCTGCGCGCCTCGTCGCGCTTCGGCAAGACCCTCATCGACGCCGAATACCCATCCAAAGCAGATGATCTGGGTGCCGGCAACAACAAAAATAAGGAACGTGCCGACCCAGAAGTCCAGCGTATCCAGCGCGACGAGTCCCTTGCTGAACCAGAGTACAAACAGGTTGCCAGCAATGCAGATCGCGGCGACCAGCAGCGTCGCCGCACGGTGTGAAATGCCAAGCGCTTCCTCAAAAAAGGCTTTGGTCGGCTGCAGCATCGACAGTGAGCTGGTAATTGCCGCCAGGAACAGCATGAAGAACCACACGGCACCAAAAAAATCGCCGAACGGCATTCGCACAAAGACCACGGGCAGTGCTGTAAAGCCGGTACTGAACGTGCCGCCAATATTTGCCTGCGTCGCGACCAGCCCGAGGAACACCACCGCGGCCGTCAACGTAATCATGCCGCCGAAGGCAACCTCAAAAAATTCGTTGGTCGCCGATGAGGTCAGGCTGGACAGTACGACGTCGTCATCCTTTTTGAGATAGGACGCGTAGTTGATGATGACGCCGAAGCCCACTGACAGGCTAAAGAAGATTTGCCCGGTCGCGGCCAGCCAGGTCTGGAAGTTACCGAGCGCCGCAAAGTCCGGATTCCACATAAAGTTGAGGCCGGTGGCGACGTTCTGGTCCGGCAACGCGGCGTCTGGCGTGCCGAGCGTAAGGACTCGGACGAGTACGACAATGGCGCAAATTGCCATCGCCGGCATGGCCCAGCGGCAGAACGTTTCAATGCCGCGGGACAGTCCGCGGTAAAGAAAATAAATATTCAGAGTAAAGGCGATGCCCCAGAAGATAACGGAGCGGTGCAGGCCGCCATCGGCCACCAATCCATCGGAATTGCTGCCTGTTGTTTCATTGAAGTACGAGGCAGAAGCGGCAACCTGTTCCGGGACAGTCTGGCCGGACGTAATACCAAGACCGCCGCTTACGTAATCCCACGCGTAGGACAGGCACCATGCTTCGATCAGGACGTAATAGAAATAGACCACCAGCGGAACGAGGACACCGAACGATCCCATGTACCGCGCAATCGGGCCGCGGCCCCAGAGTCCCATGATGGCGGGTGCCGAATGAAACCCCTTGCGCCCGCCGTAACGTCCCATCGTCCATTCAGCCCAGCCGATTGGAATGCCGAGCAGCACGAAAGCAATGAAGTAGGGGATCAGAAAGGCACCGCCGCCATTTTCGGCCGCATTGCCAGGAAATCGCAGGAAATTTCCAAGCCCGACAGCCGATCCGGAAACGGCAAGTATGACGCCGAGGCGGGTGCCCCACGCCGGGCCGCCGGCGCTCAATCTGTCAACCATACAAGGTCTCGGGCGGTCGAGGTCCGCCAGCCCGGAATCGCATGACTGCCGTCAGCCCGATGTCGTCATCGAGAGGTGACCTCGTTCCAACTGGCATA
>CAZLNH010000385.1:0-5171 GCA_964560775.1 uncultured Woeseiaceae bacterium | reverse complement strand
ATGTACATCGTGACCACACGCGTGCATGACCGGAACGACATTACCGGTGATCGGATCCTCCTGGGTGGCTTGCGATGCATACTCGAGACCGGATTTTTCCTCGACCGGCAGGCCGTCCATGTCGGCGCGCATCATGACCAGCGGACCGGCACCGTTTTCCATGATAGCCACGACACCGGTGCCACCGACATCCTCGGTTACTTCGAAACCGGCGGACTTCAGCTCCTTCGCCATGCGTGCCGCCGTCTGGTGTTCGACCAGCGACAGTTCGGGATTGCGGTGGAAGTGGACGAAAAGATCCGCGAGGTAGCTGTCGTAGTCGGATTTGATTTCGTCTTTCAGATCGTCTGCCATCGACAGAGGCGACAGGGCAAGAGTCATTGCGAGCGCAAGGATGAATTTCATTGTGATCCCCGAAACAGGTCAGCGGTAAGACAGCGTCGAATTAGATCACAAATGGCATCGGGCCGCGTTTGTTCAGGCTCGGTTACGGTGATCAAACCGCTGCGCGATTTCGCAACGCGGAAGGTGTTCGTCTTTCCCGGCCGGCTGGTTAATAGCGGTTTTCGCAGTGGCAGAATTTGTCACTGTCAGAATCACCGAGCCGCGACGGATTGCGGTCGTAGCAAACCAGCACTTCCTGCATCACGCAGCGTGGTACTTCGCTCGCGGCCGGTGTGCCGGCGGAAGTGGCGCAGCCGGCCAGCACCGCCAGCAACAGGGCGGTTGAGGTACTGGCACACTGTCGGACCGTACGCACCATGATCATTGCGGTTCTCCTGCAACCAGGCCGCCCGTTCACAGCAGCCTTCACTGGCGGATTGGACAGTACCTGACCCTGAACTGTTCCGTAACGCTACGGTGCACCGCCAACTCGTGCCGCCTGCCGGGCAACCGTCCTGGAAACCTTCCGGCGCGAATGCCAGGCGCGGTAGCCAAGGAGGATCCCGAGTATTACTGCATAAACAAGTGGTTCGCGAATGTCGAGCTTGACCTGCCACCAGTAGTGCCAGACGCCCAGTATCCCAACGATATAGACGCTGTAGTGCAGCTGCTGCCAGCGTCGGCCCATGCGGCGGCGGATCGCGGCGGTTGAGGTTGCCGCCATCGCGGTGAGGAGCAGCAGCGCAGCGAAACCCAGCGTGATGAACGGCCGTTCGACGATATCCTCGGTAATGGCCGACCATCGCAGCGACTGGTCCAGCAGCAGCCACACCAGGAAGTGCATGAACACGTAAAAGAATGCGAACAGCCCCAGCATGCGCCGGAATCGCGCAAGCCAGATCCAGCCGGTGATCTGGCGAAGCGGCGACACGGCGAGAGCGACCAGGATGAAGCGCAGTGCCCAGTTGCCGAAACGGTCCTGGATTTCCTCGACCGGATTTGCGCCAAGGCTGCCGGTTATGCCGAGCGTATCGCCGGTGATCAGCAACGCCGGTATCAAACACGCGACAAAGACGACGGGTTTCCAGATGAGGCGAATCTGCGTTGTGATTGTCACACGATTTCGCGGCGTCAGAAATTTCGCCGAAGGTTGAGGTCCTGGTACAAATGCGCCACCTCTTCCCCGTAGCCGTTGAACATCAGCGTTTCCTGCTTGCCGGCAAACAGGCCCGCGCCAATGCGCCGTTCACGCGCCTGGCTCCAGCGCGGGTGATCGACATTAGGATTGACGTTTGCGTAGAACCCGTATTCGTAAGGGGCGGCAAGGTTCCAGCTCGTGTCCGGCATCGTCTCGGTAAATTCGATGCGCACAATACTCTTGATGCTTTTGAAGCCGTACTTCCACGGCACGACGAGCCGCAACGGCGCGCCGTTCTGGTTGGGCAGCACTTCGCCGTACAGTCCGACTGCCAGAAGGGAGAGCGGGTGCATTGCCTCGGCAATTGTCAGGCCTTCCTCGTAGGGCCACTGCAGTACTCTCGTGCGCTGGCCGGGCATGCGCGACGGGTCATGGAGCGTTACAAAGCGCACAAACTTTGCATTGGACCTTGGTTCGAACTGCAGCAGCACATCCTTAAGCGGGATGCCGACCCAGGGAATCACCATTGACCAGGCTTCGACACAACGCAAACGGTAGATGCGCTCCTCGAGCGTATAAGGCCGGACGAAGTCCTCGAGCAGGAATGTGCCGGTCTTTTTCGCGTGGCCGGTAACCTCGACCGTCCAGGGCCGCGGCTCGAAGTCCTGGGCATTTTCCGATGGGTCCGTCTTCCCGGTGCCGAATTCGTAGAAGTTGTTGTACGTCGTGACGTCTTCGTAGCTGTTGGGCAATTCTGACGTGCTGAAGGGACTTTTGGCGACGTCGTCAAACTTCCTGTCCGCCCCGACCGGAATGGTCGCCGCCATGGCCGGCCCTGCAAGCAGCGCGCCACCGGCCAGCAGGCTCCGCTGCATGAAGGCACGGCGGTCCAGGTAATGATCGCGGCTCGTAATTTCAGACGGCCGTATGTCGGTGGCGCGGCGTATCAGCACGGTGGGTCCCCTGTAATGGCAGTAACTGTCCAGTAGACCGGTAGTCTCGCTGCATTATTCCCGGAGAATTGTATTGATATGTTTCGGCCCGGCGCAAATGCAGGCGGAGCATCGATTCAGTCGTCAAAAGCGCGCAAAGTCGGGAAAATTCGGCGAAAATCCACTCCGTGGTTGCGATGCTTCGCCCGCTGGCGTGCAGACCTTTTGCCCGGCCTGCTGGTCCAACCTTCAACGGCCCGCAGCGATCGGGAGATTGAATTGCGGTACGCCGCCCTCATTTCTCTGTCATGCATAGTTCCGGAGGACAACAGAACGCAATGATCAGTCATGACGTAACCAGCCTCGCGGAGGGCAACGATCCGATTGCAGCGGCGACGCTGCGCGTCAACGTAATAGCCGACCTCGTTTGCCCGTGGTCGTACGTCGGCAAGCGTCGTCTCGAAAAGGCGCTTGCGGCCGTGCGCGGACCCAGTATCGTCAGCTGGACCCCCTTCCAGTTGAATCCCAACATGCCCCTCGCCGGGATGGGCATGGAAGAGTATCTGTCGAGCCGATTCGGTACCGTTGACGCGATCCGGCCCGGCCTCGACGAACTGACGCGCGTTGGTGCCGGTGAAGGCGTCAATTTCCGATTTGATCGCGTATTGCGCGTCCCGAATACGATCAATGCGCACCGCATGGTTATGTATGCGGAGTCACAGGGCGTTGCCACGACGGAAATCACCGAGAGCCTGATGAAGGGCTTTTTTACCGACGGGCTCGATATCTCGGATCGCGACGTGCTTCTCGGCGTCGGCAGTTCGCACGCGCTTGAGCGGAAGGGCCTGATCCGCATGCTGGATGACGATGAATCGCTGAACCGGGTGCGTGCCAGTGAAGCCCGCGTTCGCCGCAGCGGAGTCACCGGTGTGCCTGACTTTCTGATCAACGACCGGTTGTTTGTCGTCGGCGCACAGCCGTCGGATGCACTGGTCGACGTGTTTGACCGGGCAATGTTCGGCGCCGAGAGTGATTTGCCGCTTGAGGGGTCTGTGCATTGACGAGGGCAGTGCGAGGTCGCCACGTCGCTGCGCTCCTCGCGATGAGACGTTACCTGACCCCATCCGGAAAGCGGCGGGAAAGCCAGTCCAGGATCAGCCGGTTGGTGATATCGGGCTGTTCCTGCTGGGTCCAGTGGCCGCAGCCGTCGATCATGTGCACTTCGAGGTCGGGTACGTGAGGGCGCATTGCCTCGATTTGCTGCTCTGACACGACGACGTCGTCGGTCGCGCCGATGAACAGGCTGGGCACGCGTACCTCCTGCTCAATACCTTCACTGTTGCGCCAGTTGTCGCTCCAGTTGCGGTACCAGTTGATCGGGCCGGTAAACCCTCCGGCCGCGAACGCGTCCGCGTAATAATCAAGTTCCGTGGTGTCGAGCAACGGCTCGCCGCCCGGGTCATCGCGTGCCATCGTTGCCAGCAGACTGATGACACGGCGTTCGGGCGGCAACTGGTTGAACTGCGATCGCGAAATCTGGCCGCGGCGCATCATATTGTTGATGAATCGCCGCGGATCGCTGGCGAAGCGCTTGTCGGCTTCATGCGAGTCCTGGAAATTGACGATATAGAAGTCGTTGCCCAGCCGTTCGCGCATCAGGCTGACCGGCTCCCGTGCGCCGCGAGGCAGGAACGGGATATTCAGGCAGACCACGCCGTGAACGCGGTCCGGGTGCACCAGTGCGAGCTGCCAGGCCAGCAAGGCGCCCCAGTCGTGGCCGACGAACACTGCCTGCCTGATGTCGAACGCGTCGAGCAGGCCGGTGACGTCGTGCAGCAGCCGATCCATGCGGTAGGCTTCGACGGCGACCGGTTTTTCGGTCGCGCCGTAACCGCGCAGGTCCGGGGCAATGGCCCGGTAGCCGGCGGTCGCAAACGCGGGCAGCTGGTGCCGCCACGAAAAGGCCAGTTCCGGGAAACCGTGCAGCAGCACGACAGGCGGGCCGTCGCCTGCCTGGTAGACGGCCATGCGGAGGTCATTGCTCTGTATGTACCCCGGTTTGGGAAAGGAGTGCGGCATATGGGTTCGGCAGGTTCAGGAACAAGTGCTTGAAGTTTTATCAATTGGCCGCTAGTTTCCCAACTAAGACGCTGATGGGGAAGAGTAGGCGGCAGGAGCAGGTGCCAGCGACCGGGGGATGGTGGAAGCCCCGGACCGGTCACCGCTGAAAATCACCCCGGAGTCGCTGCCCGAAACGCGCCGTGCGCGAAGTAGATGCAGCCGGCCGGCCCCCGAAACCGGGCACAACGAGGCGAGGGCGGCTGCCCTCGCGAACCGGGTGGTACCGCGATGGTTTCTTGAATCGCCCCGGACGCACATTGCGTCCGGGGCGTTTTTGTATTGAGTAACGAGATTATGGGATTCAGCGAAGTTACCGGCCGATACGACGGCCCGGCACTCGAGCAGGAAGTGCTCGAATTCTGGCGCAGCAATAAAGTGTTCGAGCAAACGCTGTCGATGTCGGCTGGCCGGCCGCAGTTCACGTTCAATGAAGGTCCGCCGACAGCAAATGGCAAGCCTGGTATTCACCACGTGCTGGCGCGCAGCTTCAAGGATGCATTTCCGCGTTACAAAACGATGCGCGGCTATCACGTGCCGCGCAAGGCGGGCTGGGATACGCATGGCTTGCCGGTCGAGCACGAAGTCGAGAAACAACT
>CAZLNH010000384.1:0-9178 GCA_964560775.1 uncultured Woeseiaceae bacterium | reverse complement strand
ATTGCCCGCGAGTGCACGAACAACCGAAGTCGAGGATCTGCTGTCGCGTGGTGAACGCTGGTCAGGGTTTATCGAGGCGCCCAGCGAGTAGACAGTTGCCACCGCACCGGTTTCCCCTGCGGGGAGGCCTTTGGCGGAATGGCTCCCTGCGGTCCGCTTTATTTCCACCAAAGGCCTCCCCGCAGGGGAAACCGGCGCTACTCCAGTGGTTGTTCGAAGTCCTCTTCGAACTCTTCGTAAAAATCGTCATCCATCGGCGGGTTGCCGTCATGGACCTCAAAGTCGCGGTTCTGCAGGTACGACTCCCGTAGCGTGATGTAGGGATCTGACGATCCCTCGAGGAACTCCTCGGCACTCAGCAGCCGCGTCCGCAAGTCAACGATCTGCAGGACGACCAGCTTGTCCTGTACCGATGTATTGTTGTAATGATAGAGCGGGTTGAAGGCCATGTTCGCTGGCCGCATCACGGCGTCGCGCAGCGTGCTCGGGCCAAGGAACGGGATTACGACATAGGGCCCTTTGCCGACGCCCCAGACGGCGAGCGTCTGGCCGAAATCCTCGTCGTGTTCCTCCAGACCGAACTCGGTCGCGACATCGATAACACCGAGCAAGCCGACGCTGCTGTTCATCAGGAACCGGCCTATATCCGAGAATCCGTCCGCTCCTTTGCCCTGCAGGAAGTTATTGACCGCGGTCAGTGGCGTCCAGAGATTGCCGTAGAAATTGCTGACACCGTCTCGCGCAAGTTGCGGGACGACCGCGCGGTAGGCCTTTGCGGCCGGTTTCAGCGTGACGGAATCGACTTTGGTATTGAACCAGTCGATGCGCCGGTTCAGCGGCTCCCAGGGGTCGGCCGGCGATCGCAATTCCGGCGGCGTTACGTCGCCACGGGTGGCGCAGCCGGCAAGGAGCATGGCCGACAGCACGGCAATAAGGGTGGTACGCATGTTGTTTGTATTCCTGGTTATCCTGGCGAGCGTCTGGCGGCGGATTGGTTCCGCCGCAGCTGCTGCAATTGTTCTTCGGACATGAAATCCTGAATAAAGTCGATCCGTGCCTCGTAACGAATGCGCTGGATCTCCTGAAGATCCGGCATTGCCAGAGCCCGCTGCAGAAAGCCGACACCGCCGAGCAGGTCGCCGATCATGAAACGGTACTCGGCCATATAGTAATGCGCTTCGGCGGTATCGCCTGAATCGATGGCCGCGCGCGCAATCAGGCGCACCTGCTCAGGTGTCGGCGGCACATTATTCAACAGGTCCAGCAGTGCCGCATGCGCCTTGCCGGCTTGCCCGAGCCGAAGCAGCGCTTCAGCGTAGTGCACTACGAGCGGCACATTGCGCGGGAACAGCGCCATGGCCCGCTCGAACGTGGCGGCCGCGCCGTCGATGTTCTCCAAAGCAAGCTGCGACTCACCGAGACCGATGTGATAAGCGATAACGTCCTGGTCGCGATTCGCGAGCTCCTCGAAAATACGATTTGCCTCGTTGTTGCGCCCGTCACGCAGGTAGGCGAGGGCGCGTCCATACTTGTCGGCGTCGGACTGGTCCGCGTAATCCTGGCGCTCATACCAGGCGACCGCCTCTTCGGACGTCAGGAAACTGCTGACCTTGAGCCGCGCCCGTGCAATTCCGTAGCTGCGCGAGTTATCGGTCACCACCGGCGGGTAGTCTTGCGCCCGCCCGCGGGCCTCGGCGATGCGTGAGCTGCTGACCGGGTGCGTGCGCAGGAATTCCGGCAGTCGCGCCTCGTGCGGCCGGGTATCTCTCGAAATCACTTCGAAGAACGACGCCATGCCGTCCGGGTCGAAGCCTGCTTCGGCCAATGCTTCTATGCCGACGCGATCAGCTTCGTACTCGTTGCTGCGGGTGAAGTTGATCTGCTGCTGTATCGAGGTGCCCTGGGCGACGGCTATGGCACCTTGCATGGCATCGGAGCTGCCGCCCGCCGCACCGGCAAGTATCGCACCGAGCATGATGGCGGTGTTCAGGATGCTCTGGCGCTGGTTGGCGTGAATAGCCCGGGCAATGTGGCGCTGCGTGACGTGCGCAACTTCGTGCGCGAGAACGCCAGCGAGTTCTGATTCGTTGCGCGTAGCTTCCAGCAGCCCGGTATGCACGCCGATGTAGCCGCCGGGCAGGGCGAAGGCGTTGATGTTCGGGTCATCGACGACGAAGAATGTAAACTTGTGATCGCCGTCGTTCGCGTGCGCTGAAATGCGGTGGCCGATCTCACTGATGTACTCGTTCACCAGCGGGTCTTCGACGACCTGGCCGCTGGCTCGGATGCTTTGCATGATGGAGCGGCCGAGCTGCGCCTCGTGGGATTTGGACAGGACCGCATCGGCCGGGCTGCCCATGTCCGGCAGGTTGACGTCGGCTGCGCCCGCACGCCCGCCCGCCAGGGCCAGCAAGGCACAAGCGAAAGTCACTAACGCTATCTGGGCAGAGGTTCTGTACAAAGGCTAATCCCGCAACTCAACCAAACATCGGACTGCTGTGCGTGCGGTCCGTTCCCGATGATACTCCGTGGGGGCGCCGACGGCACCGCACCCGGTATCTGCAGACGGGGAGGCCGGTTGTGCAAGGCACTGATTGTAAAGCAGATACTCGGTTCAGCAATGCTTGACTGCCTCGAGCACCTCGGCGGCGTGTCCCTTGACCCGGACCTTGCGCCATTCCTGGCGCAGCTTGCCGTTCTCGTCGATCAGGAACGTGCTGCGCTCGACACCCATGAACTTGCGCCCGTACAGGGTCTTTTCCCGGATGACGTCGAACGCCCGGCAGACCTTTTCATCGTCATCAGACAGCAGGTCGAACGGAAATTCTTGCTTGGCCTTGAATTTCTCGTGCGAGGCGACGCTGTCTCTGGAGACCCCGAGGATGACGGCGTTCTGCCGCTGGAACTTTGCGTGCAGGTCACGGAAGTCCTGGCCCTCGGTCGTGCACCCGGGTGTATTGTCCTTCGGATAGAAGTACAGCACGACTTTCTTGCCGCGCAGGTCTTTCAGCCGGATGGTTTTGTCGCCGGTTGCCTTGCAGGTGAAATCAGGGACGACACGATTCAGGGTGGGGCCGCTCACGGGCATCCTCCTCTTGGTTCTAGGAATGTCAGGATTTGACCGGCTCGAGGATTGCATCCAGGTTGACGCGGTCGCAGAGCTCCATGAACTCGTCACGCAGCTGCGAGATGTGCATCGATGCCGGCACGTTCACCGTCATCTGCACGGCGAACATGGGTGAGCCGGTATGGGGTGCCGCATAACGGCGCGTGGCCAGGTCGGCAATCTCGACATTGCGGGCGGCAAAGAAGTTGGCGAGATGGAAAACGATGCCGGGCTGGTCGAGACAGACGACGTCGACCGCGTAGGGCATGCTTTCTTCGTCACGCTCGCGGACGCCGGTCTTCCTGATGGAGACGCTTAAATTTCGCGACTTGCCGAGCTTGTCGAGGCTTGCCTCGAGTTTGCCGAGCGTGTGCCAGTTGCCGGAGACGAGCAGCAGCATGGCGAACTCGGTGCCGAGCGCGGTCATGCGGCTTTCCTCGATATTGCCGCCACAATCCAGGATGACCTTCGACAGGTCATTGACGACACCGGGACGGTCCGTCCCGATTGCCGATAAAACAATAAGTTGTGTCATTTTTCTCGAATACTTCTTGCGTAGTTGCCGGGCCGGGCCGCGAGGCGCATCCGCCCTTGCCAGCATCGGGGGTGAACAGTAACATCGCCGGCTGATTTGTGGCGAGGAGATATTGTGTTCACGGGCAGTCTGGTGGCCCTGGTCACCCCGTTCGATGCGAACAATCGGGTGGACTATGACGCCGTCGAACGCCTCGTCGAATTCCACGTCAGCGAGGGCAGTGACGGTCTGGTCATTGCCGGTACAACCGGTGAGTCGCCGACGCTTGAAAAAGACGAGCATGCGGCATTGATCAAGCGTGTGGTCGAGATCTCGGCCGGGCGACTTCCGGTCATCGCCGGCACCGGGTCAAACGCAACGAAGCAGACAATCGACTTGTCACTGGCCGTCGCCGGCAGCGGCATCGCGGCCTACCTGATGGTGGCGCCGTACTACAACAAGCCGGTGCAGGAAGGCATTTACCAGCACTTTTGGACCATCGCCGATGCCGTCGACAAGCCGATCATGCTCTACAACGTGCCGGGCCGCACGGTGACGGACATCCTGCCTGATACGCTGGCGCGACTCGCTGAGCATCCGCGAATCTTCGGGCTTAAGGACGCGACCGGTGATATGCAACGCCTGGCAGAAATAAAGGACCGGGTGGCAGAGGACTTTATGCTTTACAGTGGCGACGATTTCACGACGCGCGAGTTCATTGAATCAGGTGGGCACGGTGTCGTGACAGTCAGCGGCAACGTCGCACCACGGCTGATGTCAGACATGTGCCGGGCCGCGGCTGCCGGAGACAGTGCGAAGGCGAAAGCGCTGGACGAGCGCTTGCAGCCGTTGAACACAGCGCTGTTCCTGGAGTCGAACCCGATACCGGTGAAGTACGCGCTGGCCAAAATGGGCCTCATATCACCACAAATTCGCTTACCATTGACGCCTTTTGGCGTGACGCACCACGAACAGATGCTTGAGGCTTTGCAACACGCCGGCGTCAGCTACGGAGACACTGCATGAATTGGGCACGACTTTGCACGATCCTGACCGCGTTACTGCTGGGCGCCTGCGGCGGTATGCCCGATTGCCAGAAACCCCAACTCTACCAGGAAGCGGTCCCCGGCAAGCGCATCGAGTTGCTTGAAGGCATGGACAATCTGTCGGCCGACCGGGAACTGACGATCCCTAAAGCGTCCCCCGACGCACCACCGCCCCCGGGCGAATGCCTCGATGCACCGCCAACGATGCGCACCGCGAGCGATGAAGGGTAGAATGGCGCACCGTCAGTGGCGGGACTGAAAAACAATTGGACAACAGGAGAGGTGGCCGAGCGGTCGAAGGCGCTTGCTTGGAAAGCAAGTGTACGGTAACCCCGTACCGCGGGTTCGAATCCCGCCCTCTCCGCCAATTCTGGCCCTAACTAACTGAAAAATAAATAAAAAATAGAAGGGCTTGGACTGCAGCCCACGACCTGGCCCACAGGCGAGCAGTCCGTGTCGGTGCGACGCTTTCCGTGCTCGAACAATGGTTTTGCGCAGAACGGCGCGCAACCGGACGCCGCCGGTTACCGCGGCATCCGAGACCTGTACTGCTTGGTCGATGTTGGTGGTCCAGAGTTGTACGGTGCTGTGCGAGTGGTAAGTGAATCTGACCGACGGCAGTACTCGCTGCCGACTCCACCGAAGTGGTCATGGTCGATGGGACACCAATCCCGATTCTGGACCGGTCTGATCGCAGACCGTGCCCGGGCTTCCTGTGGGAACACACCGGGCCTGTTTTACCAACGTGGCCGCCAGGGCCTGGGTCGAACTGTGGTTCTCGTAAACCTCCTTTGCAAAAAACGGCAGTCCACAAACTGCCTGGTTGATGTTGATCGCGCCGTGTAGCGGCGTTGCTTTGACAATGGACCGTCGATCGCTAGATCGTCGCACCCCGAGCCGGCCCTTGGGTGCCTGTGCCACACTTTCCGCTGTGGCCGCGGCTTAAATTCGATCGGCGAAGAACGACAGCAGAACAGATCATCCCAGCGTCATTCAAAAATGTGACCTTGGACGCCCTGTCGTCGCTGGCTTTGCCGCCCTCGTCACCAGTGCGCTGGTGACGAGGGCGCTTCGCAACGGTCTTACCGTATCAGCCTTCGGAGTGCGCCGCACGCCCGGGCTCCATTTGAAGTCCGAGAGTGTCCACCTAGTTCCATTCGGCGGACAGACCATTACACGATTTGCGCAATTGTCCCGTTCAGTCGCGGCATGGACGCCTGCCCCGATCGATAGAGCAGGGCCATGATCGAGCAACAGCACGATCGAATGTCAGCTCCTATCAGGAGCAGCCGCTCGAATGTCGCGGAATAGTTAGTGCAAGAGGACGGCAGTCGGCCACCAGCGGTCGTTAGGTTGTTGGTAATAGTGCAACATTTCAGGAATTGGGAGGAGCGCGGGCAGAAATTAACGTTTTGGTCTGCGGCCGCCCCACGTTCTTCGATTTTGCCAACCAACGACTAGCCCTAAGCACCACCCAATTGCTACATAGACTCCCAGCGAGACGACGAGGCCTTTGCCTTGTCCCATGACATAGTGCTGGAACAACCCGAAACAAACGCCAACAAATGTGCCCCAACCCAACATCCCGAATACCACAACGCCACGAATAAGACTCGTCGTGTCTGGCGTAATCTCACGGCCTCGAGATTCTGTCGGTAATTTACTCATGAGTTGGCGCCTGGCTGCTTCGTTGTGGACAATAGATTCGCGGGGCACGTCAATATTCAGCCTGCGGCGACGGGCCGCATTGGGTCAACAGCCGCCGATTCTAACACTTCCGAGCGAGGGGCCGCAGTTGAAAGTAAAGCGGTCGGTCAAAGATGTTTTCGCTGAAACGTCCGAGGGAATGTCAGCTCCTCCGGATAGCCGCCGCTCGAACTGCGTCCTGGAAAATCTCTGCTCTCGGCCACAACCGGTCAGTCAGAGTTCGCATTTAAGAGAGTTGTTGCACTCTATTGTGCGGAATATCGACAGCGTACCAGCATGAGCATTCCACCGGTTCAGGTAATTTGTTCCAAGCAACTATCAAATGAAAGGAAAGAATCTGGTCGTGGTTAATGTACGGGCAACAGATGCGAATCTTGTTGTTCGTGCATTGGACAGGATAGGTATCTTGTCGAAATCGAATCTTGTCGCCTACTCTGCTCTCAAGACAACCCCGATCCTCGGTGCCCACCATTAGCAAGTAACCGCCTGACTCCCAACTAAAAGCATCAAGGCATTCTCCTGATTCCGGATTCCCGGCGGTGTCAGGAACCGGCACCTCGCATTCGATAGTGAAGTTTTTTACTGGCTGCGCACTCTTAATCTGAATCGTCGCAGCGTGGCACCCTTCGACGGACATTCCCGGTGGCAACTTAGGAGCTATTGGGTGTTTTCGAATTTCCGCCGAATAGTCTCCGGAACTCGAAGCATATTCCCGCACAACGATTTCTCCAATCGGAGTGCCAATGGAAACAGAATTTGGTCTCAAACTGAATGTCGCCTGTGGGTCAACAGCCGCCGATTCTAACACTTCCGAGCGAGGGGCCGCAGTTGAAAGTAAAGCGGTCGGTCAAAGATGTTTTCGCTGAAACGTCCGAGGCGAATGTCAGCTCCTTCGGATAGCCGCCGCTCGAACTGCGTCCTGGAAAATCTCTGCTCTCGGCCAGAAGCGGCCGGTCGGCAACTCGGAAGTGCATCGAGTTTGCGTCCTCAGCGGCTATGGAGATTCCGCGCTTTGGCGCGGTCGTAGCACGAACCGCAGAGTAGTTTCACGCCAGCAAAAGCCTCGGTCTTGTCATTCCACTCGCCACCATCGGCGTTCAGGTATTCCTCGCAGGCCGTGCACCACGCGTCCGGACGCGTGCTCTCCGGGTCATCTGCCCACCAAAAGCCATACGGTTTATCTTCCTCCAAGCCTCGCAGAATGTGTTGGCACACGAAAGTCGCCGGTTGAGCGCCGTGCTCGGCGCATTCAACAAGTTGTTCTGCTTCGCAGAGGAGCGGGACCATCCAACGGTACCCACACGAAGCGTCAGCATCCCACGGCCAAGTGCCCTTAGTGCTTGGCCAGATCAGTTGGTAGACGGGAAACTCGCTGTCACCGTACAGCCAGAGCCCCCATCCCAAGTACTCCTTGTAATGCTCCTGCAAGACTGGCTTGAAAATGACGTCGAAGCCTTCGAGAAATCCCGAGTACAGCTGGCCAGCCTCAATTTCCTCTCCATCCCTTACGCGAGAGTTGTACTCGTTGATTATCCAGTGAGCGAGTTCCTGCTTCAGGCCCGTGACTATCAGTTCCGGTCTGTTTGCTTTCTTGTGAATCCCAATCGAGTACGAGAATCGAGGAACAGACTTATCCTCCATCACATGAAGAATGTGGCATCCATACTTTTCGATGTCGGCAAGCGCCTTGGCGTCGTCAGATTCGCAACTCAAGAGTAATAGCCTTGGTTTTGGTGAAAAGCGACGGGCCGGTATGGGTCAACAACACTCTTCGATTGTAACCTGAAAGCCGCCGTTCAGGCGGCTGCAATCGCCGGCGAAGCAGTCGTTGTTTCAACTGACAGGCAGGCCGATGCCGTGATGAGGGCGGCATCGGCAACGTCTTCAAGCCTTACTTTGTCGGATCGCAACAACCTTTGCCGGTTCTGATGGCTTGCTGCAGTAGTTCGCCCAGTCAGCCATGAGCCGGGCACGTTTCTCGAACAGGTCGCCACGACGATAGGCGGCCTCCGTCTTGTCGCGCAGCGTGTGGGCCAGCGCCATCTCGGCCACGTCCGAGGGATAGTTGGTCGACTCGGCGCACCAGTCCCGGAAGGTGGAACGGAAGCCATGCACCGTGATGCCAGTCCGGTCCAGGCGTTTGAGGACCTGCATCATGGCCATGTTGGACATGTGATTGCCGCGCTTGTGACCGGGGAACACGTAGCGCTTGCTGTGTCCCCTGACGGCCTGCAGCGCCGCCACGGCCGCATCCGACAACGGCACCCGGTGTTTACGCTTCGACTTCATGCGCCCGGCCGGCACGACCCAGGTCCTCCGATCCAGGTCGAACTCCGACCAGTTGGCCTGGATCACTTCATTGGTTCGGGCCGCGGTCAGGATCGTGAACTCGAGGGCACGGGAGGCGATGCCGGCGCCGTCTCGCAGGTCTTGCATGAACGCCCCGACCTCGGTGTATGGCAATGCCGGGTGGTGCTTCACGCGGGCCACCTGGCTGGGCCGCGGCAAGAGCTTGTCCAGGTGCCCACGCCAGCGGGCCGGGTTGCCGCCTTTGCGGTAGCCGCGTACCGCGGCCCAATCGAGCACGGCCTCGATGCGACCACGCAGTCGACTGGCGGTCTCGGTCTTGGTGGCCCAGATAGGTTCGATACACCGCATGACAAGCGCCGTGTCGACCTGATCGACCGACAAGTGGCCGATAACAGGTCCGGCCAGGTTCTTGAGCGTATTGCGCCATTGCTCGATGTGCTTGGGGTTACTCCAGCCCGGAGCCTGGGATTCGACGTAGAGCGCGGCGCACTCGGC
>CAZLNH010000383.1:0-2450 GCA_964560775.1 uncultured Woeseiaceae bacterium | reverse complement strand
CATTATCGTGACGATGATGATCGACAGGCCCCAGTTCTGGACCAGGTTGTAGACCTTGCTAAGCAGCCAGAACAGCGGTTGGGAGATGATCGTCAGCCAGCCGTAGTCAACCGTCAGCTTCAACGACGGCGCGATATCCTCCAGCTGGTCCTGCAGTTTCGGACCGACGAACAGGTTCGTCGCAAACGTGTGCTGGCCGCCCGGGGCAACACTGTGGGCGCGGCCGATCAGGCTCGCCGTCGCGACATTGTCATCGACGGCAACCGCATAATTATAGGTCCCGTCGGACGGCGGTATCAGCGCGGCTAAAAAGTGGTGCTGGATTGCCCCGACCCAGCCGTTCGTTGCCGTGATCCGGTACGCGCCGTCCTCGACCAGGTCCTGGTGATCGAGCTTCGTGGACTTGTCACCGTCATAGATGATCGGACCGTCGAACGAATATGAATCCACGTCGAACATCGACCGGTCCGGCTCCGACGAGCGGCGCTGCAGGCGGGCGTATTCGGCACCGCGCCACTCGGCGTCGCTGCCATTCTGTATCGTCTGTTCGACCACGATGTTGTAGCTGCCGCGTGTGAAACGGAAGCGCTTGGTAACCGTCGTACCCTGCCCGCCGGTCCAGGTCAGCGGCACGACCAGCTCATCGCCGTTCAGCGTATAACTGTCGCGCGGTGCGTCGAACTCTGCGTACTGGTTGGCTTCCGGACGGTCGCTGTCAGCGTTTCGCAGGCCGGTCTGAATCAGGCCAAGGTTGCTCCGTTCGGTACTGAGCAATGTGATGACTTTATCGGGTTGGTCTTTCGCCACCGGGTACTTGCGAATGCCGGCGTGCTGCAGCGTACCGCCGCGGGTGCTTATCTCGATATCGAGGACATCCGTCGTAACCCGAATCACCGGCGCATCGCGGGTGGCTGGCGCCGCTTGCGATTCAGCATCATCTTGCGGTGCCGGCGGTAACGGACTGTCGGGATCTTCGAGTTCGGGCAGTGTGTCGGTGCCGCTCGGTGCCTCCGCCGCCTGCTCTGCCGGCGTGCCGCCATCGATGGCCGGGCGCGGCGCCTGGTCGGCCATCCAGGCCTGGTAGGTCAGCCACAGCATCAGGCCAAAGGTCGCCCATACCAGCAGTCGTTGATTGTCCATCTAGCGTTCGTCCTGCCTGCTATGTTTTGTGCGGCGGCATCGTTCCCAATGTACCGCAAGGCTGTCAAAAAGACGGCGGTTCTCTGCCGCCTCGGCCCCCGGACGGTTCATGACGACGATGTCCAGGCCGCCAAGCTCCCGCTGATGCAGGCGGAAAGACTCACGAACGATACGCTTCAGGCGATTCCTGTCGTTCGCGTGGCGGCAATGTTTTTTTGCAATGGCGAGGCCAATACGCGCCTGCTCCAGGCCGTTGTCGCAGCACAATACAATGAACCAGCTGTCCCGGCTGCGCCTCGCGCCCGCGAAAACGCGGCTAAACGCTGCCTTGCCCGGCAGGCGGACACGACGGGAGAACCCGTAGCGCGTCTTGTTCGGTGGCTCGTCGTTGTTGGCAGGCGTCGTCTTAACAGGCCAGGTTGCGTCAACTAGGGCGTCAACTGGGCGCGACCCTTGGCGCGGCGCCGTTTCAGTACCAGGCGGCCGGCTTTCGTAGCCATGCGTGCGCGGAAGCCGTGGGTGCGTGCCCGCTTTAAGCTGCTGGGCTGGAACGTGCGTTTCATGTGCCTTTACCTGCTTGCGGGGCGGAGTGGAAATACCCCGGCCAAAATAAGGCCGGCAAGAGTACGCGGGGCCACTTTTGCTGTCAACAGAATGACTTCGGTGAATGTGCGTGTTGCGTACGAACGCTCTGTGGCTAAGGCGTTATAGACGATATAGACTGGCGGGTCTTGCGGCCTGTCGGCCGCGCTTTTCCTGATGAACCGGGGGCCTTAAGGGTGCAGGGCAATTCGACGCTATGGAATCGCTGCGTGCGCGAGCTCCAGGTCGAGCTGCCGGAGCAGCAGTTCAATACCTGGATCCGTCCGCTGCAGGCCGTCGAGTCAGCCGAGTCACTGAAGCTGCTTGCACCGAATCGCTTCGTCGTCGACTGGCTCGAGGAACATTACCTCGCCCGCATCAACGAGCTGGTCAGGAACGGCGATGACGCCGTTACCGTGCGGCTCGAAGTCGGCTCGCGCGACCTGGTTGCGCCGGCAGTGTCTGTGCGGCCAGCCGCGCAGAGTGTCGGGCACGTAGCGCAGGCGACCCCGGTCGCGAGCCGCCTGAACCCGATCTTTATTTTTGACACCTTTGTCGAAGGCAAGAGTAACCAGCTTGCGCGAGCTGCGGCCACCCAGGTCGGCGAGAACCCGGGCAAGTCCTACAACCCGCTGTTCATATACGGCGGTGTTGGCCTGGGCAAGACGCACCTGATGCAGGCGATCGGCAATGCCATGCTGGCGCGCGACCCGGGCGCACGAGTCAGT
>CAZLNH010000382.1:0-17845 GCA_964560775.1 uncultured Woeseiaceae bacterium | reverse complement strand
GCTTCCGCACGTATGGATTCCGATTCCTGGATAGCCTGTTTACCTTCCGTCGTGTTTACGATCAGCGATATCTCGCCATTCTTGATCATATCAACGATGTGGGGTCGTCCCTCACGGACTTTATTGGCGCGCCGGCAACTGACGCCTGCAGCGGCCAGCTTACCAGCCGTGCCATGTGTTGCAACAATATCAAAGCCCCGCGACGCAAGTACCTGCGCCAGCTCCACGGCGCCTTTCTTGTCACGATCGCGCACGCTGAGCAATGCCGTGCCCTTGCGCGGCAGCACGACGCCGGATGCAAGCTGGGCCTTCGCATACGCTTCGCCGAATGAACGGCCGGTGCCCATGACTTCGCCGGTCGATTTCATTTCCGGTCCCAGTATCGGATCAGCACCCTGGAACTTGATAAACGGGAACACGGACTCCTTGACGGAGAAATATTCCGGAACGCGGTGCTCCGTGAAGCCCTGGCTTTCGAGTGACTCGCCTACCATGACGCGCGCGGCGATCTTTGCAAGCGGCAGGCCAATCGCTTTCGACACGAACGGCACGGTACGCGATGCTCGCGGGTTCACTTCCAGCAGGTAGACGATGTTGTTCTGGATGGCAAACTGCGTGTTCATCAGGCCGATCACTTTGAGCCCTTTTGCGAGCTTGATGACCTGCTCCACCAGTTCATCCTGCACTTCCGCGCTGAGGCTGAACGGCGGCAATGAACAGCCTGAATCGCCGGAGTGCACACCGGCCTGCTCGACGTGTTCCATGATGCCGCCGATCAGCACATTTTCACCGTCAGAAATAATATCGACGTCCACCTCGGTGGCGAGATCGAGAAAGCGGTCCAGCAGCACGGGACTGTCGTTCGACACCTCGATAGCAGCTTTCATGTAAGCCGCAAGATCGTCTTCACCGTATACGATTTCCATTGCGCGGCCGCCGAGCACATACGAGGGCCGCACGATCAGCGGATAGCCGACCTCGGCACTCATCGCCAGCGCGCTTTCGAAACTGCGTGCCGTGCAATTGGGCGGCTGCCGCAACTCCAGCTTGTTGACGAGATCCTGGAAGCGCTCGCGGTCTTCAGCAAGATCAATCGAATCAGGACTTGTGCCAATGATCGGCGCACCCGCCGCCTCCAGGTCGCGCGCAAGCTTCAGCGGTGTCTGGCCGCCGTACTGCACGATGACGCCTTTCGGCTGTTCCTTGTCGATGATTTCCATGACGTCTTCGAACGTCAACGATTCGAAATAGAGGCGATCAGACGTATCGTAATCCGTCGACACAGTCTCGGGATTGCAGTTCACCATGATCGTCTCGTAGCCTGCTTCCTTCAGCGCAAGCGCCGCATGCACGCAGCAATAATCAAACTCGATACCTTGCCCGATACGGTTCGGGCCACCGCCCAGTATCATGATCTTGTCGCGGTCCGTCGGTTCCGACTCGCATTCCTCTTCGTAAGTCGAGTACAGGTAGGCGGTAGTTGTCGCGAATTCGGCGGCACAGGTATCAACGCGCTTGAACACGGGACGGACGCCGAGTTCGTGGCGCCGCCTGCGAACGGCCGCTTCCTTGACGCCACAGACGCGCGCGAGGCGCATGTCGGAAAACCCCTTGCGCTTCAAATGCCGCATGCGAGTCTCGTCGAGCGCCGGCAGACCGTCTGCCGCGAGCGCCTGCTCCTCATTGACCAGGTCGACGATCTGGCCGACGAACCAGCGGTCGATGCCACTGATCGACGCGACCTCCTCGACCGCCAGTCCCTGCCGGATTGCGTCCGCCACGAGCCAGATGCGATCAGGTCCGGGCAATCGCAACTCCTGCCTCAATTCATCGAGATCGTCCGGATCTTTCAGCACCGACAGCTTTTCGTCCAGGCCGGTTACACCGGTCTCAAGGCCGCGCAGCGCTTTCTGGAACGATTCCTGGAAGGTCCGGCCGATTGCCATGACTTCACCGACAGACTTCATCTGCGTTGTCAGGCGCCGGTTCGCACCGGGAAATTTTTCGAATGTAAAGCGGGGAATCTTCGTTACCACATAGTCAATCGTCGGTTCAAAAGACGCTGGCGTCGCACCACCGGTAATGTCGTTCTGCAATTCGTCCAGCGTATAGCCGACGGCAAGCTTTGCAGCGACCTTCGCGATCGGGAAACCGGTCGCCTTCGACGCGAGTGCCGACGATCGCGACACACGCGGATTCATCTCAATAACCAACAGCCGTCCGTCTTCCGGATTCAGCGCAAACTGCACGTTCGATCCGCCCGTTTCGACGCCAATCTTGCGCAACACCTCGATCGACGCATTACGCATGCGCTGGTATTCCTTGTCGGTCAGTGTTTGCGCCGGTGCCACCGTAATCGAGTCGCCGGTGTGTACGCCCATCGCATCAACGTTTTCAATCGAACATACAATGATGCAATTGTCATTGCGGTCGCGAACGACCTCCATCTCGAATTCCTTCCAGCCGAGCACCGATTCTTCGATCAGCACTTCGTTGGTTGGCGACATTTCGAGGCCGTGCGAGACGATAAGGGTAAACTCTTCCCGGTTATAGGCGATGCCGCCACCGCTGCCGCCGAGCGTGAAAGAGGGCCGGATAATGGTCGGGAAGCCGATTTTTTGCTGCTTTTCGAGCGCCTCCTCAAGCGAGTGCGCGATCTCGGCCTGCGGCACCTCGAGTCCGATTTCCGTCATGGCCTCACGGAACTGCTCGCGATCCTCCGCCATGTCGATCGCGTCCCGTGATGCCCCGATCAACTCCACGCCGTATCGCTCGAGCACTCCCTCTCGCACCAGGTCGAGCGCACAGTTCAGGCCGGTCTGGCCGCCCATCGTCGGCAACAGCGCATCCGGGCATTCCCTGGCGATGATCTGCTCGACTGCCCGCCACTGCACCGGTTCGATATAGACGGCGTCGGCCGTTCCGGGATCCGTCATGATCGTGGCCGGGTTCGAATTCACGAGGATGACCCGAAAGCCTTCTTCCTTTAACGCCTTGCACGCCTGCGTGCCGGAATAATCGAACTCGCACGCCTGCCCGATGACGATCGGCCCTGCACCGATGATCAGTATGCTTTCAATGTCCGTGCGTTTGGGCATGAGGTCTCTGTGCCGCGCTCACGCGGGTTTTGATCCTGACTGGGTAAATAACATTAAATAAAGATTTTAAATATATGTTTTTTAACGATTTCAAGGCTGTGCTGCCATGGCCGTATGCAGAGCCCTGCGCTTGATATCGTCCATGTCCGAAATAAAGTGCTCGAACAGTGGCAACAGGTCGTGCGGCCCGGGACTGGCCTCCGGATGACCCTGGAAGCTGAACGCCGGCCGCCCTTTGAGACGTATGCCCTGCAAGCTGCCATCAAACAGCGAGCGATGCGTGGTCTCGACATTGTCCGGCAGCGACGCCTCGTCGACCGCGAAACCGTGGTTCTGGCTGGTGATCATGACCCGGCCGCTGCGAAGATCCTGCACCGGGTGGTTGGCGCCATGGTGACCAAATTTCATTTTCACCGTTTTTGCACCACATGCCAGTGCCAGCAGCTGGTGCCCGAGGCAGATGCCGAAGACCGGGATGCCGGCGTCGAGAATTTCCTTGATCGCCTTGATCGCGTAATCACAGGGCTCCGGATCGCCCGGCCCGTTGGACAGGAACACCCCGTCGGGCGACATCGCCAGCACGTCAGATGCGGACGTCGTGGCCGGCACCACAGTCATGCGGCAGTCGAAGTCGGACAGCAGCCGCAGTATGTTGCGCTTGATGCCGTAGTCGTACGCCACGACATGATAGGGCGCGACGCGGCGCGTCATGATGCGGTTGCCCTGGTCGAAATCGGTACGGTGGCACCACTGGTAGTTGCGATCGGTTGTGACGAACCGGGCCAGGTCCATGCCGGCAATGCCGGGAAACTTGCGGGCGTGCGCTACGGCAACGTCGGGGTCCGCATCTCCTGTCATGATACATCCGGACTGCGCGCCCTTCTCTCGCAGCAACCGCGTCAGCTTGCGGGTATCGATTTCGGCGATGGCGACGGTTTTCGCCGCGCGTAGGAACTCTGAAAAGCTGCGCTCATTGCGCCAGCTGCTGGTCACCATCGAGCTGTCGCGTATCACCAGTCCCGACGCCTGCACCCGTGACGATTCCATGTCGGAGCTGTTGGTGCCGGTGTTGCCGATGTGCGGATAGGTCAGCGTGACGATCTGCCGGCAATAGGACGGGTCTGTCAGGATCTCCTGATAGCCGGTCATGGCCGTGTTGAAGACGACCTCGCCGATAGTCTTGCCGTCGGCCCCGACCGAAATACCGCGAAATACCGTGCCGTCGTGCAAGGCCAGAATAGCCGGTGTCGTCAACGTAAATCCTCGTAAATCAACTGTCCTGCCCCGATCCAAAATCTCAAAACGGCGGCATTAGATGCACAAAAGCGGAAGGACGGTGCCTTCCGCTCAGGAAATCGCCGGCCGCCCGGCGATCCGGACTAGTTTACTGAACACGGCCCGCATGCGCCACAGTTCCACGGACCCGGACACCGCAGTGCGGGCTTAATCCTTATCGGCCAGGTCGTCCAGATATTCGTTCATGCCGTACCAGCCGGCCGGCCGGGTGGCGAGCCAGCGAGCGGCGCGCAAGGCCCCGGCTGCGAAAACACGGCGACTACGGACATCGTGGACGACAGACAACTGCTCGGCCACATCGCTGAAGGTCACCGAATGCTGCCCCGGATGCTCGCCCTCGCGTGTGACGTGGAAGCGGATGTCGCCGGGTGAGCGCTCCGCATCCAGGCGACCGGCGGGGTACTCCATGACCTGCCGGAAATTCTGGCCGCGGCCCCCGGCGACCGACTCGCCGAGCAGAAGCGCCGTGCCGGACGGTGCGTCGCGCTTGTGCGCATGGTGCGTATCGTGAATGTCTACGCGAAACTCCGGGCCCAGCAATGATGCACCCTGCGCGACCAGGCGCCGCATTACGGCAACACCGATACTCATGTTGCGGTCGTAGAAAACCGGAATCGTCCGTGCAGCGTCGCGCATGGCGGCGAGGTCGTCATCGCCCAGTCCGCTGACACCGCAGACCAGGGGTGTGCCGGCGCGGACTGACGCAGCGAGGACCTCGGGGTTTGCCTCCGGCAGGCTGAAATCGATCGCGACGTCGGCGCCGTTAAGTACGTCGTCGATCCGGCTGGTCGCGACGATGTCACGCCCTGCTTCGCCCGCCTCGTCCGGAAGTGTGGCCAGGTCGCAGCCGTCGAGATCGCTGCCCGCGCGGACGCAGGCACCGTGCAGTCGCAGGTCCGGTTGTCCCGCCATCGCCGCGACAATCTCACGACCCATGCGACCGAGGCCAAGCAGGCTGATGCGGAGCGTATCGATAGCTACAGGCCTCCGGCACCGGCAACCGGATCAGGGCTGGCCGATGCGGTCGAAAAAGCGCTTGACGGTATCGAGCCAGCCGCCTGCTCGCGGACTGTGTTTGTCACCGCCGGCAGCAACCAGTTTGTCGAGGCGCCGCAGCAGTTTCTTCTGTTCATCCGTCAGGTTCACCGGCGTCTCGACGGCCACTTTCGCGAACAGGTCGCCCTTATGCCGGTCGCGTACTGTGATAACACCCTTGCCGCGCAGCCTGAATACCTTGTCCGACTGGGTGCCCGCCGGGATTTTCAGCGACACCGTGCCATCAAGCGTCGGCAACTCCACTTCGCCGCCGAGCGCGGCAGTCGTGATGCTGACCGGCACTTCACAGGTCAGGTCGCCACCTTCGCGGCGAAAAATTTTGTGCGGCCTGACGCGGATCTCGACATACAGGTCACCCGGCGGCCCCCCATTGCGCCCCGCCTCACCCTCCCCGGACAGCCGGATACGGTCACCATCATCGACGCCAGGCGGAACCTTGACGGACAATTTTTTCGTGTGGGCGACGCGGCCACGGCCGTGGCAACTGTTGCAGGGATCTGAAATTACCGTGCCGCTACCCCTGCAGGCCGGGCAGGTTTGCTGGATGGAGAAAAAGCCCTGTTGCATTCGCACCTGGCCGGCGCCGGCACAAGTCGTGCACTGTGTTGGTTTACTGCCTTTCTTCGCGCCACTGCCATCGCATTCTTCGCAACCGACCTGGGTGGGCACGTCTATCGTGACAGTATCGCCCGCGACGGCCTTCTCAAGTTCGAGGCGCAACTCGTAGCCGAGGTCCGCGCCGCGAAATACCTGGCTGCGTCCGCCACGGCGCCCGGCGCCAAAAATGTCGCCGAAAACATCACCAAAGATATCGCCGAAGCCCTCAGCGTTGAAACCGCCGCCGCCGGCACCGGAGCGCAGTCCGTCGTGGCCGAACCGGTCGTATGCCGTGCGCTTGTTGTGATCGCTCAGGACTTCGTAGGCTTCCTTGGCATCCTTGAAACGCTGGGGTGCCGCGGCATCATCCTGGTTGCGGTCCGGGTGGTGCTTCATGGCCAGGCGCCGGTAGGCTTTCTTGATCTCGTCGTCGGAAGCTGACCGGTTTACACCCAGAATTTCGTAATAGTCGCGTTTCGCCATAGTGCCTGCACTGATTGGCACCGGACGCCGCAAGCGGCGTCCGGTGATTTCTTATTATCCGCCAGGGCGGTTGTTAGCCGGACTTCTTGCGCTCTTCCCCGTCGACTTCCTCGAACTCGGCATCCACAACATCGTCCGGCTTGCCGGATTCAGCATCGGCACTGCCGCCGGCCTCGTCGCCGTCCGCCTGGCCGCCTTGCTCCGCATAGAGCTTCTGGGCAACCGCAGCCGACGCCTCGGTCAGCGCCCGGGTCTTCGCTTCGATCGTTTCCTTGTCGCCGTCCTTCAGCACTTCCTGCAACTCGCTGATGGCGGACTCCACGGCGGCGCGTTCCTCGTCGCTGGCTTTGTCGCCGAGCTCGGTAAGTGTTTTCTGCGACGCATGGATCAGGCCGTCCGCCTGGTTGCGCACGTCAACCAGCTCACGGAACTTCCGGTCTTCCTCCTCGTGGCTGGCGGCGTCGGAGACCATCTTCTCGATCTCTTCCTCCGTCAGGCCGCTCGATGCCTTGATCACGATGTTCTGGCTCTTGCCGGTCGCCTTGTCCTTGGCCGACACGTTCAATATGCCGTTGGCGTCAATATCGAACGTCACTTCGATCTGCGGCAAGCCGCGCGGCGCCGGCGGTATGTCGGCCAGGTCAAACCGGCCCAGTGACTTATTGGCCTTCGCCTGCTCGCGTTCGCCCTGCAATACGTGAATCGTCACTGCAGTCTGGTTGTCGTCCGCGGTCGAGAAAACCTGCTCCGCGTTGGCCGGAATAGTCGTGTTCTTCTCGATCAGCTTCGTCATTACGCCACCCAGCGTCTCGATACCAAGTGACAACGGCGTAACGTCGAGCAACAGCACATCCTTGACGTCGCCCGCGAGGACACCGCCCTGGATTGCAGCACCCAGTGCCACGGCCTCATCCGGGTTGACGTCGCGCCGCGGCTCCTTGCCGAAGAAATTCTGCACTTCTTCCTGCACCTTCGGCATGCGCGTCTGGCCACCGACGAGTATCACGTCGTCGATTTCATTCACTTTCAGCCCGGCATCCCTGAGCGCAATCTTGCAGGGCTCGATGGTGCGATTCACCAGGCTCTCGACCAGCGACTCGAGCTTGGCCCGTGTCAATTTGATATTGAGATGCTTCGGCCCGGTGTTGTCAGCCGTGATGTATGGCAGGTTGACTTCGGTCTGGTTGGCCGAAGACAGCTCGATCTTCGCCTTTTCCGCGGCTTCCTTGAGACGCTGCATGGCCAGCGGGTCCTTGGTGATATCAACGCCGCTTTCACGCTTGAATTCCGTGGTCAGGTAGTCGATGACCCGCAGGTCAAACTCCTCGCCGCCAAGGAACGTGTCACCGTTGGTGGCCAGCACTTCAAACTGGTGCTCGCCATCGACTTCAGCGATCTCGATGATCGAGATATCGAATGTACCGCCACCCAGATCGTAAACGGCAATCTTCGTGTCACCACGCTTCTTGTCCATGCCGTAGGCGAGCGCCGCGGCAGTCGGCTCATTGATGATGCGCAGGACATTAAGACCGGCAATCTTGCCGGCATCCTTGGTAGCCTGGCGCTGGGAGTCATTGAAATAGGCAGGCACCGTGACAACAGCGTCCGTCACGGATTCGCCGAGGTATTCCTCGACAGTTTTTTTCATCTTCATCAGCACACGCGCCGACACTTCCGGCGGCGCCATGGCCTTGCCGTTTGCTTCGACCCAGGCATCGCCATTCTTTGCCTTGACGATCTTGTACGGCACCATTTCGATGTCGCGCTGTACAACATCGTCTTCAAAGCGCCGGCCGATCAGGCGTTTGACCGCGAACAACGTATTGCTCGGGTTCGTCACAGCCTGACGTTTCGCCGATGAACCCACCAGGATCTCGTCGTCCTTCGCAAATGCAACAATGGACGGCGTGGTCCGCGTGCCTTCGCTGTTCTCGATCACTTTCGGCTTGCCGCCTTCCATGATCGCGACGCAGGAGTTGGTGGTTCCCAGGTCGATACCAATCACTTTACCCATATCAGTCTGTCTCCGAATTCCGTGTCAAGTACTGCAAATCTGTTTGTTAGGTGGGGCCTGCCGCGTGAGTTTCAAGCGCCGCCGGCTTGGTCACCGCCTGTTTCCGGCGCATCCTTTCCCGCCGGCGGGGAATCGGCAACCACAACCCGGGCCGGCCGTAGCAGCCGGCCGTTCAAGGCATAGCCCTTCTGGTAGACGGTCAGTACGGTGCCGGGCTCTGTCTCGGACGAGGGCTGCATCATCATTGCCTCGTGCTGCTCGGGATCGAACGGCTCGCCTTCCGGATTGAGTTCGGCGATGCCGAACTGCTCCATGGTCGATGACAGCAGCTTGAGCGTGGCCTCGCTGCCCTCCCGCAGGGTTTCCACATCGGCCTCGGTAGCGGCCGACAACCCCATCTCGAGACTGTCACGCACGGCCAGAAGCTCGCGGGCAAACGGCTCCAGCGAATACTTGCGGGCATTTTCCACATCACGCGAGGCACGCTTCCTCAGATTCTCGAGCTCCGCAATCGCGCGCAGGTACTTGTCCCAGTTTTCATCAGCGCGGGCCTGCAGGGCGTCAATCTCACTGGCCTGATCCGTCGCCTGCTGGCCTTCCAGGGATTCAGCATCGCCTTCAACGTCGACCCCGTCCTCTGCTTCCTGCTCCGAAAACCCGGTCTCGGGACGCTCGGCCTGTCCATTCATAAATCACCTGCTCCAGCAAAACGGTTGTTGACCCGCCGCGAACTACCGCCGCAGCCTTCAAAGTTCGGAGGAGTTTGGGGGCCTGGCCCGGAAATTCAAGTTTTTCGGTATTCCAGCAACTCAAAAGTCAGTGGGGCCTGTTCCCGACGCCACTTTACTTAAGGAAAATACGCGGCCGGCGCGGCGGGATCGGTCCATTGGTGAAAGTAAAACGAACCAGGCTAGTCCCGTAGGCCCAATGCCGACCCCAGCGTGCGGGCGGTCAGCTCGACGATCGGCACGACCCGGTCATAGGCCATGCGTGTCGGACCGATGACGCCGAGTACGCCGATCTTGTCGTCGTCGAGCCGGTAAGGCGCGGTGACGACGCTGCAGCCGTCGAGAATCCGGTAGCCCGACTCCTCGCCGATAAAGATCTGCACACCGCCGGCGCTGATGCTGCGATCCAGCAGGTCGAGCAGCATGCGTTTTCGGGAGAATGCCTCGAACAGGCGGCGCAGCGTCTCGAGGTCGGAGAGCTCGGCAAAGTCCATCAAATTGGTTTCGCCGGTCACGACAAAACCTTCCTGGGTCGTCGGTGCCCCCGCCATGGCCGTTTGGGCGAAACTGATGATGTCGTGCATTGCCTGGTTCATGGAATCGCGCGTTTCTTCGAGATCCTTGATAAGGCGCTTGGGGATATCGACGAGATCGACGCCTGTATAGTGCTCATTGATGAAGTTCGCGGCCCGAATCAGTTCTTCCGGCGAGTAGTTCTTGTCCGTGTAAAGAATACGGTTCTGGACTTCCCGGTCATTGATAACAAGGATCGCAAGTACGCGATTGTCCGACAGCGGCAGGAACTCGATCTGGCGCAACGTTGTGCGTTGCCCTTTTGGTACCGAAACAACACCTGCAAGGCTCGTGATCCGGGACAGGATATCGGACACGGAGGCCACCATGACCTGCGTATCGTCCTTGCTGCTCGCAACCTGCTCCTGCAATCTGCGGATATCGCCTTCTTTCGGGCGCTTGTACTGGATCAGGGTGTCGACGAACATGCGGTAACCGCGTGCCGTCGGTATGCGCCCGGCGGAGGTATGCGGCGCCGAGACAAAGCCCATTTCCTCGAGATCCGACATGACATTACGGATTGTTGCCGGACTGAGATCGAGACCCGAGTCCCTCGACAGCGTGCGGGAGCCGACGGGCTGACCGTCGCGAATGAAGCGCTGGATCAGTACCTTGAGCAGGATCTGCGCCCGTTCACTCGGTACATTGGTAGCCGGTTCATTTGCCATGCGGAGCCTGGTTGTCAGTTCGCGTATCAGACACTGTGCGGGTGTCCGTCTGTGCGCGTCAATGCTTTATGCCGCTGCCAGGAACCGGGCAGTTCCTGTTTGCGCCGCCCGGCGCCAGTGGTGTGATTAATGAGGTGGGGCCTGGACGCACGATTTCAACGCGCGGGAGACGCCGCGTCAGTTTCGGGTTACGACATGCGCGTAGCTGCCGCTTGGCGCCGGATCAAGGGTCTGCAACAATCGCCGCTCGATTAGCCCACATCGATTCTTTTGCCGGGAAAGGGTATGGAATTCAGGACAGTCGCCATTCTTGGCAAGAGCGAGGACCCTCGGGTCGCCGAGCCAATGAATGCGCTTGCCGCACACCTCGCCAGCGCCGGTGTCGATGCCATCGTCAGCGAGGAAGAATCGGCGTCCATCCCTGCCCGCCCCGTGCCGGAATCAGGAATGGCGGGTCTTGCCGACCTGATTATCGCGATCGGCGGCGACGGCACGATGTTGCGCGCCGCGCGCCTCGCCTACAACCACGACGTACCACTGCTCGGCGTCAACCGCGGACGACTCGGTTTTCTCGCGGACATCACGCCGGCCGATATGCTGGAGAGCGTTGAGCTTGTCCTCGCCGGGGAATACACCCGAGAAGACAGGCTGCTGCTGCAAGCAACGCGGGTCCGCGACGGCCAGGTGGACCAGCACGCGATCGCGCTGAACGATGTCGTCCTGCAGCGCCGCGAAACCGGCCGCATGGTCGACTTCGCGACCCGCATCGGTTCGAAGCTTGTCAATGCGCATTCGGGTGACGGACTGATCGTTGCAACACCGACCGGCTCCACGGCATACGCCCTGAGTTGCGGTGGACCCATTATCGAGCCGGCGCTCGATGCCGTCGTGCTGGTGCCGATCTGCCCCCATACACTGAGCGACCGCCCTATCGTCGTGCCAGCGGGTCACGAGATCGAGATTCGCATCCTCGAACGTGCCGAAACCAAGGCGGAAGTCACCGCGGACGGCTTCACGCTGGGCGAACTCCTGCCCGAGGACCGGCTGCTTATCCGCCGTGCGGACAAGAAGATCCGGCTGGTCCATCCGCCGGGCTACGATTTCTACGAAATCCTGCGTTCCAAGCTGCACTGGGGCCGGGACAGCCGGCTGCGCGGCGGCGAGTATGAAAAACCGGATGGCAATACATGCTGACGAGCCTGCAGGTACGCAATTTCGCGATTATCGACCGGATCGAGGTCGACTTTGAAAATGGCATGTCCGTGCTGACGGGCGAGACCGGCGCCGGCAAGTCCATACTCATCGACGCACTCGGACTGGTGCTGGGCGAGCGAGGCGGCACCGGCCTCGTGCGTAACGGCGCCGACCGGGCGGACTTCAGCGCCGAGTTCGACTTAAGCGCTCACGAAGCAGCACGCGATTGGCTCGCGGAACAGGCGCTCGATGCCGACGAGCAGTGCGTGCTGCGACGCGTAATCAACGCCGACGGACGCTCGCGTGCATTCATCAACGGCACCACGGTGACGCTGCAAACCGTCAAGGAACTCGGCGAATTGCTGCTTGATATTCACGGCCAGCATTTTCACCAGTCGCTGGGGCGTCGCGATGTGCAACGGGACCTGCTCGATCACTTCGGTCAACTGCTGGAGGACCGGCAGCGCACCACCGAGACCTTCGATACCTGGCAACGCCTGGCGGACGAACACCGGGCGCTTCAGGCCGCCGAGTCAGATCGTGCGTCACGGCTCGAGCTGCTCCGGTTCCAGTTAAACGAACTCGACGCTCTCGACCTTGAGCCGGGCGAACTCGACGAACTGGTGAACGAGCGGCGGCGCTTGCAGAACAGTGACAAGATTGCTGATGGACTGACCCAGGCGCTCGACCTCCTCGATGACGCGGACCCGGACAACGTCAACAATATGCTCGCGCGGGCACAACAGGCGCTCAACGCGCTGGCCGACGTCGATGCCGAACTGGCAACCACAGCGGCCATGCTCAACGAAGCACTGATACAGGTCGGTGAAGCCGCCGACCAGCTGCGCCGTTACGGTGACGCGCTGGATGCCGACCCGGCCCGTCGTGAATGGGTCGAAGACCGGCTCGACGCCATCAAATCGGTTGCACGCAAACACCGGATCGACACGACCGAGATGGACGCGCTACGCAGCCAGCTCGCCGATCAACTTGTGCAACTGGAAAACGCCGAACAGCGCGGCGCGGAATTGGCCGCCGATACCGCGAAAGCCGAAAAAGCCTACCGCGCCGCGGCGGCGGCACTCGGTGACGGCCGTCGTGCCGCCGCAAAACGCTTTTCCAACGCCGTCAGTGAGGCTATGCGCGATCTCGGCATGCCTGACGGCGTATTCAGGATCGACCTCCGTGCACGCGAACCGGAACGCGCACGTGCATGGGGCCTGGAGGACGTTGAGTACCTGATCAGCGCGAATCCCGGCCAGGCGCCAATGCCGCTCGCCCGCATAGCCTCCGGTGGCGAACTGTCACGCATGAGCCTCGCGATCCAGGTGATCGCGAGCAATGGCAGCGCGATTCCGACGATGATTTTTGACGAAGTCGACAGCGGTGTCGGCGGCGGCATCGCCGAAATGGTTGGCCGCCGCCTGCACGAACTGGCCGCTGCACGCCAGGTGCTGTGTGTCACGCATTTGCCGCAGGTCGCGAGCCAGGCCGATCACCACTTGCGCATCAACAAGATCACCGACGGCAAATCAACGAAGACCAGCGTAACGGTGTTGCAGCACGGTGAGAGAATCGAGGAACTCGCGCGCATGCTGGGCGGCGTCGACATTACTCAGCGAACGCGCGATCACGCGGAAGAAATGCTCGGCAAGGGTGGCCGCAAACGAAAAGGCAGGAAACGGGTATCCGCGCGGCGCTGACCGCGGCCTGAGGCCTGACTCAGGACTTCTTTTTGATCGGCTTGACGTACAACACGAGGCTGTGATCGATAAGCTCGTAGTTATGCGATCTGGCTATTTCGCGCTGCAGGCGTTCGATCTCGTCGTTCATAAATTCGATGACGTCACCCGTTTCGACGCAAACCATGTGATCGTGATGCTCGCCCTCGTCAACCTCGAAAACGGAGTGCCCGCCTTCAAAATTGTGCCGGTTCACGAGGCCGGCTGATTCGAACTGCGTCAGGACTCGGTATACCGTCGCCAGGCCGATATCCTCACCGGTGTCCAGCAATTCCTTGTATATGTCCTCGGCGCTCAGATGCCGCTGTCCATTCCCTTCCAGTATCTCAAGAATTTTCAGGCGCGGCAGCGTGACCTTGAGCCCGGCTTTACGCAGTTCCTGACGTTGCTCCATATGAATACTCTCTCGTCACGGTTCAAATCGGCGGCTTTCGCTGCGCGAGGCAAAGAAGGTATCATGCGCCGCTATTATGGCCTAGCCCGCTCCACTGGAACAAACTGATATGCAAAGATTTTCAATACCCGCCCTGCTGCTTGCGATGACGCTGCTGGCCGGCTGCGTTTACCAGGCGTCACTGTCGCAGGGCAACCTGATCAAGCAGGAGGACCTCGACCAGGTGGAAGTGGGTATGACACGCAACCAGGTTCGCTTCCTGCTTGGCACCCCGCTCGTCGACGACATGTTTCACAACAACCGCTGGGACTACGTCTACTACCTGCGTATCGGCCGCGACAAGGCAACCTTCAAGCGCTGGGTATCCGTCTACTTTGATGGCGACACGGTTTCGAGCATCGTGCGCGATCAGGAATTGAACCCCGAAATCTGACACTACCGCGTTCAGTTGCGCGCGCCGGGCGTTCCGTCATCGTTGTCGTGCTGTCCCATCGCCTTGCCCTGCGCGGCACGCGTGCGTCGCGCTTCGCGCGGGTCGGCCGCAAGCGGACGGTAAATCTCCACCCGGTCACCGTCCGATAGCAGCTGGCCGCGTCCGGCCTGGCGGCCCCAGATTCCGACCGGCAGCAGCGCCAGGTCGTGCTGCGGAAACTGGTGCTCGATTCCGGACGCGGAAATAGCGTCGGCCACTGTCGCACCCGCCGCAAGCTCGACCGGTACCAGCGCCTGATGCTGTGGGACCGCGAAAACCACCTCGACACTGATAGGCGCGGCGCTGGACACCACGTTTCAATTGCCGTAAACGTCGGCCGCGCGCCGCGTAAAGGCGTCGACCAGGGAATTACACGTATCCTCGAAAAAGCGGCCGAACATCATGTCAATCAGGGTACTTTCGAACTCAAATTCGAGTTCCAGCGAGACCTTGCAACCATTGTCCGAGAGCGCCTGGAACCGCCATCCGCCTTCGAGGTGGCGGAACGGCCCGCCGACCAGTTCGAGGTCTATCGAATCGAACTCATGGCGGGTATTGCGCGTCGTAAAATGCTTGCTGACGGCACCCTTGTGCAGCTCGAGTGTCGCCTCGATCACGTCGCCGTTACGGTGATCGACCGTCGCATCATTGCACCACGGCAGGAACTCCGGGTAGGACTCGACATCGTCGACCAGCCGGAACATCTGCGCCGCCGAGTACGGCACCAGCACGCTGCGCGTTACGCGGCGCATGAGACGAGCGCGCTGCCCCGGAACACCGGAGCGAAATCAGGCACCGGCGAAACCGGGCAGCAACCCCACGGCCTGCAGAAATACAAACAGGATCGCGACCGGCGCCACGAATCGCGCGAGAAAGCGCCACACTTTGTACATCGTGGTGGCGCCGCCGAGTTCCTCGGACGTCGAGTTGCGTGACATGACCCACGCAGCGAAGAACGTTATCAGGACACCGGAGAGCGGCAGCATGATATTGCTCGTGAGGTGGTCAATGTTGTCGAACACCGTCCCTTTGAAGAACTGCAGATCCGCCAGCACGTTGAATGACAGCACCGTTCCAAATCCCATGAACCAGATCGTCAGGCCCACGGCCGCCGCGGCGCGCGTGCGGCTGAAATTGAGGTGTTCGACGCACCAGGCAACGGCGGGCTCCATCAGGCCGATCGCTGATGTCCAGGCAGCAAATGACAGCAACACGAAAAACAACGTCGCAAAAAATACGCCTCCGGTCATCTGGCCGAACGCGAGTGGCAATGTGATGAATACGAGACCCGGACCGTCGGCGGGATCAAGCCCGTTCGCAAATACCAGTGGAAAAATAACGAGGCCGGCAAGTATGGCGATGGCGGTATCGGCGGTGACGACGGCACCGGACGCGGCGGTAATCGAGGTCTCCTCGGGCAGGTAGGCACCGTAGGCCATGATCGCACCCATGCCGATACTGAGGGTGAAAAAGGCCTGCCCCATCGCCGCAAGTACGCTGTCCCAGGTCAACGCGTCAAAATCCGGTGTAAACATGAACGCCACGCCGGCGCCGAAATGCCCGGATGTAAGCGAATAACCAAGGAGCACAAGCATCAGCGTCAGGAGCGCCGGCACCATGAACCGCACGGCCCGCTCCAGTCCCCGCTCGACGCCGAGCGCGACGACGAAGATTGTAATCGCCATGAAGATCGTATGACTGACCGTGACCGCCGTCCAGCTGCCGGTGTAGTCGCTGAATACCGAGGTAACAACGCCCGCATCCGCACCGGTGAACGTGCCGGTCGCACTCTTGACGATGTAGGCAAGCGTCCAGCCGGCGATGACGCTGTAGTAGGACAGGATAAGAATGCCCGCAACGACGCCCAGCACACCGATCCAGCGCCACTGGCGGGAGCTGCCCTCTTCCTCGCCGAGCAACGCCATTGTTGCCACCGGGTTGCGCCGCCCGCGACGCCCGATCAGGATCTCCGACATCATGACCGGCATGCCGATCAGGACGACGCAGAACAGGTAGACCAGCACGAACGCACCGCCGCCGTTCTGCCCGGCAATATAGGGGAATTTCCATATGTTGCCGAGACCGACCGCGGATCCGGTAACGGCCAGGATAAAGGCCAGTCGCGTGGACCACTGGCCGTGCAGTGACCTGCGCTTGCCGGTATCGTTGGTGTCCTGACTCTGCATTATTATTCTCGTCGACCCCCGAAGCCGGAATTCTGGATGAAAGGCAGGGCCCTGACAACCGGATGGCATTGCGCCCGGCGCGGGGCCGTACCGTATAATCGCGCCCCTTTTTTTGAGCAGCCGCCTGGCGGGTGAGTCTGACGATGAGCAAGTCCGGCAAAACGCCGAAAGCCAACCCGAGAATCGCCGAGAACCGCAGGGCTCGCCACGATTACTTTATCGAGGATACCTACGAGGCTGGGCTCGAACTGACGGGTTGGGAGGTCAAGAGCTTGCGCGCCGGGCGCGCGCAGCTGACCGAGAGCTACGTGCACTTGCGCAACGGGCAGGCGTGGCTGGTCGGCGCGCATTTCTCGCCGCTCATCAGCGCTTCGACGCATGTCAATGCGGAGCCGGCCCGCGCACGCAAGCTGCTATTGCACCGCAATGAACTTGACCGGCTGGTCGGTGCCGTCGAACGGAAGGGTTACACGCTCGTCCCGCTAAACCTGCACTGGACCCGCGGCCGCGCCAAACTGGATCTGGGCCTCGCCAAGGGCAAGAAACAACATGACAAGCGGGCAACCGAAA
Source organism: uncultured Woeseiaceae bacterium (assembly GCA_964560775.1). Lineage (GTDB taxonomy): Bacteria > Pseudomonadota > Gammaproteobacteria > Steroidobacterales > Woeseiaceae > Woeseia. Next base: position 774 of record CAZLNH010000382.1, on the reverse strand, counting down.
AGAACCGCGACTGGGAACGGCAAAAGTCGCGAATACTAAAATCTAGCGGTTAGTTAAAACAATACGTTATTCATTTTTTATAAAGTAAATTATCACCAGAATGCAGGTCATTGCGATGCTCCTGCGACCACTCCGCGAGCGGTTCGAGGACCTGGTACAGCGTCTCACCACTCGTCGTCAGCCGGTATCCCAGCCGCGGTACCTTCTCGACCACACGAAGCTTGACCAATTCGTGCAGCCGCGTCTGCAGCACGCTGGGTGAGATATGCCCGCAGGCGGCCTGCAAGCCGCGAAACGTTACGGCGCCTGCCCGCATTTCCCAGATCACCCGCAGTGCCCAGCGGCGTCCGAGCGCATCCATCAGCCGCGCCATAGGGACGTCGGTCGGCACCGCGCGCCATTGCTTCAGGCCTTTACGCATAAGGGATCAAGCCCTCTGCTTCGAAATTCGAAGTTGCATTTTCAGTTGCTACGTATTCTGTAGCACAGCTGCCGTTACTCTGCAAACGCCAACATCCCGCCCCGCCCGGCCGGCCGCCGAAATGCCGACGGCACCATTGTTTTTTCGCGGAACGCCCCTACACTGTCAGCAAGGCTGTCGCCGTTGCGGCGGCCCCAGTTCAGGGGGCGACCTGGCTTCGACGTGGGTCGCGAAACTCTGGGTGCATGCCGAGGGACAGATCACCTCGTAAATCCAGCTGTAACACTTATAGTTGCCAACGACGACAACTACGCATTAGCTGCTTAAAAACCAGTTGAATGCCCTCTGACCGG
>CAZLNH010000381.1:0-14366 GCA_964560775.1 uncultured Woeseiaceae bacterium | reverse complement strand
GCAGGATGACAAACAGTATCGACTTCGTAATCTGGATGGAGCGGAAAAAATTGACGTGACGGCGGGTCCAGTCACTGACCATGACGCCTCCGCCGGCTGCAAGAGCCACATCGCGCACGATTACCGGTGCCTGGTATATGTCATCAACAGCGAGCCGCAACCCGCTGACCGACCCATCCATCCGGAACAACTTCTGCGCATCCTCGATGTTGATAAAAGCGAGGCGCCTGTCGAATTCGTACATGCCGACCCTGTAAATACCGCTGACAGTAAATCGGCGGGTCCGTGGCACGACCCCCGCCGGAGTTACGCGCCCTTCCGCCAGCGTAACCGTTACGCGATCCCCGACGTCTGCCTGCAACGCTTCTGCCAGTTCGATGCCAAGAATGATCCGGTAATCCCCGGGGCCGAGGCTATCCAGCGTGCCTTCGGTCATGACACCGCTTACGCCGGAGACGCGATCCTCAAGCTGTGGTTCGATGCCCCGCAGCCCCGCGCCGCTAAGCTCCTCGCCGGCGATCAGCAATGCCTGCCCGTCGACATAAGGTGCGCTGGCCGTGACCCTCGCGTCGGCATCCGCAATGCCGGCCAGCGAACGCCAGTCGGGCAGGCCGCGATTCGGGCTTTCGATGCTGGCATGCGCCGTCATCGACAACAGGCGGTCCTTCAGCTCGCGTTCAAAGCCATTGACGACTGACAGCACGATGATCAATACCGCCACGGCGATCGCAATGCCGAGCATTGAGATCGCGGAAATCAGCGACACAAATCCATTGCTGCTGCGCGCCCGAACGTAGCGATTGCCTATGCGGATTTCGTACCAGGTACCCACGTTTTACTCGTAACGCAATGCGATGGCGGGATCGACAGCCGCGGCGCGCCGTGCCGGATAGAGTGTGGCCAGCGATGTCAGCACAAACGCGGCGACCGCAATAATGGTGACATCCGATGCCTCCAGGGTCGACGGAATCTGTGTCACGTAGTAGACATCACCCGGCATGATCTGGAAGCCGAAAAGCTGTTCGAACGCCGGCACGATGGCCGGTACATTGATCGCAAGCACGATGCCGGTCAAAATACCGACCAGCACGCCAAACCAGCCGATGATCGCGCCCTGGATGAAAAACACGCGCACTACACCGGACGGATCCATGCCCAGCGTTCGCAGGACGGCGATATCGCCGGTCTTGTCCGTCACGACCATCACGAGGCTTGCGACAATGTTGAATGCGGCCACACCGATAATCAGCGAAAGCAGCAGCGACATCATCATCTTTTCAAGACGGATTGCCCGAAAGTAACTGGCATTTTCGACGGTCCAGTCGCTCGTGCGGTAACTCTCGCCCAGCATTTGCTGCAAGCCGCGCGCAATGAGGGGCGCGGCCATTACGTCATCGCCCAGGAACCTGACGGCACTGACCCGGCCTTCGAGGGACACCATGCGCGCCGCATCCGCGGCGTGCACCAGTGCCAGCGATGCATCGTGCTCCTGGACACCGGCCTCGAACACCCCGCCGACAACAAACCGCTTGAGCACCGGCTCTATTTCGCCGGCACCGGATACGCGTGGAATCAGAAGCACCACGCCATCGCCAATGCGCACGCCGAGATCGAATGCCAGCAGCCGGCCGAGCACTATCCTGTCCATGCCTGGTTCGAGAACCTCGAGATCACCTTCGAGAAAATTGATCGTACGACCGGACACCCCTTGCTCGAATTCCGGCACGATGCCGTTGATCAGCAGGGGTTTGAGCTCGCGCCCGGTGCGAACCATGCCCTCGAGTTCCAGCAGCGGCGCCGCCGCGACCACGCCCGGCTGCGCGAGCATCTTGTCGCGCAGTATCTCCCAGTCCGCCATTGGCCCTGACGCGGCCGATACCGAGCCGTGGGCCGTCATGCTCAGGAGCCGGTCACGCAGCTCTCCCTGGAACCCGTTCATGACGGACAGGATGACGATCAGGGCGGCCACACCGAGCGCGATGCCGGCGACCGAAATGGCCGTGATAAACGACACGAATCGCGTACGGCGCCGGGCGCGCAGGTAGCGCAGGCCGACAAACCATTCAACGGGACTGATCATCGGGCGCATTAAACCACATCACGGCTTTTGTGACGCAGGTCACATTCCGTCGTCACCGCTGTCGGTCACCATTTGCTTGTGGACCCCAGCCTGTCCTCAATAGTGAGAACCAGGTCTGCGTGGGGTGTGGACCTTCAGTGTAAAAAAACGATCACACGTTCGCGTTTTTTTGACGCCATCGCCGGTGCTATAGTCGCCCGGTACCGATCTGGAGCTGACTCGATGAAAAAACTTCGCGCCCTGACACTGACCGCCCTCCTCGGCGGCGCATTGGGCATCGCCAGCGCCGACACGCTGCAGATGGGCGGCACCGACAATGCCGACCGCTTCGAGCAAGCTGGCAAACCGTCCCGCGGCATGACGCAGACCCGGGTCGAAGCTGAGTTCGGTTCGCCACGATCTCGCCAGAGTGCGGTAGGCGACCCGCCGATCACGCGCTGGGATTACGAGACGTTCGCCGTTTTTTTTGAACATGATCGTGTCATCCATGCGGTAACCAAGCGGTAGGTGCGGCAGGACCGTACTACCCTGCGTTATTGCGAGCCCGCAGGGCCTGGCAACCTCCACCGTCATTGCGACCTCGCAGGGCGTGGCAACCTCCACCGTCATTGCGAGCCCGCAGGGCGTGGCAACCTCGTGAACCGGGCAGAGTCATTATCCGTGCGAGGTCGCCACGGCGCTTCGCGCCTCGCGATGACGACGCTATTTTCCACCCCGCAATGACGACACTACATCCTATCCCGCGACAGCGCTGCTTCTGCAGGTACCACCGGGCTGTGCGATAATCGCCGGCCCTTGTCTGACTGACTCTGTTCGTGGGCCTTACCTCGCTGCTAATTCCGGGCGCCGCATCCAATCGGCTACGCGCCATAGGTCGACTGATCGGCGCCAGCACTTCGCTGGCAGCCGTCGAACTCGCGCGCGCGCTCGACCGGCCGCTGGTGCTGCTGGCGAGTGATCCGCGGCAGGCGGACCGGCTCGAGGCCGAGACCCGCTGGTTCGCGGGCGACCTGCCGGTCGAGCATTTCGTCGAATGGGAAACACTGCCCTACGATACGTTTTCACCGCACCAGGACATCATCTCGCAGCGCCTGAAGGTCCTCGGCAAGCTGTCGACAAAGCGGCGCGGCATCCTGATCGTTTCAGCTCCGGCATTGCTGCAGCGCCTGCCGCCGACCGACTACGTCGCCGCGCGCACCTTGAGCATTACCAAGGGCCAGACGCTTGACCGAGATGCATTCATAGAATCGCTGACGGCAACGGGCTACGCACGCGTGCCGCTGGTGCAGGAGCACGGCGAGATCGCCGTCCGCGGCGCGTTGCTCGATGTATACCCGATGGGCTCGGAATCGCCATTGCGCATCGACTTCTTCGACAACGAAGTCGATACGCTGCGCACTTTTGACCCCGATACACAGATGTCCGGTGGCACGCTCGACGCCATCAACATACTGCCCGCGCGGGAAGTACCGCTCGACGCCGAAGACGTGCGTTATTTCCGGCAGCGCTATCGTGCGCGCTTCGAGGGACAACCGTCGCAGTCGCGGGTGTATCGCGACGTATCGGACGGCATTTCGCATGGCGGCATCGAGTACTACCTGCCGTTATTCTTCGAGCGAACATCGACGCTGCCCGATTACCTCGGCAACGACGCCGTCATCATGGCGCCGCAGAATCTGCGCGACATACTTGCCGGGGCGTGGCAGGAAGTCGGCGAACGTTATGAACTGTGCCGCCACGACCTGGAACGGCCCGTACTGGCGCCGGACGAAGCCTTCGTCAGTCCGGACGACCTGATGGACGACATCGGGCAACTGCGCAATATTCGCTATGAATCGAGGTCGCTCGAAGCGGCGGATACGGTACTGAATGCCGATACGCGCTTGCCACCGGCACTGCGCATCGAGGCACGGTACGAGGACGCGGCGAGCACACTGATGTCGTTTATCGATGAGTTCGACGGCCGGATCCTGTTCACCGCCGAATCGGCAGGCCGCCGCGAGAGCGTATTTGACTTCCTGCGCGGCCGGGGTCTCGATGTGACCCGCATCGACAGCTGGCAGGAGTTCCAGGACGGCGGCCCGCGCCTTGCGGTTGCACGGGCACCGCTCGAGGACGGCATGTTGCTCCCTGGTGCCGGCGTCGCATTAATCAGCGAACAGCAACTGTTCGGCGAGAAGGTGCGCCAGCGGAGCCGCCGGCGCCGCACCGAGCGCGACCCCGAAGCGATTATCCGGCAACTCAATGACCTGCAGCCGGGATCGCCGGTCGTTCATGCCGAGTACGGCGTCGGCCGCTACGTCGGGCTCGTTATGCTCGATGCCGGCGGCACTCGCGGCGAATTCCTGCACCTCGAGTATGCCGACGGCGACAAGCTGTACGTGCCGGTGCAAGCGCTGGACAGGATTTCACGCTATACCGGTGCATCGCCGGAGCACGCGCCGCTGCACCGTCTTGGCACCGACCAGTGGGCCAGGGCAAAAAAACGCGCCGTGCAGAAAATTCGCGATGTCGCCGCCGAACTTCTCGACGTATATGCCAGGCGCGCGGCACGCCGTGGCCATGCGTTTCGCTGGCCTGAGGCAGATTACCGTGCGTTCGAGGACGCGTTCCCGTTCGAGCCCACCGAGGACCAGGCGCGCACGATAGAAGACGTGCTCGCGGACCTCGCCTCCGATGCGCCGATGGATCGCGTCGTCTGTGGAGATGTTGGTTTCGGCAAGACCGAGGTGGCCCTGCGTGCGACATTTGCCGCCGTGCATGGCGGCAAGCAGGTCGCCATCCTCGTGCCGACGACATTGCTGGCCCAGCAGCATGCGCAGACGTTCAAGGACCGCTTCGCTGACTGGCCCGTGCAGATCGAGGTCCTGTCGCGCTTTCGTTCGAAAAAGGAAATGGAGGGCGTGGTCGAGGGTATGCGCTCCGGCAACGTTGACGTTGTCATCGGCACGCACCGTTTGCTGCAGCACACGCGCGATTTCAAAAACGTCGGCCTCGTTATCGTTGATGAGGAACATCGTTTCGGTGTGCGCCACAAGGAAGCCATCAAGTCGCTGCGGAGCGAAGTTGACGTGCTGACACTGACAGCCACACCGATACCACGCACGTTGAATATGGCTCTGGGCGGCCTGCGCGAAATGTCATTGATCACGACGCCGCCGGCGGAGCGCCTCGCGGTCCGGACGTTCGTCAGTGAGTGGAACGATGTCGTCATCCGTGAAGCCTGCCTGCGCGAAATCAAGCGCGGCGGGCAGGTCTATTTCATTCATAACCGCGTTGAAGATATTGCGCGTATCGGCGAACGGCTTACCGCCCTGGTGCCCGAAGCAAAGATTCGTGTTGGGCACGGCCAGATGCCGGAACGTGAGCTCGAGCAGGTCATGCTCGACTTCTACCACCGCCGGTTCAACGTGCTGTTGTGCACGACCATTGTTGAAAGCGGCATCGACGTGCCGACCGCGAACACCATTATCATTAACCGGGCGGACCGTTTCGGTCTCGCGCAATTGCATCAGTTGCGTGGCCGCGTTGGCCGCTCGCACCATCGAGCCTACGCCTACCTCGTGACGCCACCGAAAGCGGCAATGACCGCCGATGCCGTCAAGCGTCTCGAAGCCATCGATTCGCTCGAGGATCTCGGCGCCGGCTTTACGCTTGCCACACATGATCTCGAGATTCGCGGTGCGGGCGAGCTATTGGGCGATACACAGAGTGGCCAGATCCAGGAAATCGGTTTTTCGCTCTACACCGAAATGCTGACGCGTGCCGTCAAGGCCATGCGCGAAGGCAAGGACGCCAGGCTCGACCAGCCGCTTGACACCGGTGTCGAGGTAAACCTGCACCTGCCGGCCCTGTTGCCGGAGGATTACGTGCCGGACGTGCACCTGCGCCTGATACTGTACAAGCGTATCGCCAGCGCACACGATGCCGCGGAACTGCGGGAGCTGCAAGTCGAGCTGATAGATCGCTTCGGTTTGCTGCCCGAGCCGGCGAAAAACCTTATGCGCATCGCACAACTGAGAATTTCCGCCGCGGCGCTCGGCATCGAGAAGATCGATGCGGCGGACAGCGCCGGTTATCTGCAGTTTGGCGGTGAGGCGAATGTCGACCCGGTACGGCTCGTGTCGCTGGTCCAGCGCAAGGGACAGGACTATCGTATGCAGGGCGCACATCGATTACAGTTTCGCCAGCCGATGGTAAGCCCGGAGTCACGGTTCAGTGCAATCGAAGCCGTGCTGCAAGAGCTCGCTCCGGCAGAGGGTACCGCGCAGGCGGCAACAGGCTAACAGGAACAGAACCGATGCAATCAAGGCAACAGATACCGTTCACTCGCAGAAAAACCAGTTGGTGTCTTGCACTTGTCCCGCTGCTGGGCGCTGTACTGACTGCGCCGGTATCAGCTCAGGAGATCGACAGTCTTGAACTCGAGCCAATCGAACCGGCAGCACCCCGCTATGCCGTCGAGGTCATCCTGTTTACCTATGGCGATGGCGTGGCGACAGGCAACGAGGTGTTCCCGCCCGATGAGGTAGAGGGCGCGGAGCCTGGACCGGCAGCCGAAAGGGATGAAGAAATTGCGTTTGGCGATCGGCAGGATGCAGCGGAATTCAGCGACCGGCCAATGCCGGGCGATACCGCGATGCGCGCTGAACCCGAAAACGAACCGAGGGACGAACGAGCGTTGCAACGCGGAGGCGAATACAACGCCGAAAATGAGGTGGATCCCGAATCCGCACCCACGTCACTCGAACCACTGCCGATGCCGGCGGATATCGGACTGGTCGTACTGCCTCGCGAAGAACTGACGCTATCCAGCGAATTTAGCAAACTGTCTGAGCTGGACGCCTACCGGCCGATTGTCTGGACCGGCTGGACCCAGGCTGCGTATGAGAGCGATGTGACGCCCGAAATCCGCCTGCGTCGCCTGGCCCGCATACCGCTCCCGTTTGACGGCACTCTGAAGCTGTACCTGAGCCGATACCTGCACCTGGAAGTCGACCTGACGATGGAAGACCGGCGGATCGGAGTGTCGACGGCGGCTGACAGTCAACTGGATCCCGGCGGTACCTACGCCGGCTGGGGCGAGCCAGCTACGCAGCCCGCCGAAACTGTTCACTACCGCATCCGCGAGAATCGTATTTTCAGGAACGGCGAGTTGCGCTATTTCGATCACCCGAAATTCGGCTTGCTGGCCAGGATCAGCCGTGTGACCGACGACGCCGAAGGGGGCGAGGCCGAGGTGCCGGTGCTGCCGCCGGTACCCGAAAACCAGGCCGCTCCGCCGAACTGACTACTGGCCCTGATTATTCATGAATGGCACGGAGGTCGTGGCGGAGGTGTGCCCCGGGGAGGGCGTTCATGAATAATCAGGCTCCTGGCAGCGCGGAATTGAGGAATCGCTCGGCCTCGGGTTCACCACCGTGCGCCGTTGCGAGCGCGGTCTTGTAAGACACGGTTACGAACCGGGACGTCTTCGAGTGAGGATGATGCAGCCCGAGCCCGCGCACTTCCCGGGCGATGTTGTCCCCGAACTCTATCAGTGATGCTTCGTCGCTGGCATGAAAAAGCACCATCATCACGTCCCGGCCATCGTGCGACAGGCGTCCGCAAACGTCGCTGGCGCGCCGCAGGCAGCGGCGCACGGCTTGCGCGACTCGCCGCAGGCACGAGTCGGCAGCGTGCCGGCCGAAGACCTTGAGGTAATCGTCGAAGTTGTCGATCGTGAAAGCAATCAGGGCAAGTGCGCCCTGCTCGCGCGCCGCGACCGCCCAGTCGTGCGACAGCACGTCCCGAAAAGCACTGGCGTTCAGCAAGCCGGTTACCGCATCGTCACGCGACAGGTCCCGGATGCGCCGCCGTGCACGCAGCAGAGCACGGTGTGCTTCGCTGTCGCCGCTGCCTGAGTTCATGCTGGAATCCCGCCAGTAGGCGGCGTAATAGCGCACCGGCCCACTGCCGTCGATTGCCAGCGGTTTCAACACCAAGAGCCAGTTGCGTCGCGCGTACTCCAGTGGAATCGTCGATGCCTGACCTGAGCGCACGGTCTCGGACAGCTCCTGTGCCGCATCCCGCCCGTGCAGTTTTTCGATAACGTCCGTCATCGGTACCTGCAGCGGATCGTCCATGCCGGACAGGCTGTCAAAAGCGGGATTCGTCATGACCACCGGCCAGTCGGCCTGGTCGACACGTGCGACAAGCAACGGCTCGCCACCCGCCTCGATGATTTGTTGCAATACCTTGCGTTGCATTGCCGTCACTGCTTGCGTCCTGAATCCTCAGGTCCGGCCCGGGCTATCGCTCCGGCCGGTCTGCGTGGTGAAAAAATCCTTCAGCACCCTCATCGACTGCATCGTCGCCGTCAGCGTACTCGCGTCGATGTCCTCATGGATCGCTTTTTCGCCGCGACCCGCGGCAAAATTGACGATCAGCGACAGGCAGGCGTATTGCATGCCGAACTCACGCGCCAGCGCCGCCTCCGGCATGGCCGTCATGCCGAGGAAATCCACGCCGTCGCGATCAAAGCGATCGACCTCGGCAGCGGTTTCAAGCCTTGGCCCTTGCGTCACACCGTACACTCCGCCGTCGTGGCAATCGACGTCGATCCGCGCCGCCGACGCGAGCAGTTCAGCCCTCAGCGGTTCGCTGAACGGCCGGGTGAAATCGATATGGTCGAGCGTAGCCGAGCTGCCGTCGTGAATACTGTGATCCCTGCCCCAGGTATAGTCGATGACCTGGTCCGGCACCGCCAGCTGGCCAGGATACAACTGGCGCCGGATGACGCCGACGGTGTTCAACGCAATGACGCTGTCCACACCCACCATGGCCAGCGCCGCGAGATTGGCGCGGTAATTGATGCGGTGCGGCGCGATATCGTGAGCCTCGCCGTGCCGCGCCAGCGCCCAGACGTGGTGCTGGTCGTAATTCAACCGGCGCAGCGGCGCAGACGGCACGCCGTAGCGCGTCACCAGCGTGCGGCCGTCGGCATCGGCGCCGAAATCGCCAAATCCGCTGCCGCCGATAATGGCGAACTGCCGCCCGGTCATAGTCATCGCCTGTGTCATGCATCCAGCTCCAGTTTTGGCCGGCCGCGCCACGCATCGAGTGACCCCGATGCCGCCTGCCATCGGTCGCTTGAGCGCAGCGATTCACGCGATGGCGCCGATGTGCCATGCAGCCGGGCCAGGCGCACAAGCGACGTCGGGCTTGAGTACTCCTTGAGTGCCTGCACCGTTTCGCGCGCCCCGGGCCGGTCATTGCAGATCAGGACCATATCGCAGCCGGCTTCGAGCGCCAGACGGGCGCGCTCCGGCATCCTGCCGTATTCGGCGGCCGCTTTCATGCTCAGGTCATCGCAGAAGACGGCGCCATCGAAACCAATGTGCCCGCGCAGTTGGTCCTTGATCCAGTACGGCGAGAAACCGGCCGGTGTCGGGTCCGTTTCGGCATACACGACGTGCGCCAGCATGACGCCGGCAATCGCGCGGCGGGACACGAGCTTCTCATAAGGCTGCATGTCATCCAGTACGATGCTGTACGGTCGCCGGTCAACCGGCAACGCATGGTGCGAATCGGCAACGACGGCCCCGTGGCCCGGAAAATGCTTGGCTACCGCGGACATGCCTGCGTCGCGCATGCCCTTGCACAAAGCCGTCGCGAGCCGCGCCACCGCCTCCGGTGAACGGTGCAGTGCGCGATCACCGATGACGTCGCTGACACCCCAGTCGAGATCCACGCACGGTCCGAACGACAGGTCGATACCGACCGAGCGCAACTCGGAACCGATCAGCCAACCGCAGGTCTCGGCAAGCGCGAGCGCCCGCTCCGGATCGCTGTCGTACTGGTGTCCTAACTGTCGCATGGGCGGAATGGCGGTGAATTCCTCCCGAAACCGTTGTACCCGCCCGCCTTCGTAGTCCGCGGCGATCAGCAATGCAGGACTGCGCAGCGCGCGAATCGACGCCACGAGGTCGATCAGCTGGGCCGGAGACCGGTAATTGCGGCTGAAGAGGATGACGCCGCCGACGGCAGGCTCGCGCAGCAGGTCGCGATCTGCCGGGCTTAACGCGGGGCCTTCAACGTCGAGCATGACCGGACCGAGCGCCATGGTTACGGACTCACCGGCCGGGGCAGCCGGCACCAACCCGGCCGGCGCGGGACAATCCGCTGCATCGCCTGTTCCTTATGGAATTTCCGGTGCTGAGCCTGGGACAATTCCTAATTATAGTTCGTACTTACTTGTTTTTTCTATCTTTTTCAAACACCGCGATTGACTCGACGTGGGCGGTATGTGGAAACATGTCAATGATACCGGCCGCGTCCAGGCGATACCCCGCCGCCACCAGGTTCGCCGCGTCGCGCGCCAGCGTGCCGGGATGGCATGAGACGTAGACGATCCGTTCCGGATCGATCCGCCCTATCTGCGCTACGACAGCCGCCGCGCCGCTGCGGGCCGGGTCCAGCAACAGGCATTGCCAGGGCTGGCTGAGCCATCGCTCATTGCCGTTGAGTTCCGACAGGTCGGCCGCGAGGAACGAGGCATTGCGGATGCCATTGTGCGCTGCATTGGCACTGGCGCGCTCCACCAGGCGCCGCTCGCCCTCGATGCCCAGCACCTCTGCCGCACGCCGCGCCAGCGGCAGCGAGAAGTTGCCGAGCCCGCAATAAAGGTCCAGGACGCGATCCTTAAGACCGGGTGCAAGCAGGTCGACGGCGAGCGACACCATACGGGCGTTCACGGCCGCATTGACCTGCACGAAATCGGTTGCGTCGAACTGTAGTTCAACATCAAAGTCCGGCAAACGGTAGCAAAGTGACGGCGCTGATTCCGGCCAGAGATCGACCACGGAATCGAGTCCGCCCGGTTGCAGCGCCACGATCAGGCCATGCTGCCTGCCGAATGCCTCGAGCTTGCCGCGGTCGTCATCGCTCGGTGGATCGAGCATGCGAAAGACCAGTCGCAGCCCGTTATCGCCAACAGCAACCTCGATCTGCGGCAGGCGGCTGCGCACCGACAGAGTCGCGACAAGGTCGCTTAACGGCGCAATCAGCTCGTGCACCGGCTTTGCGAGTACTTCACAGCGCTGCATGTCGGCCACGAACGGCGCGTGTCGCTCGCGAAAACCGACCAGCACGCGGCCCTTGCCATGCACATCCTTGACGGCAAGCCGCGCGCGCCGGCGATAGTGCCACTCGCTGTCCGTCCGTTCGTCGTACACGGGAGGCAGCCAACGCGCGGGCACGACACCGCCGATGCGCGCGAGACTGTCCCTGAGCGACGCCTCCTTGATGGAGCGTTGCATGGCCGCAGACAGGTGCTGCAACGAACAACCACCGCATACGCCGTAGACGGCACAACGCGGAGAAACCCGCGACGCAACCGGCTCGAGGACGTCAAGCAGTTCCGCCTCGTCGTAGTTGCGCCGCCGTTTGCGCCGTATGAATCGTACGGTTTCACCCGCCAGCGCACCGGCGACAAATACCTTCTTGCCATCCACCGACGTAATGCCGCGCCCGTCATGGGTGACGGATTCAATCACCGCCAGTTCTTCCTGACGCGGTCTTGATCGGCTCATCAGCGCGCCGTCCCGTCAGGCCGCCGCCCAGGCGGCGGCAAACTCGTTCAGGTGCGGCTGGTTCAGCTCGCTCAATGTATCCCGCACGACCTGGAATTCCCGCTCAAGCGCCGTCTCATCGAGATTTCCGCGCATGAATTCGAACCGCAGGTAGACAAGATAGGTATTGAGCACATCCGTTTCGCAGTAATTGCGGATGTCGTCGATGCCCCCGTCCAGCCAACGGCCCCAGACCTGGTCCCCGCTCATGCCGAGTTTGCCGGGGAAGCCGAGCAGCACGGCCGTCTGGTCGAGACTCGCCCTGCCCCGCATCTGGAAACCGGCCAGCACGTCCATCAGGTCAAGGTGACGCCAGTGAAACCTGGACAGGTAATTGTTGTAACGGAAGTCGCGGTCATTATCGCCGGTCTCCCAGTACCGCGGCGCCTGGATGCCGTGCCGCAACGCGCGGTAGTGCAGCACGGGCAGGTCAAAGCCCGAGCCATTCCACGACACCAGCTCCGGTGAATAGCGTTCGATACCGTCGAAAAAGCGGCGCACCAGTTCGGCTTCGTCGGCGTCCCGGTCACCGAGAGTCCAGATCCGAAAATCATTGCCGCTGCGGAGCGCGACGGATATTGCCACGACCCGCTGCTGATGCAGGGGCAGAAACTCGCTGCCGGTGGCCTGTTGCCGCAGGAAGGCCATCGCGGTACCAACGTCCTCGTCGGACAGCCCTTCGAAATCCCACATACGGCGGCCGAACTCCACATCCGGGACGGTTTCGATATCGAACGCAAAACAATGCATCGTAGATGATTTCCTCAGTTGCCGCCGTTCGCGGCCTGCATAACGACGGCAAACGCGAGTATCAGGCCAGCGTCGTCGGTCAGGCTGACATGGCCTTCACCAATACCCAGCCGCTCGCAGACCTGCTGTCCGCGCGCAGACCATACAGGGTACGGCCGGCCCCATTCATTATTCAGGATGCCGACATCGCGCAGCCAGACACCGTGTGCAAACCCGGTGCCCATGGCCTTGACGACTGCCTCCTTCGCGGCAAAGCGCATCGCGAGAAATCGCACTGGCCGCCTCGTCTGCCTGAACAGCTCCAGTTCCCTGTCCATCAGGAGCCGCCGGACAAAATGCTCGCCAAAGCGGTCAAAGGTTCCCTGGACTCTCGACAGCTCGACGATGTCCGTACCAACGCCGAATATCACGAACGGGCTGCCAGCATCAGGCGTTTCATTTCACGCACGGCCGCACCTATACCATCGAACACCGCACGTGCGACGATGGCATGGCCGATATTGAGTTCAACAATCTGTGGCATCGCGGCGATGGCCGAAACGTTTTCGTAATGCAGACCGTGACCCGCGTGAATCGTCAGGCCCAATTCATGCCCGATCCTTGCGGCCTCCGCAATTCGATCGCGTTCCTGCTGCTGCTCGCGACCGGACGTTTCAGCATAGCGGCCTGTATGCAATTCAACGACTGGCGCACCGGCCCTGGCCGACGCTTCGAGCTGCACGGGATCCGGATCGACGAACAGGGAAACTCTTATGCCCTGCTCGCCAAGCTGCCGGCAGGCACTCGCGACCCGTTGCTGCCCGGACGCGACATCAAGACCACCTTCGGTTGTTAGCTCCGCACGTTTCTCCGGCACGAGGCAGCAATCACCGGGCTTCAGATCGCACGCAATTGCGAGCATCTCGTCGGTCACGGCCATCTCGAGATTCATGCGGGTTGTCATGCGCTCCAGCATCGCCGGCAGGTCGGCATCCTGGATATGGCGGCGATCCTCGCGCAGGTGCAGCGTAATACTGTCTGCGCCAGCCTGCTCGGCGATTAATGCGGCTTCGACGGGATCCGGGTAGTCGGTGCCACGGGCCTGCCGCAGCGTCGCGACATGATCAATATTTACGCCGAGGTGCAATGGTGGCGGATTACGGCTGCTCAAAGCGTAGTTTCCTCCCGTCCCTGTGTCGCATTTCGGCCCGCCGCACGCAAGTCGAGCAGCACCTTGCGGCTGTTCAGCTCCCGGCCATCAAGATGGAAATCGATGACGCCACGCAGCAGTCGCGTGGCGGAACGTAGTGTCTGCGGATTGCTGAACGCCTGGCTACGTATAGCCAGCAATTCGTGCCCGCTGAACACCATTGGCCCGTCCGCACGCGACACCGGCACCGCGCCCTGCTCGGCACGATACTCATAGTACTGCTCACCCGGCAACAGCTCGTGCCGCTCGCTGTCGTGCTCAAGATTCAATGCATAGCCGAGCAACCTCAGCAACTCCATTTCAAACTGGCGCAAAGTCGCCGCGACGTTGGTGCTCGCCGCCAGGTGCCGGACTGTCCGCGCGTAGGCGCTGAACAATTCAGGTTGCGGGTCGTGCCGATGCATCAGCTTCAGCAGCAATTCATTGATGTAATAACCGGACAGCAGGGCATCGCCGGTCAGGGACAGCGGCGCGCCATTCATCTCCGCGCCGGTCAATGTGCCGAGATCGGTGCGACTGACCCACGATACCGACAGCGGCAGGAACGGCCGCAGTATGCCGCGCAGGCGTGATTTCGCCGACCTGGCGCCGCGCGCCACCACCGATACGCGGCCATGGTCACGGCACAACAAGTCCAGTATCCGGCTGCTGTCGCGAAACGGCCTGTGGTGCAGCAACCATGCGGGTTCCTGTTGTACGCGTAGTGTCATCGGAGGTGTTTGGACAATTCAGGGCA
>CAZLNH010000380.1:0-9693 GCA_964560775.1 uncultured Woeseiaceae bacterium | reverse complement strand
TTTCCTCGGCACTTATCTCCATCCGATGCAGGCCGATCCCAACGACGCAGCCGCGGCTTTCGCTGAATACGCAGCCGACCGGCTGTGGGTGGCAACCCACCTGACGCAGCTCTTGGGCGTGGCGCTAATCGTTGCCGCATTACTGATACTGTCGAGGCAGCTGCGTGTGACCAAGGCAACGGCGTTGGGCCGTTTAGCGGAAGGCGGAGCAGTTGCCAGTCTGGCAGTGGCTACGGCACTCCAAGCGGTGGATGGGATCGCCTTGAAGGCAATGGTCGACAACTGGGCCGGAGCGCCTGCCGCGCAAAAGGACATCGCGTTTCAAGCTGCCTTCGCGGTGCGCCAAGTTGAGATCGGGCTGGCAAGCACGTTCAGTCTTCTGTTCGGTAGCACTGTCATCTTGTACGGAGTAGCGCTGCTGGGCAATCGCATGTATCCGAAGTGGGTGGCGGGACTCGGTATCGTCGGCGGCGTTCCCACTACGATCGCAGGTGTCGTGATGGCATACACCGGGTTTTCCGGGTTGACGATGGCGATCAATATGCCGGCCAGTTTTATCATATTGGTATGGATGCTTTCAGTTGGGGTGTGCATGTGCCACGAGGCTGAATCCCGGTCAAATGAAACAGCGGTCTAACAATTGGTTGGAGACCGACGCTCGCAAAGCTCGCGCGGCTCAACCGAATCGTTAGGTGGCACTCAAGAATCATGGGCATCCAGAGAATATTGGTACTTTTGATAGGCGCGGCGTTTGCGTTGGTCGGATCAATCGCCGTCGCGGTGTCAATACCTCACGTCGCGATGATCCCAATAACTGGTGGAATTGCCGCTATCTTCGGTGGATTCGGGGCAATGCTTAATCGTTATTGGTCTCCAATTTTTATGTACTTTGTGGCTATAACATATGGCGTTGCCTTTGTTCGTAATGCTTGGGATCTGTCTGAGGTTAATTGGTTCGGGGCGGGTACGATGGCGATTGCCGTAAATCTGGCTTCAGGTGTGTTTTTTGTAGCCGCCTTAGCCTTAAGTGGTTACGTCGTGAGCCTTTGTGTGAAACGCGACACAGGCGCCACCTAACCATGCGCTGCACCAGACACTTGACCCAGCCCGCCTTGCGCTGCCGCTCCAAGCGGTCTGCGTCAAGTGCGGGTGAGCTTAGACGTTAGGCGGCACTTTGATACACCGCAATCTCAATGGCCGCACCTGACCGTTCTCGGGCTTCGACATTTGCATATGAACACAAACTTGGTACTCGGCTTACTTTTTATCCTTGTCGGCGTCACACTTACTTGGATTTCCACTATGGTCGAGATCGGGATCTTTGGCCGCATCGGGTTTGGACTATTTTTGCTAGGTTGGGCATTTTGTGCGTTCGAGTTTGGTAAGCGGATCGCTAACTACTTAAAGGCACCACGAGTTCGATGAGTTTTGGCCCTCTTGTCTCATGAGCAGCATCGGGTTCGAGCAGCAGTTAAATGGCATCGGTTGGCCACATTCGGAATTGGCTCCCGCACAATGCCGCCTAACCACGCGCTGCACCTGGCACTTGACCCAGCCCGCATTGCGCTGCCGTTCCATGCGGTCTGCATCAAGTGCGGGTGAGCTTAGACGTTAGGCGGCATCTGCAGAATGATCCAGAATAGGCATCGCGAACTGGCGCATCGCGCCCAGGCAAATAGCCAACGACGCGCGCGTGAGGCACTCTTGGCAGTGCTTCCGCCTCAGCTCGTGCCGATCCTCTCTCGAGCCGAATGTATCTACTCGCCTAATGCCGACAGATTTCTACGCCAAGTCATGCCTGCCCGAGCGAGAATAGTGGGGCCCGCTTTTTACTTCATCGAGACCGAGTGGCCGGACGAAGTGCGATGTGAGATCGCTGCCGCGCCGCGTTCCTGGGAATTCGATCCTGCGATCCTCGTCCTTCCTGAGATTTGCGAGGTGCATTTTGGTGAGAATTCCGAGTTGGTCCCGGATCTCCCGCTATTCAAAGTCCGCTACGGCGAGGCTCGCCGGGCGCTCGAGATGCTTTGGTGTCCGCGTTCAGGCTTTACCGGCGCGTTCCTTGAGACGCTCGGAGCCGGTCTCGTAGTAGACTCTTACTCGGGTTATCCGACATTAGACCCTGGGCCAGAGGACTGCACTTATGAAGTCGCTTCGTGGGGTGCCGCCTAACCACGTGTTGCACCCGACACTTGACCCAGTCCGCCTTGCGCTGCCGCTCCAGGCGGTCTGCGTCACGTGCGGGTGAGCTTAGACGTTAGACTGCACTTCGACCGATAGGCAAATTTGTGAGGCCACACCTACTCCGAACCATTCTGATTGGATTGTTGCTGGTTAGCGTCGGCATCAACGTTGTTCAGTTTCGATACGCATCCTCAATCAAAGAACACCAAATCGAAAGCACCGTCCGGGAGCGACTGATGCGCCTGGGCATCAATCGCACTCTGCTCGTCAATTCCGGTTGTTCTACCTCCCAGGATTCTCTGCAGCTGCTACATGGGGCAATAAACATGGATTTGCTGCGGCTCCAACCCCGAATTCGCATCCTCGGTACCGCCTATGTAGAACGGTACGCAGAGATCCTTTCGGACCTTGACGAGTTCCGAAGTAAATGTCCTCAGGCCTTCGCGAAGGAAGCCTTGATAATGGATGACAGAATGAGTTCGCGGTATCTAGAATTGATTTCCAGCGGATACAATGCAGGCTAATTGGGTTGCAGTCTAACCATGCGCTGCACCCGACACTTGACCCAGCCCGCCTTGCACTGCTGCTCCAGGCAGCCTGCGTCAAGTGCGGGTGAGCTTAAACGTTAGACGGCGAGGAGAGAAATGTGGCGCGTATAAAACGGTGGCTGCGATCTGAGTGGGGACAGTTGGCAATTCTTGTGCTACTGCTTCTCGCGGGCCGTTCGTCGCTAGCTGATCATTACTTTGTGCCATCAGGGTCAATGGAGTTTACGCTTATGCCTGGTGATCGAGTGGTGGTTGACAAAACAGCGTATGGCATTCGGATCCCTTTTACTACGATAGACCTGATAAACATGGACAGGGCTCAGCCTGGCGAGATTGCGGTTTTCGATTCACCGGAGAACGACAAGCTACTGATTAAGCGTATTGTGGCCGTTGGTGGTGATCGAGTCGATCTTTTAAATGGCCGACTCTGGCTTAACGGAGAACGTCTAGCGAAATCGGCAACAGCAGCAGTCGAAGAATTTGACCATCGTATGGTTCGATTGAATCTTGACGATGGCAGCGGTCCAGACATTCGAGGATTGGTGATCCCTGACGACAAGGTCCTAGTGCTCGGTGACCACCGGGGAAATAGCCGTGACGGCCGATATTTCGGAATGATTTCCGAGCGGGAGCTGTACGGGCGCGCAATATCTGTTTACTACTCGCGAAAAGAAGGTTTCCAATGGAAGCGCCTTTAGATTCGTCGGTGCAACCGTCTAACTACGCGCTGCACCTGAAACTTGACCCAGCCCGCCTTGCGCTGCCGCTCCAGGCGGTCTGCGTCAAGTGCGGGTGAGCTTAGACGTTAGACACCTACCCACCGAAGGCGAAAAATTCGAGGCCGCGTCTCTTGACGACGATATCACTAATGATATCATTCATCAGTGGCTTCGATCGGTGACATCCTGGAGAAGATGCGGCGGAACCCGAAGGGTATTCGCTTCAATGATCTCTGCAGGGTCTGCGATCATTTTTTCGGGAAGCCTCGTAAATCCGGGACCAGTCACAGGGTGTACAAGACACCCTGGGGCCGGGGATCCGAGGGTAAATATCCAGAACTCTCGTGGCAAGGCCAAGGCCTATCAGGTCAGGCAGGTCCTACTCGCGGTGGATAGACTTGAGAGTGACGATGGCTAAAGATGTAGATCGATATACGTATCGGGTGACCTGGTCGGACGAGGATTCGGAGTACGTAGGGCTTTGTGCGGAGCTACCGAGCTTGAGCTGGCTAGAGAAATCTCCTGAAAAGGCGCTGGTTGGAATTCGAAAGCTAGTAAGAGAGACTGTCGCCGACCTGAAGCGCTCGAAGGAGACGGTTCCAGAGCCTATTTCGACTCGTTCCTATAGCGGGAAATTCATGGTGCGCGTTCCGCCGGAAATGCATCGTATGCTGGCGATAAAGGCAGCTGAGTCCGGCGTCAGCATTAATCGATTGGTATCAAGCAAATTGTCATGATGCGGTGTCTAACAAATCGCTGGACCCGACACTTGACCCAGCCCGCCTTGCGCTGCCGCTCCAGGCGGTCTGCGTCTAGTGCGGGTGAGCTTAGACGTTAAGTGGCATGAGGATCCAAGAGTACGTGTTCGAGGTGACGACGTTCTTGCCGGAGTTGCGGCACGAGCGACGCGCATTCGAAGCCCTTTCGGACGCCAACGATGCCCTCGAAGGCCTGCCATCAGCCAACGCTGTAATCTATGTAGCGGCCCTTGGAAACAAGGTCGACTATGGCAATTTCTATTTGTTCTTGAACGACGCAGGCGCTGCTTACTTCATGCTGCACGAGCATCGAGAGTTCTTCGCAACTGACCCATCATCGGCAGCCAAGAGCGGAGAACTCGAGTTCCTTGACGAGGACGGCAGCATTTTCAAAATGGATGCTTCGCGCACCACGTCTGCTGCTCGAGGTAAAGCCGCGCTGGCGTTCTGGTTGCCCAATCAAGAGCAGTGGCCACAGCTCAAATGGCAGTAGCAGCGCCAATGCCACTTAACAATCCGTTCAACCCGATCGCGCGTAAGACGCGCTCCGGGTTAACTGGACGTTAGGCGGCAAACCGACCAGATTCGCACGTAGCTTCGTTACTGTCGCCCAGCCAATCTGGGCAAATGAACGTGAGGGCGGTTCTCCGAATGCTGAAGGACGATGGCTGGGTAATCGAGCGAACCCGGGAAAGCCACCGGCAACTGAGGCATCCTCGCAAAGGAGGAACCGTTACGGTATCCGGCAATCTGGGAATTGACATTCCACCGGGCACTCTAAGCAGCATTCTGAAACAAGCTGGTCTAAAATGACAACTATGCAGTACTTGGTCATAGTCGAAGAATGCGAGAACGGATACGGTGCTTATGTGCCTGATCTGCCTGGTTGTGTTGCTGCGGCTGCGACGCGAGACGGCGTAATTGCATTGATCCAGGAATCTATCGAGTTTCATATTGATGGCCTGAAGGAGTCCGGCGATCCAATTCCTACGCCTCGGTCACAGGGCGAAATTGTCGATGTGCAAGCCGCCTAACCACGCGAGGCACCCGACACTTGACCCAGCCCGCCTTGAGCTGCCTCTCCAGGCAGTCTGCGTCAAGTGCGGGTGAGCTTAAACGTTAGGCGGCAAATCGGGAGCGGCATAGGAATGGTGGTATTTACAATCGTTTCTGTTGCGCTCTCGATTTGGGCAACAGCAATCATCGTGCGGCATGGGGCTGCGACTACAACACAGAAAGTGATCTATGTTGCACTAGCGTGGCTATTGCCGATTCTTGGCGCGGTTATAGCGTTTGTCGGGTCGCTTCGATTTAGGGAGCGTTTGGTGTCGGATGCGAGCCAGTCAATGACCGAATCCGTAGCCCAGAAACGCCAATCAATGAAACACTGACTAGTTTAGATGGGACTTCTTATTTTGCCGCGGAAGCGAGGCGCCGTTCGAACGCCGCCTAACAAGGCGCTGCAGACGGGCAAAGGCAAGCTGTCATGTCTTTTGCATTCGCAATAGCCACGCCAGTTTGCCTTTGCCGCTGAGCTTGGTTGTTAGGCTGCTATGAAGCTTGTCGCGGTCGGAATCATTAACGCAGTTTTCTTGGCGTCTTGCGGAATGTCGCAGAAGGACCACGCCGAAAGGATCGGCGACCTGAAGGCTCAACTGGAACGTGAAGTGCCAGTAGGAAGTTCAGAGGTCGCAGTTCGGGATTGGCTTCAGGCTCACAATTTCACTATTGGCCCCTGGGCCAAAGAAGAAGGTAATCTGGCTGCGGTGGGTAAATGTTTTCGCGCCGACGAGTGGTACTGCGGTAGTTGGTGCGCGGAAGTCGAGTTTGATCTGAATGCACAACTAGGGGTCCAAGGTTATAGGATAGTACATGTTGGTGACTGCATTTAGCTTTATACAGGCGCAGCCTAACCACGCGACCGGAGCAAGTATGGCGCACTATATCGATGGATTTGTACTACCCGTTTCACGCAATCGCTTGGACGAGTATATGCGTCTTGTTGAAGCGGTTTCAGAAATTTGGAAGGAGTACGGCGCACTCGACTACAGGGAATATGTTGGCGACGACTTGATTCTTGAGGGTACACGCTCATTCACTGATGCTGTATCTGCAACCGAGGATGAAGCCATCGTGTTCGGGTGGGTGGTATTTGAATCTCGCGCCGCGCGTGATTTGGCAAATGAGAAGGTAGCGGCTGACCCTCGAATGGCGGATTTGATCAACTCATCGAATTCGGGTTTTGAGGCAGATCGAATGGCATACGGCGGATTCCAGTCGTTTGTTCCATCATCTAATGCCAACTCCGAATAACGGATCGCTACAATTCCGGCCCGCAGCGACCGTTTTTGACCCACAGCAGCCATTCGTCATCTAGGATTGCTTTGCTAGCCGAGGAACTCTTGTCCATGCAACTTAGAGAGGCTTCGATCCTTACGCGCGCGTCTCGCTCACTGATCGGCCACATCATAATTTCTGAGATTGTCTGGACATTCGTCATGCTGCTCACATTTTGGGAGACGCTGTATTTTGATGGGGGACCGACCGTTGCCAGCGTTTTGCGATTGCTGCTAACAATAGTAGGAGCGGGCCTTATTCCACCGATCCTCTTTTGGTATACGGTTTCCCGGCCACTAATAAGACGAATCGAAAAGGGAAGTTAGTGCGGCCACATAGTAGCCACGTTGGTCAATTGACTAACGCCAGCGATAGGCCGCTTCTGGCCGTAAACTGCCAGTTGAGTGATGAACTGCTAAGAGGCTTAAGATGACCCTATGCAGCCGCTCGAAAAATTTCGAAGCGGAGCCGTATGCCGTATCTTCCAGCGGGAAATCTAAATGATGTCAATGCCGCAGCGGATGAGAAAACAGTAAGGGCTTACATCGCCTTGCCAGACCGCAAGGCGTCTTGAGGGGGGGGATGATGGATCTCGTATATAAGAATGAAAAGAAACTTTTCGCAATCGCAGTAATAATATCTGCGTTGTTCTGGTTGGTCCTGATCGGAGTAACCTTCGGGATAGCTCTTGTCTATGTTCTTTTTGCCTTACTTTTTTACCTTTTTGTACAGTCCGGATTCATTTCCCACCTCAAAGGTAACGGAGTAAGGGTGAGTGAAAGGCAGTTCCCGGCGCTTTATCGTAGCCTGACAGACTGTTGCGAGAAGATTGGCATACATGCTCCGCCGGAAATGTACCTTCTGCGAACGGATTTCTTCAACGCGCTGGCGACGAAATTTTTGGGTCGCAATTTCGTTGTCCTATTTACCGACGTCGTCGATGCGCTCCATGAGAATCCGTCGGCAGTTGACTTCTATATTGGGCACGAATTAGGACATATTCATCGTAAGCACTTGAATTGGTCGGGCTTCCTGTTTCCGGCACTTCTACTTCCAGTGCTAGGCACTGCATATCGCCGGGCCCAGGAATACACCTGTGATCGCTACGGGGCGCATTGCTGCAATACTGATGACGATGTGCGCTTTGCGCTGGCGGCGATTTCAGCCGGAGATACTCGGTGGAAAGATCTGAATTCTTCCGTGTATGCAACGCAAGTTGCAGTAACGAACGAATTCTGGATGTCGTTTCACGAGCTTACCAATGACTATCCGTGGCTGACAAAGCGTATGGCCAGCGCGTTAGCATTTCGCAAGAACGAAGAGATTCGCCATCCGCGAAGAAGTTTTTTCGCCGGACTATTATCTATCTTTGTTCCGCGCTTTGGAGTCGGTGGAGCAGCGTCATTGCTGGTTGCGGTTGCGATGATTGGTATACTTGCTGCAATCGCCATTCCGGCTTACCAGGATTATACAATTCGCGCCCAGGTTTCAGAGGGGCTTAATCTATCTGCGGGCGCTAAAGCTGCTGTCACGGAGTTCGTTCAAGATCGTCGCGAGTGGCCCAAGGACAACGCCACTGCGGGCCTGGCGCCCGCAAGTGATATGTCAGGCCAGTATGTGAGCGGGATTCGAATTGAAGAGGGTGTGGTTGTTATCAGCTACGGCAATAATGCACACGGAAGCATTCAGGGCCATTCACTCATGCTTGTACCCGACGCATCAAGTCTTCCGAACATTAGTTGGGAATGTTACAGCTCAGAAATCGCCAATAAGTGGTTGCCGGCGGCGTGTCGTAGCAATTAGCCAAGGATTGTTTCGGATTCGGAAATGACGGCGTATGGCCGGCTCTTGCCGGTCCGCTGAAATGATCTAGACTGTTTCTTGATGAACCCAAAGGAGTCGCTCGTGATCAGGCATTTCTTTGGTACTGTTCTTCTGATGTCGGGGAAAGACGATGGACGTAAACCTTACACTGCTCGGGCAGGTATTTTCGATCTCGATTATCTCCACAGTTATCGGAACGATATGGTTCGCACGGCGAAAGGAGATGCATAAGCCAGCTTATTCGATCCTTGTTATCTTCGCCTGGCTTATACCAGTCATTGGCCCAGCCTGCCTGCTCACCGTATTGGCTAGTCGGAGCCGCGCTGCCGAGACCTCCGGCATTGAGCATGGAACGAGTCACTAATCGATTCAACGTAAGCGGTGGCTCTTGACCGATAGGAGGTCGATATATTGAATCTAGACACCTTGATCGATTGTCCGGTTTTCGGAGGTTTGGTCGTTGGCATTGAAGCAGGCTGCGGCCTAACCACGCGCTGCACCGGCACTTGTCCCAGCCCGCCTTGCGCTGCCGCTTTCTGCGTCAAGTGCGGGTGAGCTTAAGCGTTAAACCGACAAAAGGTACACAACGTGCTCCGCTCGGTCCGTGAAACTGATTATATGGAGCGCAGCTCATGGAGCAGTGCGTTCTCATGAAGACTTTCCCTTCGAAACGATGAAGCGAGCGGTTGCCAATGCCCTCCGGGGCCTGCTGCTCATACTGGCGATCGCCGTGTGCGCCTGCCACGGCGGCGTCGAGCGAGAAATTCGCGCCAAAGACCTGCGAGAGAAACCGTGGCAGAACTGGAATCCCGAGGAGATCCGCTGGGGGCTACGCCACTATGATGAGATTTATGAGTCGCGGGTGGTCCACACCGGGACGGCGGTGCGTCGCCTGGAAGCCGGGCCATTCATCGCGCGATTGGCGGAGGGTACCGCCGGAGGTACCAGGCTCGAGCGGTACATAGAGGACCAAAGCGTCGCCGGTCTGCTGATTCTCCAGGATGGGCATATCCGATTGGAACGGTATGCGCTCGGCCACTCGGCTCGGGACCGGTGGACGTCCCAGTCGGTGGCCAAGTCCGTGACCAGCACGCTGGTGGGGATCGCTCTGCGCCAGGGCTTCATCCGCAGCCTGGACGACCCCGTGTCGCAATACATCGAGGGTCTCCGGGGTAGCGCGTACGATGATGTTTCCGTTCGGCAACTGCTCACCATGACGTCCGGGGTCCACTGGACCGAAGATTACACGGATCTCGACTCCGACCTGCCCCGTCTTTACGCCACGACTCCGGCACCTGGCCTCAGCGCGACGACGACGTACAT
>CAZLNH010000379.1:0-11967 GCA_964560775.1 uncultured Woeseiaceae bacterium | reverse complement strand
CGTCGATCAGCTTGCGGGCCGCCTCCTCGACTTCCTTGTCCTCCAGATCGTTCTTCATGGCCGACTTGGCCTTGTCAACGATATCCTGGAAATGATCGAGATCCTGATCGCTCAGTGTGAATGTGATATCGAGAGGCATAGCTAACCGTCCTTATCTTTTATATTAGGTGACGTTCGACCCCGGCATCACGGCCGGCCGCCTCTGCGGCCCCGGCATCGAAGAGCCATGATTGTATACGGAACATGCGCTCCCGGCCATGCGCCGGTGCGCCGCGGTCCGCCACCGGGTTGCCGGCCGATGGCGCCGCGATCATACTGTCCATGCTCTGCAAAAGTCTTGGTCGCCCTTGTTTTTCTGAGCTTTTTTCGAATCTGCCGGAACGAGGCCAGCCATGACGCAGGAAACTGACAGCCCGCTCACCGTTATCGCCACCGTGCCGCCGGCACTGGGCCGGGACCAGGCCTGCACGATAGCCGCCGAATACTACGGGATCGGGGCAGAGGCGACGCCGCTGACCAGCGAGCGCGACCAGAACTTTCTGTTGAAACTTGCCGATGGCACACGTTACGTGCTGAAGATTGCCAACGCGGCAGAGGCTTCGGTCGTCACCGAATTCCAGGTACGGGCACTCGAGCATATTGCCTCCCGTCCGCCGGCCGGATTCGGCGTTCCACGGATCATCCCGACACGCGATGGACGCAGCCATTTCAACCTGGCACTGAACAACAACGTGCATGTCACGCGTCTCGTCAGTTACGTACCGGGACAGCCGCTGGATACCGACACGCTCAGCGCACCACTCTGTCGGGATCTCGGTGCCGGCCTTGCGAAACTGGCGCGTGCCCTTGAGGGGTTCGAGCATGCCGGTTCGTCACAGGCGCTGTTGTGGGATATGCGCCAGGCACCGATATTGCGCGACTTGTTGCACTGTATCGGTGATGAGGGGCTGCGCGGTGTCGTTACCACTGTGATCGACGACTTTGTACAGCGGGTGCTACCGATATACGGGTCACTGCGCGCGCAGGTCGTGCACAACGACATGAATCCGGCGAACGTACTGGTAGAGCCCGGGCTTCCCGATCGCATGGCAGGCATTATCGATTTCGGCGACATGCTGCATGCACCGCTGATCGTTGACGTCGCCGTCGCGGCATCCTATATGCGAACACCCGATGGCGATGTGCTCAAGTGGATCGCAGAGTTCGTGGCCGGCTATCACCAGGTCTCGGTCCTCGACAAGACGGAAATCGACCTGCTCTATGATCTCATCAGCACGCGGTTGGCCGCGACTGTCGCGATATTGCACTGGCGCGTGACACAACGCGGGCAGGGCGACGAGTACCTTGGCGAAGCGGCGCTCAGGGAATCGAGCGCGGGTGAATACCTGGTGCGATTGAGAGCATTGTCCCGTGACCAGGTCAGTGAGCGATTGCGGCAGGTTTCAGCTCCGCACCGGTAGCCGTTACCACATGCTCAGCCAGTGTTGTAAGGATCAAATCCGCCGGCATCATCGCGGCTGAATTTCTCATCGGGGGTTGCGCCAACTTTGCGCTTTTCGCCGGTGCTTTCGCCCAGGATCTTTCGTAGCGCCTGTGTGCTGACCAGCGACAGTTCGTTGTCATCCGCCTCGGAGAGTTGCGCCGATTCTTCCATGCTGTCGGGTTGCGGCGCCTGGGCGGGCGCCGAAGCCTTATGCTGGTTCAGTATCGCCTGCAGGTCGGTGTCGTCGATGATCTGGAAGTGGCCAGTGGCGGCGTTACGGGCCAGGTAACCTTCGTCGTCACGGCTCGCAAGCTGCTCAACCTGCTTGCGGTTACCCGCGTCGGCGGAGTCCAGCAGCGTCTTCAGCATCTGCGTCGAGACTATCTCAAGCTCGGCTGTTTCAATGGTGCCCACCCAAACCGAGCGGCCACGATCGTCCATCTGTACCCGTCGCTTTTCACTGCCGGCGCCGGGCGGTTTCTTCGGGTCAGACACGGTAATCTCCTCGAACGGGATCCTTCTGACACACCAACGGTAGCACTTACCGAAGTATCCAGCGACCTCGGGGGAGCACCGGAAGCCCCCCTGCGGGGAGGGGGGGGCTTTGGCAAGCAGCAAAAGCATGCGGTTATACTGGTGCAGTAGCGGGTGATTACGGTTTTCCTATCAATGTTCCGACGTATGTGCAACAGGGCGCGGCAGTCCAGAAGTGCGGTCGTCCATCGCCTGGCGATATTGACGCTCTGCATCGGGTGGCTGGTGCTCGCTTCCGCTTGTGCGACGACACCGCCCGGCAATATCGAGAACCTGTGCGCGATATTTGAAGAAAAGGGCGGCTGGTACAAAGAGGCCAAGAAATCGGAGAAGAAATGGGGCACGCCGGTGCATGTGCAAATGGCGATTGTTCACCAGGAATCATCATTCCGCTTCGATGCACGGCCGCCGCGCACGAAGCTCCTGGGTTTCATTCCGTGGACGCGTCCGTCCGATGCCTACGGCTATGCGCAAGTGCTGGACAGCACATGGAACTGGTACCAGGACGAGACAGGACATTATTTTGCCGATCGCGACGATTTTGGCGACGCCATCGATTTTGTCGGCTGGTACACCAACCGGTCACAAAGTGCGCTGGGCATCTCGAAGTGGGATCCCTATAACCAGTATCTTGCCTACCATGAGGGCCACACCGGCTGGCAGCGGCGGTCATACCGTTCGAAGCGCTGGCTTAAGAATGTGGCGCGACAGGTCGAGTACCGTGCAAAAGAGTGGGGCGCGCAGCTCAGGCGCTGCGAGGACGACCTCGATTCCGGCTGGTGGATATTCTGAGCCAGGGCCGGTCAACGACTGCAGCTGACGGGAGCCAGTGATGGCAACAAAACCGGGCGAGAGCCCGCTGAAGAACGCGATCCGCGCGGCGACCAAAATCGAGCCGCACGAACTTAAAGCAACACTGCTGTCCTTCTCGTTCGTATTCATCCTGATGGCTGCGTATTTCATCCTGCGGCCGGTACGCGATGCACTTTCGAGCGAATGGACGGATGCGGAGCTGAGCTGGCTGTGGACGGCGACGTTCGGTTTCAGTGTACTGGCGGTGTCACTGTATGGCGCCATCATTCCTCACGTGCGTTTCCGGCGGCTGGTACCGGGCGTCTATATTTTCTTCGCCGCCACGTTCGTCGGCTTCTACTTCGGTGCGTCGCTGCTGCCGAACCTCACGTGGGTCAACAAGACTTTTTATGTCTGGCTAAGCGTTTTCAGCCTGTTTCACGTGTCGGTGTTCTGGAGTTTCATGTCGGGCCTGTTCAACAAGGAGCAGGCACCGCGATTGTTCGCCGTCATCGCAACCGGTGCCAGCGCCGGTGCCATCGTCGGCCCGATCGTGCCGGTTTTTTTCGCTGACAATATCGGCACCAACAACCTGATGCTGGTCTCGGCGGCGCTGCTGCTGGTGCCGGTACCGATTATCCGGGTGCTCGACCGGCTCAAGGTCACCGACCTGGGCAACGAGACGCTGCAGGCGGACCTGAGCAAGCAGGTGAGGCTCGGCCGGAACCCGTTTTCCGGCTTCATGCTGTTGGTGCGCGATCCGTACCTGCTCGGTATTGCGCTGTTCATCCTGCTGTACGTCATGATGAATACGTTTTTCTATTTCGAGCTTCGTGACCTGTTGCGCGATTTCGAGCTCGCAACCCGAACGCGTATCTGGGGCGGAATCGATCTTGTCATCAATGTGCTGACAATCCTGATTGCACTATTCGGTACCGGCCGCCTTGCGGTGCGTTTCGGCATGAGCACGACGCTCGCGTTGGTCCCTGTCCTGATGGTCGGCGGCTGGGCGATTGTTGCAGCCTCGCCGATACTCGCGGTACTGGTGGCGATACAGGTTGCGCGGCGCGTGGGCAACTACGCTATTACCCGGCCCGGGCGCGAGATGCTGTTTACACTGGTGGACCAGGAGCGGCGCTACAAGGCGAAACCGGTCATCGACATCGTCGTCTATCGCGGCGGCGACATGGTGACTGCGTGGGCCTATACCGCCATTGCGGCCACGTTCAGCCTCGGGCTTTCCGGGATTGCTATAATCGCCGCCGCGATTGCCGCGCTATGGGCACTGACCGGCGCGCTGCTCGGCCGCTCCTATGACCGGACCCCGGCTGCCGCAAACACCACCGAGGACTGACGCTGTATGACCGATGCCTGGATTTGTGACGCCGTACGCACCCCCATAGGCCGATACGGCGGCGCCCTGTCCGAAGTGCGTACCGATGACCTCGGTGCCATACCGATGCGAGCGCTGATAGAACGGAACCCCTCGCTCGACACTGCGGCGATCGACGACGTCGTCTACGGCTGTGCGAACCAGGCGGGCGAGGACAATCGCAATGTCGCGCGCATGTCGCTGCTGCTTGCCGGGTTGCCGCCGGGTGTGCCGGGCGTCACGGTCAATCGCCTTTGCGGATCCGGCATGAACGCAACCGGCATCGCGGCGCATGCGATTCAGACCGGCGCGGCGGGTCTCGTTATCGCAGGCGGCGTCGAATCAATGTCACGTGCGCCTTTTGTGATGGCAAAGGCAACCGCGGCGTTCAGTCGCAATACGGAAGTGTATGACACGACACTTGGCTGGCGTTTTATCAATCGCGAGCTCGAAAAGCAGTACGGCGTCGACTCGATGGCCGAAACGGCTGAAAACGTCGCGGTCGATTACAGGATTTCGCGCGACGACCAGGACCGCTTCGCGCTGGCGAGCCAGCAAAAGACACAACAGGCAATGGAGGCAGGCCTGTTCTGTGATGAAATTGTTGACGTAACGATTCCGCAGCGGCGCGGCGACGCCATCATTGTCGATACCGATGAGCATCCGCGGGCGGACTCGACGATCGAAGGCTTGCAGAAGCTGCGCCCGATAGTGCGCGAGGACGGCACCGTCACGGCCGGCAACGCCTCCGGCATCAACGATGGTGCCTGCGCGCTGCTGCTGGCATCGGACGCGGCGGCCAGGGACCACGGCCTCGAGCCGCTCGCAAGGGTCGTCGCCTGGGCTTCGGCGGGGGTTGAACCACGTGTCATGGGCATCGGGCCTGTGCCTGCCAGCCGGAAAGTGCTGAAGGTTGCCGGGCTGGCGATCGGCCAGATGGATGTCATCGAACTTAATGAGGCATTCGCCGCCCAGGGACTCGCCGTATTGCGCGAACTGGGAGTGGATGACGACGCGCCGCATGTCAATCCGAACGGCGGGGCAATCGCGCTCGGTCATCCGCTGGGCATGTCCGGTGCGCGCCTCGTGACGACGGCGGCTCGCCAGTTGAAGCGCGGCGGCGGCCGTTACGCACTGTGCACGATGTGCATCGGCGTCGGGCAGGGCATCGCGATGATCATCGAGCGCGCGTAGTGAAGGAACCGGTGGACGACACAAGAAAGCCGCTGCGGCGGCTGGCAGAGCGCATACGTTCGCGACGTACCATCAACCTGTTCCTGAAGCAGCCGGTCAGCCGGCAGGTGATACTGGATGCGATCGAGGTGGCGCGGTGGGCCCCGAATCACCACGTCACGGAACCGTGGCATTTCTATGTCCTTGGGGAAAATGCCATCGCCGGGGCGGTCGAACTGACCCGCATTGTGGTGACCGAGCGCAAGGGTGAGAAGAAAGGCGACTTCAAGGCCGAAGCCGCCGCCGAACGTCCGGGCTGGCTGGTTGTTACGTGCCGGCGCTCGGAGGACAAGCTGCTCGAGCAGGAAGATTACGCCAGTTGTTGCTGCGCGATCCAGAACCTGATGTTGTACCTGTCCGAGGCCGGTCTTGCGTCAAAGTGGGCGACCGGGCCGATCATTCGTGATGCGCGGTTTTTCGACCTGCTTGGCGCGGACGCCGGGAGCGAGTTTGTCGTCGGCCTGATTTTTTACGGTTACCCGAAAATCACGCCGCAACAGACGCGCCGCGACGTGGCAGACATCACGACCGAACTGTCCTGAGACGGCGTTGCATCAGGCCTCTGCCTCTGTGCCGCCAATATAAAGTGCCGCGAGCGGGTTCAGGCCCATCCAGTAGCTGAGTTCGCGCGGGTGCCCGATGTCCCACAGCGCGAGGTCCGCGCGATTGCCGGTTTCGAGCGTGCCGCGGTCGTCAAGACCCAGCGCCCGCGCCCCGTTGCGGGTCACGCCCGCGAGGCATTCTTCCGGGGTCATGCGAAACTGGCTGGCCGCAAGCGGCAGCATCATCAGCAGTGAACAGACGGGCGACGTGCCTGGATTGCAGTCGGTGGCAAGCGCGAGCGGTACGCCGTGTTTTCGCAGTTCGTCTATCGGCGGCACCTGTTTCTCGCGCAGCGTGACAAACGCGCCCGGCAACATGACGGCGACGCTGCCGGCCGCAGCGAGTTGCGCGATGCCTGTCGTCGGCGTGTACTCCAGGTGATCGGCCGATAGCGCGCCGAAGCGCGCGGCGAGCGTTGCACCGCCGCTGTCGCTCAGCTGGTCCGCGTGCAGCTTGACGGGCAGCCCGTAGTGGGCGGCACACTCAAAGACGCGGGCGACCTGGTCCACCGAGAACGCGATCGACTCGCAGTAGGCATCGACGGCATCGGCGAGGTTTTCCGCGTGCACTGCCGGCAGGACCTCGTCACAGATGAAGTCGATGTACCGGTCTGCATTGCCGGCATGTTCCGCCGGCACGGCATGCGCGCCGAGAAACGTCGTCCGCACCGTCAAGCCGCATTCTTCGCCAAGCCGTCTCGCCAGCCGCAGCAGCCGCAGTTCCGTTTCGAGATCCAGTCCGTAGCCGGATTTTATTTCCACGGTCGCGACACCGTCCCGGCGGAGGCTCTGCAGCCGCCGAGCCGCCGCGTCGAGCAGTGTCTCGTCGTCGGCGGCACGGGTCGCGCGTACCGTCGACATGATGCCGCCACCGGCCCGCGCAATCTCTTCGTAGCTGACCCCTTCGAGCCGTTGCTCGAATTCCCGGGCCCGGTCGCCGCCAAACAGCAGGTGCGTGTGACAGTCGATCAGAGCAGGCGTCAGCCATCTGCCGCTGCCGGACCGGACCTCACCAGCGTTCTCCGCGGGCAACTCGTCGGCCTGTCCCAGCCACGCGATCACACCGTCGGCGACCGCCAGTGCACCGTTTTCGATGACGCCATATGGCTCGCCGCCGGCACAGAGCGTCGCGAGCCGCACATCCGTCAACAGCAAATCCCATTCGGCCATCACGCGACCCCGGCTGCCCTCATTGCAAACAACGGTAGCATGCTCTAACCTGTATATACAACTGAACGGAGCCCATGCTGTGCCTCGCATTCACGCCCGCAAAGCCCTGCTGCCGGACGGCTGGAAAAACGGCGTCACAATCGATGTCGATGACGGCCGTATCAGCGCGGTTGGTACCCCGGCAGCGCCCGATGGCGGCGCGTTCGCGGCCGGGATTGTTTTGCCTGGCCTGTGCAATGCGCACAGCCATGCCTTCCAGCGCGCGCTGGCAGGGCATACCGAGGAGCGCGCACCCTCTGATCGTGACAACTTCTGGACCTGGCGCGAGCGCATGTACCGCCTCGCCGCGCGCATTGACGCGGACGCGCTGGCCGCAATCGCGCGCCAGGCCTACACCGAAATGCTGACAAGCGGTTATACGTCGGTCGCGGAATTCCATTACCTGCACAGCGAGCCGGGCGGCGCTGCCAATGAAGCGATGTTCGAGGCATTGCGCCGCGCGGCTGCGGACAGCGGCATCCGCCTGACCTACGTCCCGGTACTGTATGAACGCGGCGGGTTCGACGACGCACCGTTATCACGCGAGCAACGACGGTTTGCGCACACGGCGGACGGATTGCTCAGCCATTACCATCGCTGCCGGGATCTCGCCGGCGATGACATCATCGTCGGGTTAGGGGTGCACAGTTTGCGGGCCGTCACCGAGGCATCGCTGTCCGTAATTGCCGCAGCCGCCGCGACCGACAGTGTGCCGATGCACGTCCACATTGCCGAGCAGCGCCGCGAAGTCGAACAAAGTCTCGCGATACGTCATCGTCGCCCGGTGCGCTGGCTGATGGAGCGGCATGACCTGGACCAGCACTGGTGCCTGGTACACGCGACCCATATCGATGAAGAAGAAGTGACGGCGCTTGCCGCATCCGGCGCCGTTGTCTGCCTTTGCCCGAGCACCGAGGCCAATCTCGGGGACGGGCTGTTTCCACTGCCGCGTTATCTGGAAGCGGGCGGCCGTATCGCCATCGGCTCGGACAGCCATATTTCGATCAACCCCTTCGAGGAGCTGCGCTGGCTTGAATACGGCCAGCGGCTGATTGCCGAACAGCGCAACATTGCCGCGATCGGCAGCCGCAACACCGGCCGCAGCCTGTTCGAGCGTGCGGCGGCCGGCGGCGCGCTCGCGGGCGGCACAGCATCCGGTGCCATA
This sequence comes from uncultured Woeseiaceae bacterium, assembly GCA_964560775.1. GTDB lineage: Bacteria > Pseudomonadota > Gammaproteobacteria > Steroidobacterales > Woeseiaceae > Woeseia. The sequence continues at coordinate 3,577 of CAZLNH010000379.1, read as the reverse complement.
GCACCGGGACAGGCGGCCGACCTGCTGGTGCTTGACGACGATGACCCGATGCTGCTTGGCCACGATGCCGCGTCCTTGCTCGATGCCCTGGTGTTTTCCGGTTATGCATTGCCGATCGAACGCGTCATGGTCAACGGCGAGTGGCGCGTGATCGATGGCCGTCACGTCGGCGCTGAGGGGACACGACGGGAGTTCGCCCGCGTGCTTGGCCGGTTGCAGCAGGAGGGCGATGCCTGATGGCCGCAAGATCGCTGCCACGCTACCGGCAATTGAAAAACGACATCATCGCGAACATCGCGAACGGAGAACTCGTACCGCGCGACCGGGTACCGTCGGAAAACGAACTGGCCGAGTCATTCAACGTGTCGCGCATGACAGCGAACCGCGCGCTGCGGGAGCTGCATGATGAAGGTTACGTCGAGCGCATTGCCGGCGTCGGCACGTTCGTCGCCGACATGCGCGCCGCGTCGCACGTGCTCGAGGTGCGAAACATCGCCGACGAGATTGCCAATCGGGGCCATCGGCATGCGGCACGGGAGATCCGGCGCTCGCGGCAGCACGCCCGCGGCGAAATTGCCCGCGCATTGCAAATGCCGGAAGGCAGCGATGTTTTCCACGTACTGCTGACGCACACGGAAAATGACATTCCGATGCAACTTGAGGACCGCTACGTCGTCGCGGATTTCGCGCCCGGTTTCCTCGAACAGGACTTCAAGTTAATAACGCCCGGTGCATACCTTACGGCAATTGCACCGCTGCAGGAGGCGGAACAGGTCGTACGCGCGGCGCTGCCGAACGCCGCGGTGCGAAAGTATCTCGACATGGAGGCCGGCGAGCCGTGTCTCGTCGTGACGCGCCGCACGTGGGCTCACGGCAGGGCAGTCAGTTTTGCGCGCCTGCACCATCCCGGCAGCCGCTTTGAACTGACCGGACACTACACACCGCCCGGTACGCCGCGTAGCGTCGGGCAAGATTCCTGAACCACAGACGCCAGGACAGACTGATGAACAGCAAACGAACGATCAAGGCGCCTACCGGTACGACGCTCAATGCGCGGAGCTGGCTGACAGAGGCGCCACTGCGCATGCTGATGAACAACCTGGACCCGGAGGTGGCCGAACGGCCTGACGACCTCGTCGTCTATGGCGGTATCGGCAAGGCGGCACGCAACCAGGCGTGTTACGACAAGATTGTCGAGACGCTGAAACAACTGGCGGACGACGAGACCCTGCTGGTGCAGTCCGGCAAGCCGGTTGGCGTTTTCAAAACGCATTTGGACGCGCCGCGCGTTCTCATCGCCAATTCGAATCTCGTGCCGGTGTGGGCGACGTGGGAACACTTCCGGGAGCTCGACCGCAAGGGCCTCATGATGTACGGCCAGATGACGGCAGGCTCGTGGATCTATATTGGCAGCCAGGGCATCGTCCAGGGCACTTACGAGACCTTTGTCGAGATGGGCCGCCAGCACTATGGCGGCGATCTCGCCGGCAGGTGGATCCTGACGGCCGGCCTCGGCGGCATGGGCGGTGCACAGCCGCTGGCCGCGACGATGGCCGGTGCCTCGATGCTTGCAATCGAATGCCAGGCTGACCGCATTCAAATGCGCCTCGATACAGGCTATCTCGACCGGCGCGCTGACACGCTGGACGAGGCAATGTCGATCATCGAGCAGTCGGTTGCAGACAAGAACCCGGTGTCCGTCGGCCTGCTGGGCAACGCAGCTGAAATACTGCCAATGATCGTTGAACACGGCATCCGGCCCGATGCCGTGACGGACCAGACATCAGCACACGATCCGGCGAACGGTTATCTGCCGGCCGGCTGGACCGTCGAAAAATGGCTGCGGACGCGCACCAGCGATCCGGATGCCGTTGCCCGCGAGGCAAAGCAGTCGATGGCCGCGCATGTCCGGGCGATGCTCGACCTGCAGCGTGCCGGCGTGCCGACGTTCGATTACGGCAACAACATCCGCCAGGTCGCCTTTGACGAAGGAGTGAAGGATGCCTTCGCTTTCCCGGGCTTCGTCCCCGCCTATGTGCGGCCGCTGTTCTGCCGGGGCATCGGTCCGTTTCGCTGGGCCGCACTGTCGGGCGACCCGGAGGACATCTACAGGACCGATGCGAAGGTCAAGGAGCTGATCCCGGACGATCCGCATCTGCACAACTGGCTCGATGCGGCGCGGGAACGCATTCGCTTCCAGGGACTGCCGGCGCGCATTTGCTGGGTCGGGCTTGGCCAGCGCGACCGGTTGGGCCTCGCGTTCAATGACATGGTCAAAAGTGGCGAGCTGAAAGCGCCGGTCGTCATCGGTCGCGACCATCTCGACAGCGGATCCGTCGCAAGCCCGAACCGCGAAACGGAATCGATGAAGGATGGCAGCGATGCAGTATCCGACTGGCCGTTGCTGAATGCATTGCTGAGCACGGCAAGCGGCGCGACGTGGGTGTCGCTGCATCACGGTGGTGGTGTCGGCATGGGTTACTCGCAGCACGCCGGGCTGGTCATCGTCTGTGATGGCACCGATGCGGCCGCGCGCCGTATCCGGCGAGTACTCTGGAACGACCCGGCCAGCGGCGTCATGCGGCATGCCGATGCGGGTTACGACGACGCCATCGGCTGCGCGCGCGAACATGGGCTGTGGCTGCCGATGTGTAACGGCAACGGGAGTACGGCATGAACATGCAGATAGACGGAGCGGCGGTCGGCATTGCCGATTTGCGAGCCGCGTGGGGCGATGCGTGCACGATCGAACTGGGTCCTGGCGCGCGCGGGCGGGTCGCAGCGGCCAGCGCGACGATCCAGGAAGTGCTCGCCGGCGGCAAAACCGTTTACGGCGTCAACACCGGCTTTGGCCAGCTGGCTCAGGTACGCGTCAGCGACAGCGAGTTGTTGCACCTGCAGGAGAACCTGATTGCATCGCATGTCGTCGGCGTCGGGCCGCTGCTGCCGGACGCGACCGTGCGGCTGATCATGGTGCTGAAAGTCATCGCGCTTGGGCAGGGGTACTCCGGCGTGCGGCCCGAACTGATCGACGCGCTGTGCGAGATGATCAACGCCGAAATCTACCCGTCGATTCCGGCCAAAGGGTCGGTCGGTGCATCCGGCGATCTCGCACCTCTCGCGCACATGGCCTGCGCTTTGCTCGGCATCGGCGAGGTCAGTGTCGACGGCCAGGTCATGTCGGCGGAAGAAGCGTTGGCCGATGCCGGTCTTGAGCCGGCCGTGCTTGCGCCAAAGGAAGGGCTGGCATTGCTGAACGGCACCCAGGTGTCGACAGCGCTGGCACTGTCGGCGGTTTTCCGTTGCGAGCACCTGCTGGCCGGGGCAATTACGGCCGGTGCGATGTCAGCCGACGCAATAAAGGGCAGCGATACGCCTTTTGATGAACGAATTCAGGTTGTGCGCGGCCAGCGCGGCCAGATCGAAGTCGCAAAATTGCTGCGTGACCTGATGCAAGGCAGCGAGATACGCGCATCACACCTCGAGTGCAGCCGCGTGCAGGATCCGTACTCGATACGCTGCCAGCCCCAGGTAATGGGCGCCTGTGTCGATGTCCTGAATCACGTAGCCGGCGTAC
>CAZLNH010000378.1:0-2827 GCA_964560775.1 uncultured Woeseiaceae bacterium | reverse complement strand
TAAATCAACCTGCCACCTGTGCCCAGGGGCCCCACTGCATCCAGGCCATGACGCCTTCAACGGCTATCCAGATAATCGTCACCGGTATGAACACTTTCCAACCGAGGCGCATGATCTGGTCGTAGCGATAGCGCGGGAATGTTGCCCGCAGCCAGAAGAAGACAAATATAAAAAAGGAAATCTTGGCCGCGAGCCAGAAAAAGCTGGGCTCGCGCAGGAAATTCTCCGCACCAAGGAACGTCCATCCCTCAAAAGGCGATGCCCAGCCACCGAGGAAAAAGATCGATGTCAGCGCCGATATCAGCACCATGTTGGCGTATTCAGCGAGAAAGAATACGGCAAACGCGACGCCCGAATACTCGACGTGAAAACCGGCGACAATTTCCGACTCGCCCTCGGCAACGTCGAATGGCGCCCGGTTTGTTTCTGCAACGCCCGAAATAAAGTAGACGAAGAACAGTGGCAACAACGGAAGCAGGAACCAGTTACTGACACCGCCTGCCTGGGCGCGCACGATGTCGCCGAGATTCAGGCTGCCACCCGCCATCAACACGCCAACCAGTGCGAAACCCATGGCAATCTCGTAGGCCACGATCTGTGCCGCCGAGCGCATGGCGCCGAGAAACGCGTACTGTGAGTTTGTTGCCCATCCGGCGAGGATGACGCCGTAAACACCGACCGACGTCAAAGCAAGCACGTACAGCAGTCCGGCATTGATATCCGCAATGACAAAGTCTTCCGTCAGCGGAATGACAGCCCAGGTCGCGAGCGCGGGAATGATCGACAGCAACGGTGCAATAATGAACAGGAAGCGATTGGACCGCGTCGGAACAATGACTTCCTTTATCAGGAGCTTCAGTACATCAGCGAACGGCTGGCCGAGGCCCAGCGGCCCGACGCGATTCGGCCCGACCCGCCCTTGCATATGGCCGATCACCTTGCGCTCGAAGTACGTTGTAAATGCGACGGTCAGGATAATGCATATGGACACGGCGCCGATCTGTGTCGTGATGACTACGACGTTCTGCATGACCGGCGGAACAGTGTTCCACAGGTTGACGAGGAAATCGGGAACGAGCCCGCTCATTCCTGCCCGCCCTCGCCGCGCCCACGGCGCGCTTCAGGTGTCAGTTGCAGCGCTGTCGCGCGCCGCACGACAGCGTCAATCTCGTACATCGGCACGTCGAGTTCCCGGTCGTCCGGTGTGGCGCCTTTCGATGCCGTCACAGCCTTTTTTCCGACATAACGGTTCTGTGTGCCGATCCCGGCAAGTTCGCCAAGTTCGTTGCGCAATTCGTCACGAATGTTCTCGCTGGTCTCGTAGTCGAAGCCTTCGATCCCGAGAAGATTTCCAAGTACCCGCAATACTTTCCAGCCGGGCCGTGCCTCGGCGACCGGCGAGGCAAAACCGCCAAAGCTTTGCCACCGGCCTTCACAATTGACATACGTGCCGGCAGCTTCTGCGAAAGTGCCGATGGGCAACAGCAGGTCCGCCGCTTCGCGCAGCGCTCTCGAATCGTAAGGGGTCATCGCCGCAACAAAGTTCTGGCCCGAGAGCTTTGCGACGGCATCCGTATCGGCCAGGTCGCGGTCGGGCTCAACACCGAACAACAGCACGGCATCGAGGTCGGCCGCGAGCATCTCGCCGGCATGCAGCCCGACCGTGTCACGCGCCTTGCCACCTGACTGCCGGTGTGGCATTAAGCCGGCCAGGCTCGCACCGGCTGCATTGGGCCCCTCAGAAATGCGACCCGTCGATACTCCGCCCAGTTCGCCTATGGCAGCAGCCAGCGCCCGCAACGCGGCCCATGCCGGATGCCGTTCCGCGATTTGCCCGAGCAAGATATGGCCAGCGTCCGCATTTGCCAGCATGTCGGCGACAGCCCGTTGCTCGTCCGTGGGCGTCACCCCTTTGCAGATATCGCGCACCGGGACGGGCAACGCCTTCTTCCCGGCGAGTGCGACAGTGACGCCGGCCAATTCTGCGACCAGCTCCGCGGATTGCAGATAGGTGTGCACCGGGAAGTGGTAGTCATACCGCTCGCCGTTGATAAATGCGATTTTCGCGCCGGCCAGCGCCGCCTTGCGTACACGGTGCGCAATGATCGGCACTTCATTGCGAAGATTTGAACCGATGACAAGCACGGCATCGCGTGTTTCCAGCTCGGCAATCTTGCACCCCAGCGCCGGCATGACCGGATCGTTTTCCTGGTCCGAAAAATCGCGCTGCCGGAGCCGGTGGTCAATATTGTTGCAGCCCTTGAACGCCGCAATCTTCGCCAAAAGTCCGGCTTCCTCCAGCGTGGCGCCGGGAGTCGACAATATGCCGATGCTGTCGCCCTCGCTGTCCGCAATCGCGGACGCAAGCCGCTGCAGCGCCGATTCCCAGTCCGTGTTTTCCCAGCGGCCATCAACCTTGATGCGCGGCTTTGTCAGCCGGTCGTCGCTGTAGATTCCCTGGTAGCTGAAACGATCCCGGTCGGAAATCCAGGTCTCGTTGATCTCGTCGTTCTGGCGCGGCACGATGCGCTTCACTCTGCCTCGCAGCACATGCGCATGCAGGTTGGAGCCAGCGCAGTCATGTGGTGATACTGCGTCACGCTGCATCATCTCCCATGCCCTGGCACTGTAGCGGTACGGCTTGTTGTTCAGCGCACCGACCGGGCACAGGTCGATGATGTTGCCGGACAGCTCATGATCAACACTCTTCTCGACGTACATGCTGATCTTCATGTCCTCGGAGCGGCCGATCGTGCCGAGTTCCTGCAGACCCTGGATCTCCTGGCTGAAGCGCACGCACCGCGTGCAGTGGATACAGCGCGTCATG
>CAZLNH010000377.1:0-10376 GCA_964560775.1 uncultured Woeseiaceae bacterium | reverse complement strand
GAGGCGCCGACGAGGCGCTTGACGCTGAACGCGATTACCGGGTCGTGAACTATCGCGGACGTGCAGCACCTCACGCGGTAAAGATATTATCTGGCGAACCACGACCAAATGACGTAGGGTATTGAAATCAGGGGGATCAGCCGGCAAACAATGAACGCAACCGCCAATGTCCGTGCGTCTACGATGATTCAAAATCGCGGAATGCAGTTCATTCACTGTTAGGCAGTTCGGGGCACGTCATGTGCAATGCCAACAATCATCCACCAGGCTGCGCATGTGGTTTTGGCGGCATCGGCCACTTGGGGCGCAGAACTGGAGGTGTGCGCATCCCATCACTGGCTTCAACTAGGATAGCTGGCACTCGTACTCAATGGGGCCATTCTGACGATTTTTGCAGGCCCAGTACATGTCCCATTTGCGATGGTTCCGTTTATTTCGTCCGACACAACGGAGGGAGCGTCTGGTTTGATTCGCTGGGCTACCCTTGGCCCAAGCACGCCTGTTTCGATACACCACCTACGGTTCGGATACGGCTTTACTACAAATCGCGTGTAGAACCAAAGGCTGAAGAGCTTCTAGGCGTTGTCACAGAAACAGAGGTCATTGAGCCGGGAAAGAGCGGGCGCATTGTTGTTAAATGCCATGACCAAAGCATTATCGATCGCACCTTCACCACAGATTGGGATCTCGTTACGCTAGTCGGACGGCTTGTTGTTGTAAAACGCGACGGTAAGTCAAAGCTTTCATTGTCTTTGGTGTACAGAAATGCAGCTACTGGCCAACCAGCTGCCTAAATGGCACTGCAGACGGACAATGCCAAGCTGTCATGCCTTTTGCATTCGCAAAAGGCATGACAGCTTGCCTTTGCCGCTGAGCATGGTCGATAGGCGTCATAGCCATTAGACAAATAAATGGAGATTTAAATGTCGAAACAAACCGTGCCCGATTTGAAGGAACTATTTAAGCAAGCGGCAGAGATCGCTGCGCAGGTTCCGGAAAGAATGCAGGAGGCCGCGTTTAATCGAGCAATCGACTTGCTGACTGGGCCTGGGGAGGATAGCAATAAGAGTACACCAAAGACCAAAGTGAAAAAAAATTCACGAGCAACACAACAGTCTAGCCCTACGCCGAAAAATGATTCTCCAGCGGTCGATCTGGTAGAAATAATCGACTCGACTCAACATCCTGGAGTCTTATCGGCTAAAAAGGTTCTTGACCGGGCGTTAATGGTTCTTCAAATAGCACTCAACGAACATGAAATTGATGGGTTAACGCCAACAGAGATTTCAACGGTGTTGACCGACAAATTCCGAGTTAGTACAACAAGTGCCGCAGTTCGCATGGCGCTAGGTGATGTAACCAACCTAGTTAATAGACTGCCGAGAGGTAAAGGCTTTGCTTACAGAATAATGGGTCCCGGTGAAGAATATTTAGCACACCTTGGTGAAGGCGAATCCTCTTCACCAGCGCGGAGAGCTAAAACAAAAACAAAGTCTAAGAGAGCCACAAAAGAAAGAGCGACTAGCAAGGCAAGCGCAAAGTCAAGAGCCAAAAGCAAGACTTCAGTTGGCCCTAAAGCCACAATTGTTAGCCTAATTGATTCTGGTTATTTCTCTCAGGCTAGAACAGGTCCGGAAATTAAAACGTATTTGAAAAATAAGCGTGGCCTTAACTTTGAAACAGACCAGTTACGCATGACCCTCCTTCGTCTAGTCCGAGAAGATAAACTAGATAGGGATGAAAATCCGGATGGAAGTTATGAATACAAACAATCTTAGTTTAGACGTCGCTTTATCTTCCATTCCAACTAATCTCAGAAAACGCCTAATAAATAACTATGCGACTTTGAAGAATCAAGCTCTAGAGGGGCAGCACGATACAATCGGGCATCAGGCGGGGAAGCTTTCGGAGGTTTTGCTTCGAATTCTCCAGTATATTCTTACCGGATCCTTTATTCCATTGAGCCAGAACCTGAGCAATTTTAAGGGCGAGTGCGAAAAGCTCGAGCAGACGCCAAAGACAGCTGGTCCGGAAGGAGTCCGCTTACTGATGCCTCGGGCGATGGTTTTCTTATACACACTTCGCAATAAGCGAGACTTTGGTCACTCTGGAGGTGAAGTTGATGCAAACGAAATTGACGCATTTACAGCCATGCGTATGGCTGATTGGTGCCTATGTGAATTAATCCGTGTTTGCCATCAGGTACCTTTGGAGGACGCCCAATTACTTTGTGATGCCATAGCAGAAAGGAAGCTTCCCGTCATATGGAATGTATTGGGAAAAAAGAGAGTGCTAAATGCATCGCTTTCTTATCGTGATCAAACATTACTTCTTCTCTACTCTGAAATAGAAAGCGGGGTGCCCACGGAAGATCTTTTTGAGTGGACAGAACATTCTCATCGAGCAAATTATCGAAGAGATATTCTTGCCAAACTACATAAGGCTCGGCTTATTGAATGGGATAGGGAGGTTGAAATGGCAATTATATCGCCTTCTGGAATTAAAGAGGTTGAAGATGTACTGCTTACGTAGGATTGGTTGGATGTTCAAGCGCCTAACAAGGTGCGTAACTGGTCGGGATGCGTCCTGCAGTCCAGTGTACACCCCTATCTAACTATACAGGAGTGTCGAAATGCCAAAGGGGTCTTGCTCTGATATCGTGGACGTATTCAAAAGTGCACACAGATATCGGAATTGGTGCACTCCCCAATCGCCTGACGGCACGCTGCCCCTTGTCGGCCCAGTGACAGTCATCGACTTACTCGGTAACGATATCATCGGGAGAATCGTGACCAAATGGCGCAGGGTATTGAAATTGTCGGGATTGGCCATTGAACAATCAACGCAACCGCCAAAGGCAGTGCGCGCACGATGATTCAATATCGTGGAGCGCGGTCATTCACTGTTAGGCAACTGTGAGAGGTATTGGCAGGAGTCTCCTATGAAAATTGTTGCCCTCATCGCTGTCTTCCTTATCGGAGTAGCTCACTTCTCCGCGCCACTTCTGGCGCAGGACCGACAGCCCATCATCGACATGCACCTACACGCGGACCTTCCGCCCTACGACGTGCCCGCGGGAACACTTGCTCTGTGCCGTCCCGAGCCGTGTCGTGGCGAGGGTCTGTCAACGGCGAGCCACGCGGAGACGTTCGAGAAAACGATCGAGGCGATGGAGCGCTACAACATCGTCAAGGCATTTCTCAGCGGCGTCGATCTGGAGATCGTTCAGGAATGGACGGCTGCGCACCCTGGTCGCTTTATCGCATCGCCTTTTATCGTGGAAGTTGGTCGACCCGACCCGGACGTACTCAGGCGGGAGTATGCGGCGGGGCGTCTGAGCGGTATGGGCGAGATCGCGACGCAATTGAGCGGCGTGTCACCAAACGATCCGGCGCTCGAGCCATACTTCGCACTTGCCGAGGAGTTCGACATCCCGGTCTCCATTCACACAGCGGGGATCGGGCCGTACTTGCCCGGCTTCCGCTCCGCCGCGGGCAACCCGTTGTTGCTGGAAGACGTGCTGGTCCGCCACCCGAAGCTGCGGCTTTTCCTGGAGAATGCCGGATTTCCCTATCGGGGCGAGATGATCGCGATGATGTACCAGTATCCGCAGCTCTACGCGGACCTATCGACGATTACCTGGGTTATCCCGCGCACGACGTTCTATGACTACCTGGAGGCACTTGTGCGGGCCGGGCTTGGAAAGCGCCTGATGTTCGGTTCAGATCAGATGCGTTGGCCGGACAAGATCGGAAAAGCAATTGAAGCGATCGAGCAAGCGCCCTTCCTGACGGAAGAGCAGAAGAGGGATATTCTCTATAACAATGCCGTGCGCTGTCTTCGTTTGGATCCCGAGTCCGGGTAGCACGCGCTGCGTTCGCGGCGTTGGGCATCAAGGTGGGTTGTCGCGGCCCCGCCATTCGCTGAACGAGGCACTTTTCCTCCTCCGTGCTCGGAGCCGGCACGGGCACCAACCGCAGTCGACCCGCACCCTCCCGGCGACACATACCGTATCGACGCCGAGCATTCCGCACTATTGACTATCCGGAATGCGACAAATTCGCCTGGCTCGTTTGCGGCTGTTGTCTATCAACAGCGCGATAAAAAATAATCCTATATCCCTGATTCTTAACCCCGAAGCAACGATGCAGGTAAATTGGACAAGTACCTGTGCATATTTGGCCTTACCAATTACTCAGTACAGGTAACTACTACTGGTTGCACAGTCAAGGATGAATTGGTATAAAGGTTTGGTTGTTCATACCGGGGGGAGGCCAGATGTGAGCGCCAAGCAATCGGGGGGAGCGAGATACGGTCGCAGCGACGCGACCACGCAAGCTCCGCCCCGGCCGCGTTTCTCGATTAGAACCTTGATCCTTAAAAAGCCGCGTACCCGAGATCCACGAGGGTACGAAGGTGGGAAAAATCACTGCCGGATCAGCGTGGCTCTCGTCACGCCTGGGGTTCTAACGAAACGCTCTCGTCAAGCGCCCAAGCACTGACCTACGCAAATGGGGGGGATCCAAATAGCGTACCAGCCTGGCCCTGACTCGTTTTCCTTTCACGAAAACGACCCGGGCGACGATGTGCAGGCGACATTCTGCGAACCGGACGCGAGTCACAGTGAATCCGAGCATCAGGCTGACGGCGGTTGCCGCCTTGCCGGCGCTGATGCTAACCGCCGCTCTTGCCAAGGACCAGGGCGCCCAATTCGATTTGCGCTACTGAAAACTTCAGGTCCCAACGAAAAGAACGACGGCAAATTTGCCAGCCACAACGAGCTGGCAGACTGATCTTGGTAATTTGAAATTCGATGCAGGGGTTCCGGGTAATGAATTATAGAATCTTCTTATACGCTGCACTGTTTGCGACGCTCGTCGGTTGTGGCAGCGATAGAGATAGTATCCCTCTGGTGCCGGGCTCCAACGGGGTCGTGAGCATAGACGGTGACGCCGCTGTGGGTGAAACCGTGTCGGCATCGGTATCGGATCCCGACGGCGTTCAGTCTGGCACTGAGAGCTATCAGTGGTTCTCAGACGGTGTTCAGATTCCAGGTGCGACTTCCTCTTCCTACACGCTGCCCCAGGACCAAGGTGGTGTATCGGTTACTGTTGTTGTTCGGTTTACCGATGCGTCCGGTTTCCGCGAGACTGTCGAATCCGCACCTGTCGACATTCAAGCCGCTTTTGACCTTGGAGCGCGCTATGTTCACGCTTTGGTAGACGGGGCCCTTTGTGAAATCTTTCCCGTCGATTCCAGCGGTGTCGCAGCGAGCACTGCATTGGGTTCGGGCACAACCATCAGTGGTTTGGCGAGCCTCGGTGAGTTGGTTCCCATCGATGGAGCAGCGTTAATTTCCTGTAATGGCGGAACCTATGTCGATGAGGCGACTGGTCTCGTACTGGATGCGCCTGTGACCCGAGCGGTCGTCAATGTCGACAGTAACGCCATTTTTACAGTCTCGCCTTTGACAGAAATTGCTACCCAGTTTGCTGAAGCGGCGGGTGACTTGAACACAGCAATTTCTACTTATAACGCCGCTATTGGCGCAAGTTTTGGCATTTCCGGCGACATTACCGAAATCGAGCCGACGAATCTGGAGACGACGGCCGCCACCAATGGTGACGCAGGACGATATGCGACATCGTTGGCTCTGATTTCTCAAGTGAACGCTAACGATCCAGCCGCTTCATCGGCAGACATAATCAACAATTTCAGTGCTGACCTGGCTGACGGCACATTGTCTCAGTCCACGCTGGATGACTTCAACGCAGCGGTCGTGGATCTGGGCACTTCTGCGGTAGCGGGCAACTTGAATAGTGAAGCCCTGACCAACGTGCAGAACGCGATTAATAACGTGCCAGAACCAGCCGTTTTTGACGGTTTGAGCGCTACGATTCCCAATGATCAGGCAACTCCTCTCACAGGTAACGTCTCCGTTACTGATGTGAACTTCGGTGAAGACAGGATCGTTCCGCAAACCGATGTCCAAACCACTTACGGGACATTCAGTATCGCCGAGAACGGCGCGTGGACCTATACCCTCGACACTGCAAATCCAGCAGTGGCTGGCCTGGCAGTTGGTGAGTCCATCAACGATTCGATGGCTATTTCCTCGGTCGACGGAACAGCTGCCAATTTTGTTATGCGTATTACAGCGCTGACACAAGTCGCTGAAATCACCAACACCATAAACGGCGACACGGGTGAATTAAGGCTCAGCCTCGATCCTCATATGCTGCAGGGAAGGCTCTCATTTTCTTTCCTGAAAACTGGAGCCCTTGCGGACGATGGCAATCAGAAAGACGCATACATTACGTTATACGGCTCTTCCGGTAGCGTTCATGAATCACTGGTTGATTTGCGTATACAAGAGGACAAGTTCCTGGTCCGCAACACGGACGACCCTGCCTACCCTGGCGATATCATCGAAGCTCCATTCACGCCCAATCAGTGGTATGACATCGAGATCGTGTGGGACGTGTCGCAACCCAACCAGATCACGATTTACATCAATGGCGAAGTACTGGGTGGAGGTCCCTTTTCAACTGCAGCGGTTGTAGACCCCGATTTCACAACGCTCGATGCGTGGTTCGCCGAGGGCGTTGAAGATATTCAGTGGCGCTTTGGCGACAACGGTACAACCATTCCTTTCGGTTCTTACTTCATCGACAACGTTGTAATCTATTCCGACACTGCCGGGACAACGTCGGTATACGAGGACGATTTCGAGGGATACGACGTTGGGACCTCGTTCGTTGGCTCCATTACGTATCCCGGTTCAGTCGACGCGGAGGTGTCAGTCTATGATGCCGGCGCACCTGCAGAAAATACGCCTGCTGCTTTCTTCAATTTGACGGGCGCCATCAATAGCGATAGCACCGATGCATTGATGGACATGGTGACCGTCATTGATCCGGACCCGGGTGAAGATCTGGTTGTAGAGCAATCCGGGACGGCTAGCGAATACGGTACGTTCTCGATCCTGTCTTCCGGCACGTGGGAATACACGCTAGATACAACGCACCCGACCATTGCAGCAATGGTCCAGGGCGACAGAGTAACGGATACCCTGCAAGTATCATCGGTGGACGGAACCACTGCCGAGCTGGTGATTACCATCAATGGCGTCGGCGGCGAACCAGCCGGAGGAGACAACAATGTTGCTGTCATTGTTGATACGGATGCCAGTGATACAGGTGAGTTGAGATATGCGCTGGGTGCCGATGGCCCGCTTGCGGCAGGGCGAGTCGAACTGAAAATCAAGAGATTGGACGACACCCTGGGCAATGGTGATGCCTTCATCACCCTGTATAACTCACAAACCAATGATGATGGCGCAATTCTCGATTTTCGCATCCGGGACGACAGTTTTGGTGTGAGAAGCCCAAGCACCATCGATACGTCTGCGCTTCCGCATAAGCTCGATGAGTTCATGGAAGTGCTTGTTACCTGGGAATATCCGAGCGGATCCACATCGGTGAATCCGGAAGTGACGATCTCAGTGGATGGTGTCAATCTTGCGCCATTTACGCCTGACAACAATTCCGTTGGCGGTGTGACACACGTTGCGGTCCGGTTCGGTGACAATAGTGGTGTGCGTGCAGACACAGGGAAAGTGAGTGTTGACGACCTGGCGATCTACGCCGATACGGCAGGCTTAACTGAAGTTTTTTCAGATGACTTCGAGTCTTACCTGGATGGCGATTCGCTTGATACGGACAACGCTGCATCGCCTTACCACTCAAACACATCTGAAGCCACTGTGGAGACCATTGCCGGTGCGAGCGGTCCGGGCACTCCTGGCAATAAACTTGCCGAAATCATTGACACCGACCCTGTTGATACGGGTGAGTTGAGGTATGCGCTGGATGCCGATGGCCCGCTGGCGGCAGGCCGCCTGGAAGTTGCGGTTAAAAGATTGGACGATAGCCTGGGTGATGGTGATGCCTTCATCACCTTGTTCAACGAGAACACCAATAACGATGGCGCAATTCTCGATTTCCGTATTCGGGATGACAGTTTTGGCGTGAGAAGCCCAAGCACTATTGATACTTCAGCGCTTCCGCATACGCTGGATGCCTTCATGGACGTGCTGGTTACCTGGGAGTATCCGGGTGGTGATACCTCCGTGCTGCCAACGGTCACTATAACGGTAAATGGCGTCAGTCTTGCTCCCTTTACTCCCGACAACAACTCCTTCAGTGGCGTGACACACGTTGCATTCCGGTTTGGCGACAATAGTGAGGTGCGTGCCGCGACGGGCATTTTCAGTGTTGATGAAATAGCGATTTACTCCGATACGGCGGGTACCACAGAAGTATTCTCAGATCACTTCGAGTCTTACCTGGAGGGCGATTCACTCGATTCCGACAATCCCGCTTCGCCGTATCACTCAAATACATCTGAGGCGACAGTGGGAGTGGAGAACTAAGATGCTGCTGAAAAAAACACTTAATGAATCCATTAAAAGTCGAATTGTTGACGTGAGATCAGACATGTTTAAACCGAAGCAGGCCGCACGCCCAAACCTCTTGCCGAAGTCTCCCAAAGCGAGTGCAATCCTTACCGCAAGCCTGACTTTAATCGCGAGTGCGGTAATCTCGGCCCAGGAGACCGATCAATCCAATGATTCAGGCGATGACGTGGAGGAGATTGTTGTTACCGGGACGAGAGCGACTGTGCAAAGCTCGATCGAGCTCAAACGCAACTCCACCCAAATTGTAGATGGCTTGTCGGCCGAAGAGATCGGTGATATTCCGGCACTGTCGATAGGTGCTGCACTCGAAACAATCACCGGCGCCACTTCGCACCGCGAAAACGGAGGAGCAACAGAGCTTTCTATCAGGGGCTTGGGGCCATTTCTGGGTACGACTGTGGTAAATGGCCGGGAAGCTACGAACGGCAGCGGTAACCGTGCGGTAAACTTCAGCATCTTCCCTTCCGAGATGTTCAACAAGATTGCGATCCATAAATCACAATCAGCCGAATACATCGAGGGGGCCGTCAGCGGCCAGGTGCACCTGGACACCAAGAAACCATTGGTCTATGGAAAGCGCTTGTTGCAGACCAATGTAAAGTTGGCGCATAGCCCCGATGAGGCAGATATTGCAGGCGGCCAGGATTTTGGATCACGCGCTACGTTTGGGTACATCGATCAGTTTGAATTCGACAGTGGCACCCGTCTGGGCGTCTCGCTTGGCGTACAAGTCAGGGATGAATCGAACCCGGAACAGGAATACCAAACAACGTCGGGTGGTGGTCGCCTGGAAGCTTGTGAGCTAACCTCATTCGATTCCAACGCACTGCCAACTGACATCAACGACAATGGCCGCTGTCATGATAGCGATGCAAACGTCAGCAATAACGAGATTCAAGACTTGATTGACGCAAACCCGAACTATAATTCGGTCGATGATATTCCTTTTGCCTATATTCCGCGGGATCATCGTTATCGCCAGAATACGACGAATGATGAGCGGGAGGCAGCCTTTGGAAGCGTCCAGTATCAACCCAACGATCGCCTGGATGTCACTTTGGATTTTCAGTATTCCGAACGTGACCAACGGGAACTTCGCAAGGACCTGCAGTTCGGGACCACGCAGGAACATGTCACTGAACTGGTCTCCAATCCGGCGACGGGTATCGTTTATTCTTCAATTTCCGAAACTGACATTAATTCATTTACGACTGACTTCCAGCGGCTTGAAGAATACAGCGGATACGGTATCAATTTCGATTTCAGACTGACTGATGATCTGACTTTGCGCCTGGATTACGCCGCTTCCGAGACGAATCGAATTGAGACCGATGTCGAGCTTCGGCTGGGAACGACTAACAACAATCTTCTAGGTGCTAACCGCTCTGATTTCCCGGTTCACCTGGACGTAAATCACGGGGATTCCGGTGCTGCAATCGCCACAATTCTTGACAATGGTGGCAATGGCTTCGAAGTTACCGACCCAAGCTATTTCAATGCGAGGGACCGTGCTCGACTGCGGGCACGCCAGATTACTCGTGACAATACGCTGGATGCCTTCCGCGCGGATCTGGCCTGGAAGCGAGATTCGGGTGCAATACACACCGTGAAAACGGGTGTGCGGTACTCCACCATGGAGTATTTGTCACTGGGCGGATTGAGAAACGCTCGTGGTGAAAGCTTGTTTGAGGACGACGACCTGCTAACGCCCGATGGTGATCCAGACAACGATTTGACGGATTCTGTACTCGCCAATGTGCTGGCCTGTGCCGATCAAAGCTTCCCGGAATCAGGATTCCTGGAAAATGTCAGGGACGAGGAACTCATAACCAACGCCAGCAGCGGAACGGCGGTAAGCCATTTTGCAACCTTCAACTTCGAATGTGCTGCCAACGCC
>CAZLNH010000376.1:0-8325 GCA_964560775.1 uncultured Woeseiaceae bacterium | reverse complement strand
CCTGGCGCACAAAGCACCGCCAGATTGCAATTATTGGGAGCGCAGTAGTTCGATGACGAAACCCGGCCTGCTAACACTGACGATCAAGGACAAAAGTGCGCTGTACCTTGCCTATATGCCATACGTCATCAACGGCGGCTTGTTCATTCCGACGAACAGCTCGTACCGCCTTGGTGATGAAGTATTCATGCTGCTGAACCTGATGGGCGAGGAAGAAAAAATCCCGGTTGCCGGCACCGTCATCTGGATGACGCCGAAAGGCGCGCAGGGCAAACGGACTGCGGGCATCGGTGTACAGTTCAGCGACCAGGACCAGGGCAATACACAGAAAAAAATCGAGAACTACCTGGCCGGCGCCCTCGGCGGCGACAAACCAACGCACACGATGTAGAAAAAGCCGGTGCGGTGGAATCGGTGCGTCAGCGTTGCTGGGTATTGATGCCGCCCTTCAGTACGTAGGCATTGAAGCCGCGTTCACTGAGGATATAAGCTCCCGCCGAACTGCGCCGTCCGGTGTCGCAACAAACGACATACCGGGTATTCGGATCCAGCGTGCTGATCTTCAGCCGGATGAAGTACAGCGGAATATTGATGGCGCCCGGCTGGTGATGGTTTTCGAATTCGCTGGGCAGCCTGACGTCGAGCCATTTTCCGCCGTCATCGACGATCTTCTGGCCTTCGTCGATTGAAACCCAATCAAGCATCGGTTCATTGAGCAGTCGCTTGAAATCTTCCTTGCCCAGCCGCATGACGGCGCCGTCGGTCACCATCGTCACCGTTGCATTGCGCTTTGCATCGGAAATCAGCGCTTCTTCGCCGAAAGTATCCCCGACATGCAACTCGGCCAGCTTGATGCCGTCCTTGTTGAGGGGTGTTTCGCGGGTGACAAGACACTTGCCACGTGTCAGGACATAAAAATAATCACCCTCGGTGCCCTGCTTCAGAACGACATCACCCGACTTGTAATTGATCTGCTGCATGCGCATGAAGATCGCCTGGATATTTGCCGGCGGAATCTTGTGAAAGGCCTTGGTCTGCAGCAGCATCGTCATCCAGTCATCACCGCCGACTTCATCGCTGCCCTGCAGTTCAGAAACTTCGTAAGAACCGGTCTGGTCCCAGGTCAGCATGACATCGAGCAGGTCGCTGTCGATCGAAATATACTGGACGCGATCGCGTGCCCTTGCTGCTACTCGCCGCGGGAATAAAGGCGCTACAGGGTTGCGCGCCGACTCGGTGCCACCCTCGATAATTTCGGATACCGAACCCTGGTCCAGCAGCTCCAGCGAACCCGAGACGACATACACCGTGCGCTTTTCCGCGTCGCCTTCCTTGAACAGGATCTGCTGGGGTGACAGCTCACGAATCTGCACCTTCCCCGCAAGCGCTGCCAGGTTGTCGCGTTTGAGGCCGTCAAGGGGGGAGAATCTCTTGAGCAATTGGGTGTCTAGCCGCTCAGCGGTCATTATTTTTCCTGTCCATATTGGCTGCTGTCGTCCACGGTCGCTGTGCGGCACTAACCCGGACATCTCACCGATTCGCGGTTTCTCGCTTGCCCTTTGTCCGCACAAGGGATTTTCCTCACTCGGAAATACACCCTGGTATTCCGCTCGATCGGAAATTCCCTTGTGCGAACAAATTGCTGCCCGAGAATCCCGCGAATCGGTGAGATGTCCGGGCTAACTATATAAGTGCTTATTCTACATTCAATTTGTTGGCAGCTGAAAGCGCCGCTGCGGAACAGCGTGATGCGGCGCACAGTTTAGCACTGCAAAGGGGGTTATCCGTCACTGGCCGCGAATCGGGCCTCGAGCTCGGACCAGCCCGGGTGCGGTGCAAAGCGCTCGCCGTGGCGCGCCGCCAGATCTTCAAGTCGCCGGACGACCTCATCAATGCCGCGGTCCCGGGCGTACTTCAGCGGCCCGCCACGAAACGGCGCAAAACCAGTGCCGAAAATTACGCCAGCATCAAGGAGATCCGGCGAGGCGACGATATCCTCGCTGAGGCATGCGACTGCTTCATTGACCATCGGCAGCATCAGCCTGTCCTCGATGTCGTCGGGCACGCCGGAACCCTGGGACTCCGGCTTTTGTACCTTGCCGTCCTCCCAGCGGTAGAAGCCCTGGCCGGATTTGCGGCCGAGGTGCTCCGCGTCGACCATTTTCTCGAGCTTGTCGGGTACCGGCCTGCCAAAAGCCTCGCCAAGCACGCGCGACACGTTCAGCGCGACGTCAATGCCGACGCTGTCCACCAGTTCGACCGGGCCCATCGGCATGCCGAAATCTTCCGCGGCACGATCGATATCGGCAAGCGCGATGCCATCCTGCGCCAGGTGCATGGCCTCGGCCATGTAGGGCGCCAGCAACCGGTTGACGACGAAACCCGGTGCGCTTTTGCACGCCAGCGGCGTCTTGCCAATCGCCTTGACGAAACCGAAGGCCGTATCCATGACGGCCTGGTCCGTATCCTCGCAATGCACGACCTCGACCAGTGGCAGTTTTGCCACCGGATTGAAAAAGTGCAGGCCGATAAAACGTGTCGGTTCCTTCAATTCGGTGCGCAGGTCCTCCAAACGCAGGCTGGATGTGTTGGTTGCGAGTATTGCGCCAGGCTTCATCGATTTTTCGAGCGTTTCGTACAACGCCTTCTTCGCGTCCAGGTCTTCAAAGATCGCTTCAATCAGCAAGTCGGCATCGGCCGCGCCCTTGCCGTCTACATCGGCGGTCAGTCGGTCAGTGGTTGCCTTGCGCTCAGCTTCATCAAAGATTTTTTTGGCGAAGAGTTTGGCCGCTCGTTCCATTGCCGGCGTAATGTATTTTTCCTCGCGATCCTGCAGCGTTACGTGAAGACCGCGCAATGCGCACCATGCAGCGATATCGCCGCCCATGACGCCGGCACCGACGACATGTACCTTGCCAACCTTGTCGCCCGACTTGCCGCCCTGGGCCTTCAGTTTGTTCTGCAGGAAGAACACACGGACCAGATTGCGCGAAGTAGGGGTGCACATCAGTTCGGCAATCGAACGCGCCTCGGCCTCGTATGCCGTTGCGGGTGCAGCACCGTGCCGTTGCCACAGGTCGATAATGGCGTAGGGAGCCGGATAATGTTCGCGCCGGGCGTGTGGCGCCACCTGTTTGCGTAAAACCGTGGCAAAAACAGGTCGAACGAGTGCGAGGTTCAGCAAGCGATCGACCAGCGGAGCGCCCGCCCGTGCGCGGCCGCTGGCGAGGATGTCACGGGCTGCCTGCCGCCAGCGGTCTTCCGGCACGATCTTGTCGACGAGGCCGATGCGATGTCCCTTGCTGACCCGGATCGATTTTCCGGTGAGCATGAGTTGCATTGCCTGTCGTACGCCGCAAATCTGTACCGCTCGCACAGTTCCGCCAAATCCGGGATGAATGCCGAGTTGAACCTCCGGCAATCCGAGGATCGGCTTGTCACTGTCGATCGCAATCCGGTAGTCGCACGCCATTGCGAGTTCGAGTCCGCCGCCCAGCGCGTAGCCGTTGATAACCGCCACAGTTGGACAGCGCAGATCGGCGACACGGTCGAGCACCTGTTGCCCGAGCCGAATCAGGTCATACGCTTCGTCCGGGTTGCTGATTTTCGTAAACTCATTGATATCGGCACCCATGACGAAGCCGTTCTTCTTGCCGGAGTGCATGACAACGGCCTTCGGCGGCGATGCCAGCATCGGTTCGATCAATGACGCAAGTTCCTGCAGCACCGGGCCGGACAGGACGTTGGCGCCGCCGTCTGCCTTGTCGATACAGAGCCACGCGACACCGTCGGCGTCCGTTTCGGCGTGCCAGTGCTCGCCAGTGGTGTTGTTCGTATCGGCCATGATTTCCTCGATACAGTCAGGCGATATCGAAATCGCAAATGAGCGGCAGGTGATCGGAGTACCGCACGTGCGGTATTTCGAAATGGGTCACATCGATGCCGTCCTGGTACAGGATGAAGTCCAGTTCTTTTCTCGGGGCCCGGCTCGGGTAGGACGGCAGGCCGTCAATATTGGCGCTGCGCAGGCCGGCTGCCTTCATAAACAGGTAAATCTCGTTCTGGCCCCAGAAGGTATTGAAGTCGCCGGCGACGATCACCGGTTTTTCCGTGGCATAGATCAGGTCGTACAGGCGACGCAGTTGCAGGTGCCGGTGGCGGTATTTCAACGAAAGATGGACCAGGAAGACAGCAAAGTCTTCCATTTCCATTTGAATTATCAGCCGTTTGATGCCTGTATCGAAATAATGGAAGGTTTCTCCATGCACCCTGGGAGATGCAAGAAACGCATTACCCTGCTTGCGAATGATCGGCAGCATCTGGTTGATGGACGCTTCCCCGTACTTGATTTCGAACGATGAATTCATGCCCAGTTCGGCCGCTATCTTTTCGGCCTGGTTGACGTTGCGGCTCCGTATGGATCCGGTATCGACCTCGATCAGTCCGACGATGTCCGGCGCCTGCAGCTGGATAAACCGGATGATGTCCGGCAGAACCGTCTGGTTGCCCAGCAGGTAGCCCGCGCCGGGCACCGGCACGTGCATCGATGCACCGGCGCCTACAGCATAGCGGATATTGTATAAGAGCAAGCGCATTGGGTGCTGGAGGGCAGGGCAGGCCTTGTGACTGGGAACTGGGTCGACCGGAAGGCGAACCTTCATACGATACCGAAAGCCCCGAGGCAAGGGAACTGCGGACGGCGGCCATCGCAGGTGGTAATGAGCGGAACCTATTCGCTAAACTAGGCGGAACGATTCGGCCAGGGGGTTGCCGCGGTGTCTGAAAGAAATCCGATTCGCGTGTTCGTAACGCACTTGTTCCAGGAAGATCCGGACTATCTGAGAGTATTCGAGTTTCTCGAATGCGTTGATCGGTTTTTCTACCTGAATTGCAGCAAACCGGAGAACATGCCGGCAGGCGGCGGCATGGAGGCGATGAAGGACGAGCTCATCGCCCAGATCAAGGAAGCCGAGGCCGTTGTCGTGCTGGCGACGCATTTCGAGATAAATCCGGATCTCGTTCGCTTCCAGATGGATGTCGCCGATGCCAACGACAAGCCGATGATTGTCATTCGTCCCTTTGGCGGCATTACCGAAACACCATCGACGCTGGCCGAGCGCGTCAAGGAGCATATCGCGTGGAACGATCGCGAAATGGCGGACTCGATCCGTCGCCAGGCGCGGCTTGAAGACACCGCTCGATGGGATGTCATAGACTTTCCCTAGTCTTTAAATGCAACGAGTTACTAGCGTTTTATAATGTAAATTCTGATTCCGGCGGCAACCCTCAGGCCTACCGGATATTCCGGGAAGCCGTGTCATGGCGAAGAGGCAACCACTGCCACTGATCATTGCCCACCGCGGCGCCAGCGGCTACCTGCCGGAACATACACTGGCCGCCAAGGCGCTGGCCTACGGGCTGGGCGCCGATTACCTCGAACAGGACGTGGTTGTCTCCCGCGACGGGCACCTTATCGTCCTGCACGATATCCATCTTGACCGCGTCACCGATGTTGCTGACGTTTTCCCGGACCGGTGCCGTGACGACGGCCGCTACTACGTGCGTGATTTCGATCTCGCCGAACTGCGCACCTTGCGTATCTGGGAGCGATACACGGCGGATGGGCCTGACACACCAGCGTTTCCAAAGCGATTCCCGGCGCATTACGGACTCTTCCGTATCAATACGCTGGACGACGAATTGCAGCTGATCAAGGGCCTGAACAAGGCTACCGGCCGTTCCGTGGGCATTTATCCGGAAATCAAAAGCCCGGAGTGGCACCGCGCCGAAGGCGTCGACAGCGGCCGACTGCTGCTCGACCTGCTGCACGTTTACGGGTACCGGACCGCAGCCGACCCGGTCTTCGTGCAATGCTTTCACGCGCCGGAGCTCAGGCGATTACGCGACGAGCTGGACTGCCGGTTGCGCCTGATTCAGCTGATCGGCGAGAATGACTGGCAGGAGTCGAGCACGGACTATGACGCCCTGGTCACGGAAGAGGGTCTGCACGAACTGGCCGAAACCGTAGTCGGTATTGGCCCGTGGATAGGCCATCTTTATACGCTGGAGCCAATCGAGGGCGAGCCGGTGTCAACCGGGCTGGTCTCCCGGGCCCAGGCTGCCGGTCTGGCTGTGCATCCCTACACGTTTCGGGCCGACGCGCTGGCGCCCGGCTTCAAGTCGTTCGCCGATATGGTGGACTGGTTTTCGCGCACTCTCGGTGTCAACGGCCTGTTTACGGACTTTCCTGACCTTGCCCGGCAAGCTTTGACATAATCCGGGCGTGTGGCCATGCGCGACGCGTGGCCTGTAATTCACGGAAAGGGGCCGTAACTACCGCAGGTCACAGGCGCTGCCGGAGGATCCGCGACCGGCGCTCTTGCCCGGAGTGAGAACCTTGTCCTTTTCTGCCCGCCAAAACTGCATAATCTAGCCCACACTTACGCGACACAGGAATCATCAGTGTTCGAGGACTCTCCGCAGAATCTCTTGTACCTGGTCGGCGGTACCTTCCTGGCGGGCTGGCTGGTCGGCAAGATCGGCGCATTCTTCGGACGCAAGCTGCAGCCGGCGAGGCGCGATCCCCGGGATGATCGCATCCGCTCGATGGAAGCCGACCTGCGTGTTGCCCGCAATGACCTCGGCAAGACGAAAATCGAGGTCGAGAATAAGCTGAAAAGCCTCAAGGAGGCCGAATCGGCAGCCAAGGGCCTGCAAAAAACCATTGACGAGCAGGCCGCAAAAATCGAGGCGTTGCACCGGGACCTGAAGGATTCCGTGCAGAAGACGCGCGAACTGCGCGCCGAGCTCAGTGACAGAGCCACAGAGAACCTGAAATCCGAGGTCAAGCTGCGCGAGGTGGAAACGGAGCTGTCGGTGATCCAGGCGTCGTCCAGCATGATGGCAACCGGCGTACTCGACTACGGTGTCAATGACGACGAGGACGAGGGTCCGGCAAGAGCCTCAACGCCCTCGTCCTGATGGATCACTGCTCGAAAAGCTTGCGTTAAAGCCTGTCGATCGCCACGTCATCCAGGCCAGCAAGAACCAGGCCTGCATCAAGAGCGCGAAGAACCACTCAATGACATTCTCGGCCGGGTCGGGGTTGGCCAGTACGGCTTTCAGTACCAGGTTCAGTATCCCCATCAGGAACGGCACGATTGCGAGTCCGAGCTGGCAGTTTGCGAGCAGTCGCAATCGCCCGTTCGCCAGCGTTACGGCAAGGGGTCGCACCCGCAACGCGACGCCGAGTTGCGCCAGCACCGTCATCAGGAAGTACAGGTATACGCCAAAGCGGCGCATGAACTCGTAGAAGGGTTCGGTCGTGCCGAGAAATGTTACGTACAGGATCAGGCACAGTGCGCCGCCTACGCCCAATACGCCGATAATGCGGCCCTCCCGGCGGTCCGTCCGGCCTGCAGCATGCACCAGTGAGCGCAGCCATGCGGCACTGAACAGCCAGAATATCGCGAGCAGGACGGACTGCGGCAGCATGGCCGCCCGGAACAGGTAGCTGGCCGGCGGGTAACGGCCGGTGGCACTGATCGATGTGCAGCCATCGATAAAGGGATTGCATGCCGGAACACGGCCTGCATCGACGGCAATGAAGAATGACGCCAGGATCGCAACGATCGGCAACAGGCCGGTGATCAGCGGTAGCAGTCGTATCAGCATTCCCGAACTCTACCCCGGACATCGCACCGATTTCGCGGTTTCTCGCTTGCCCTTGTGCGAACCGTGCTGCCCGAGAATCCCGCGAATCGGTGAGATGTCCGGGCTACGGAGCCAAAAACGGCAGATAAAAAAAAGGGCAGGTCCCATCCCGGGGCCTGCCCCTCATACCAGCTTAACGAACTTCCTCAGGCAGCCACTTCGATGCGGCGTGGTTGAGCTTTGGCCTGCTTCGGAATTGAGATTTCCAGTACGCCATTGCGATCACTCGCTTTAACATTATCGGCGTCAACGGTGTCCGGCAGAATGAAGCGACGGTAGAAACGTCCCCGTGCGCGTTCGGTTCGGCGCTGGATCATATTTTCATTGTCGGCGTGCTTCATGACGTTGCGTTCACCGGCAATCGTCAGCACACCGCTATCCAGCGTAATCTCGACGTCCTTCGGATCGACGCCGGGCACATCGACGAACAGCTGGAAGCTGTCATCGTACTCGTTGATGTCGACGCTCGGCACCCAGTCCGCCAGGGCGCTCGAGCTCTCGTTGTTGTCCCAGCTGCTGAGAAGGCGGTTGATATCTTCCTGAAGCTGGCCCATTCCACGCCATGGTTCATAACGTACTAATGCCATGGGTCACTACCTCCTGATTGTCATG
>CAZLNH010000375.1:0-6952 GCA_964560775.1 uncultured Woeseiaceae bacterium | reverse complement strand
CCGGTACGCAAATCCTTGATGCGGCTCTGGTCGAGTACATACGAGCGAATCTGGCTGCCCCAGCCGACATCGGCCTTGCCTTCCTCAACAATATCCGCGGCGGCGCGGCGATTCTGCAATTCGAGTTCGTACAATTTTGCTTTCAGTTGCTTCATCGCGGTCGCCCGGTTCTTGTGCTGCGACCGGTCATTCTGGCATTGCACGACGATATTGGTGGGCAGATGTGTTATGCGCACCGCGGACTCGGTGCGATTGACATGCTGTCCGCCGGCGCCGCTTGCGCGATACACATCAATGCGCAGGTCAGACGGATCGACTTCAATGTCGATTTCGTCGTCAACCTCGGGCGACACGAAGACTGATGCAAACGATGTGTGCCGCCGGTTGCCGGAGTCGAACGGCGACTTCCGCACCAGGCGGTGCACGCCGGTTTCGGTGCGCAGCCAGCCGTAGGCGTATTCACCGTCGATACGCACCGTCGCGCTCTTGATTCCGGCGACCTCTCCCGCCGAGGCTTCGATGACTTCTGCGCTGAATTCATGCGCCTCGGCCCATCGCAGGTACATGCGAAGCAGCATTTCTGCCCAGTCCTGCGCTTCAGTCCCGCCGGCACCGGACTGGATATCGACGAACGCGTTGGCTACGTCCATCTCGCCGCTGAACATACGGCGGAACTCGAGCGCCGCGATGCGCGATTCATGGCCTTCGAGGTCGCGCTCCAGTTCGGCGATTGTTGCTTCGTCCTGCTCGTCGATAGCCAGCTGCAACAGTTCCTCCGCGTCGGCCAGACCCGTCTGCAGCTCGCCGAGCGTTACGACGATTTTCTCAAGTTGTGCCCGTTCCTGTCCGAGCGCCTGTGCCCGCTCCGGTTCGTTCCAGACATCGGGCTGTTCGAGTTCCCGCTGAACCTCCGTCAGCCGTTCCGCTTTACCGTCGTAGTCAAAGATACCCCCTTAACGCATTACTGCGTTCCACGAGGTCATCAATCGTTTGCGAAACAGGGCTGGTTTCCATGAGGTTCCGGGGGGTGTGCAAAACGCGGCATGGTAGCACGCGCGGCGCTCTGCTACAGGGGGGGGGTTACAACGCGGCAATCTGCTCGACAATCAGTTGCGGCGTTTCGACGCCGCGCCACTCATTGACATCCAGCCGGTAGGCCAGCCGCACGGTACCGCGCACGTTCGTGCCGTCCTGGTTGAACGCTATGGCATCGAGCGTCTGCCTGCCGGCCGTGGGCTGCACCCGAAGCTTCAGGTGCCGTTCGCCAACGGTACGCTGTTCAACGACACGGAATTCGCCGCGGAACAGCGGTTCGGCAAACCCGGGGCCCCACGGTCCGGCGTTGCGCAGGATACGCGCGAAATCGAGTGTCAGCGCATCGGGTGGCAATGTGCCATCGGTGATCAGGGCGCCACTGAAATCGGCCTCTGGATACAACCGCGCCAGCTGCGCGGACGCAACCTTGCAGAACTGATCGAAGTTGGATTCAGGCAGGCTCAGTCCCGCCGCCATGGCGTGGCCGCCGAACTTTTCAATGAGCCCGGGCGACGCCGTCGACATCGCCTCGAGCAGGTCCCGGATGTGCACGCCGCTGACCGAGCGCGCGGAGCCCTTCAGGCGGCCTTGCGACTCCCGGGCGAACGCGATCGCGGGACGGTGACAGCGCTCACGCACTCGCGCCGCGATCAGGCCCACGACGCCCTGGTGCCATTTCGGATCAAAGACGCTGATACAGGAAGGAAGGCGCGCCGCGTCCATCGCATCGACCTGCGCGAATGCCTGCTCGCGCATCGATGCCTCGATGCCCTGGCGTTCGCGATTGATTTCATCCAGCGTTGCAGCGAGCCGGTTTGCCTCGCGGTCGTCGTCGGTCAGCAGGCACTCGATACCGATCGACATGTCATCCAGCCGGCCGGCGGCGTTGAGCCGCGGCCCGACGGCAAAGCCGAGATCGCCGCTGACCGCACGCTCGGGTAGTCGACCGGCCTGCCGCAACAGGGCTTTGATGCCGGCCACGGAACGCCCTGCCCGAATACGCTCGAGTCCGTGATGCACGAGTATGCGGTTGTTGTGGTCGAGCCTGACAACGTCGGCCACGGTACCGAGCGCAACCAGGTCCAGGTACCTGGCCGGTATGCGCGCGGCGCCCGGCAGCGCAGGCGACTCCAGTGCGCGCCCAAGCGCGGCCATGACGTAAAACGCAACACCGACGCCGGCCAGGTGCGGGCTGCCGAAATCGCTGCCGTCCAGGTTGGGATTGACCATCGCAGCCGCAGCCGGCAATTCCGTGCCGGGCAGGTGGTGATCGGTAACCAGCACCTGCATACCGAGACGGTTGGCTTCGGCGACGCCATCTATGCTGGATACACCATTGTCGACGGTAATGAGAAGTTGCGGTTTGCGCTCGTGCGCGACCCGGACAATCTCGGGCGTCAATCCGTAGCCAAACGCGAAGCGGTTGGGCACGAGATAGCCGACATCGGTGTAGCCGAAGTCGGCAAGGCATCGCAACATAAGCGCCGTGCTAGTTGCACCGTCAGCGTCGAAGTCGCCAATCACCGTAATGCGCCGATCGCGATGCGCGCGCAGCAGCGCGACGGCGTCGTCAACGCCCCGCAACGAACCGACGGGCTGCATGTGCTTTAACGCGTAGTCGAGTTCAGCCGGCGTCGACACGCCGCGCATTGCGTACAACCGTCGCAACAGCGGATGCCAGTCACCGAGCGCGTCGAGAACCTGACTGCGAGGTTCCGGACGGCTCCTTAGCGGTCTTGTGCCGTTGTTCAAGCCTGCACCCCGTCCATTACGCGCTGGTAGCGGCGCCACATGCGCAACGCATGCCACGAACGCCGCTCGGCAACGATACCGTTCCGAAAAACGAGCGTGATGCGCGACAATATTCGCCGCCTGTGCAGCTTTAGAAGATCGCGCAGGTGGTGGCCGAGCATCGCCGCGTCCGCATCCGGCACGACCGCCGCGAAGCCACCTCCCGAAGCTTCCACGCAGTCCGTTATCGTGCCCGGCCAGCCCTCGCACGGCGCATCAGCACCGTGCCAGTAGCCACGCGACAGCGGCTCGTCGCTGAACAGCATCGGCAGATCCGCGGCCAGCGGTTCCGGTACATGGCCACCACCCCAGATCCACAACGAGTTGACGGGCAACAGGCCCCGCTCCTGCCGCGCGGCATTTACCGGATGGTGATGCAGCGTGGTCTGGATTTCACCCACCAGCGCGAGATATTCCGCCGCATCGCCGTCGGGCAAAAACTCATCGAGCCGGAAGCCATCGATGGCAGCCGGCGGCAGCGCCGCCGCGGCAATCGCCGCATCCCGAACCACGTAGCCGCATTGCCCCACGCGGCGGACAGCGTGCCCGGCATCGCCGGGGAGTTCCCTGCCAAGGTCGTCGTACAGCGGCCCCAGGTCCGTTTCCGGCAAATCGCTGTCCTGCAAGGCGTGCAAATGCACGCGGTCGAGACGCGCCTCCAGGAACACCGGGTCGGCAGCCGCGATCCAATCGCCAGGCCGTTCGCCGGTCTGCCCCCAAAGTCGCAGAGCCGCAAGTCCCGACACCGGACGCTCGAGACCCAGCGCATTCAGCAGCCGGTCGAGATCAGACACAGGTGCCTGCTGCCTCTGCACCGACGCGCGAGCGACCCAGCGCCTGACGCCGCGATCATGCACGCTGTCCGCTGCAAGCGGTGGCAATACGATCAATGCGTGCGACCTGCCGCTCGTCATCTTGCGGGAACCTGTATGAGTCGTTTGTTGATCCGGCGCTGCATGTTTGTATGATGGCAGACTTCTGTCCGGGCGGAGTATCTGTGACCGCGGCCATGGTAACCGCGAGCACGAATAATCGGTGCCGGCCGTCTCCAGCTACCCGGCAACCGAAATGAAATTTCATCGCGACGACGTTACCAGTATCACGATTCGACGTGTCGAGCGCGGTCAGCTGCATGTCGGCGATGAACTGATCACCGGCAATGTCGTGCTGACGGCTGACGAGGTTGTCCGCGACTGGGCGCCGGCCTCACCCGCGGACTGGAGTTCCGACGACATCGATCGGCTCGTGGACCTCGAACCGGAGCTCGTCGTCGTCGGCACGGGCTGGAGCCAGGTCCTGCCGCCGCGGGAGCTGGTCTTCGCAATGGCACGGCGCGGCATCGGCATCGAGTTCATGGACACGCCGGCGGCGGCCCGGACCTTCAATATCCTGGTCGCGGAAGGACGGCGCCCGGTCGCGATCCTGCTGCTCGACCCGATATGATTATCGGCCTAGTCGAGCAATGTATCGCTCGTCAGGCCCTGTTTCTCCAGCATCGTGCGCAGGTTGCGCAGTGCTTCGATCTGGATCTGGCGGACCCGTTCGCGTGTGACGCCCAGTTCGCGGCCTATTTGGGCGAGCGTGAGGCGTCTCTGGCCGTGCAGGCCGAAGCGGCGTTCAACGACGGCGCGCTGCTTGTCGCCGAGTTCGGCAACCCACTGTTCGAGGAGATGGCAGACGGCGGCACGTTGCGCGCACTGGGCAGGCTCGGTGTGGCGCGACGCCGCTATTGATTCCAGCGGCGCGCGCTCGTCATCGCCGGCCGACGTGATCGTCGCGTGCTCGTGCAGCGCCAGCAGTCGTTCCACGTCTGCGACGTCGCGCTCGACGTCCTCGGCGATATCGGCCGCCGTTGGCGCCTGTGCCCGGGACTGGCGCAACTTCTGCGCCGCGCGGAGGCAAACGTTGATCTCCTTGATGATATGAATCGGCAGGCGAACGGTCCGCGACTGGTTCATGATGGCGCGCTCGATCGTCTGGCGAATCCACCACGTCGCATATGTCGAAAAGCGAAAGCCGCGCTCCGGATCGAACTTCTTGACGGCGTGTATCAGTCCCAGGTTGCCCTCCTCGATGAGGTCGAGCAGCGGCAGGCCGCGATTCAGGTAGCGGCGTGCAATACCGACCACGAGGCGCAGGTTGCATTCAATCATGCGTCGCCTGGCGGATTCGTCGCCGACAGCAACACGACGCCCGAGCTCTATCTCCTCAGCGGACGTCAGCAGGCCCGGACTGCCGATTTCGTTCAGGTATAGCCGCGTGACATCGATCTCGGGAGCCGGCGGCAGTGCGCCATTCGAAATGCCCTCCACCCGCGCGTTTCCCGGACGCAGCGAGTCAATCGGCCCGACCCGTGTGCTGTGTGAACTGCCTGTGCGATGAGACTGTGTCACGTATCGATGTCCCCACGCTGAGTGGAGCAATCCGCGACAAATTCGATCGGGAGCGGCGCGTCGATTATCTCGCTGGCAGGAACTGTCGCGGGTCAACCGGCTTGCCATTGCGTCTGATTTCGAAATGCAGTCGCGGCTGCTGGCCTGGTCCGTCACCCATTGTCGCGATGCGCTGTCCCTGCCTGATATTCTGGCCTTCCTTCACCAGTAGCGACGCATTGTGCCCATAAGCACTGAGGTAGGTGTCGTTGTGCTTGATGATAATAAGCTGACCATAGCCGATTAGTCCACCGCCGGCGTAAACAACCCGCCCGTCAGCTGCCGCGCGTACGCTTTGCCCGCGCTCGCCGCCCAGCAGTACGCCGGTGCCCGCGCCCGGCCGCTTTCCGAATTCGACATCGACGCGGCCGTCAGTCGGCCATGCCCAGCGTGGTGACGGCGCTGACGGAATCTCCGGCAGCGGCTGCGGGCGCGGCGCCGATGCGCCGGACGTGGCCGGCCGCGATCCCGTCGAGCTTGACGTGGTGGCACCGGACGGTGGGTTCAGTCGGATCACCTGTCCCGGGTAGATCAGCGAGCCGTCGCCGAGACCGTTCCATCGGGCCAGTTCGCGGTGATCACGGCCGTAGCGCCACGCGATCGTATACAGCGTTTCCCCGGAACGCACGACGTGCTGCCGCTGCGGGGTCGCGTCCCAGCGGGCGGAAGTGCCGCAGCCGGATGCCACGATGAGGCACAGTGCGACCAGCGCGACAGAAAGCGCGCGGCAGTCACGATGCCCTTCTGCCGGGACCGGTCCGGTGCAAAGCGTCCCCGTGTGTCGGATAACGGTCACTGGTGTTAGTGCTCCATCGCGGACTTGCGTCCCGAAGTTACGACGCGAGCTGGTACCCGATGCCGGCCAGCACGACGGCGGCAACGACACCCCAGCCAATGCGCTCGATATACCGCGGCAGCAGCACGGCCATGCGCTCACCGCCCGCGACGACCAGGCCTGCGACGAGGAAGAATCGTGCCCCGCGGCCGACCAGCGATGCAAGTATGAAGGCCGGCAGGTTCAGCACCGCAACGCCGGCTGCGATGGTGAATACCTTGTAAGGTATCGGCGAGAATCCCGCGATAAAGACGGCCCAGACACCGTAGGTATCGAACCAGGCACGCCCGCGCATATAAGCATCCCAGTAGTGCGACGTGCGCAGCCAGGACTCCATGGCGTCGAACAGGAAGTAACCAATGCCGTAGCCGGCGATGCCGCCCGCCAGCGACGCGATCGTCGTGATCGTCGCAAAACGCCAGGCACGATCGCGTGCCGCGAGGCACATCGGGCCCAGCATGACGTCCGGCGGAATCGGAAAAAATGAGGACTCGGCGAAACTCAGCGCCGCGAGATAGCGCTCGGCATGGCGGTGCGCGGACCATGCGAGGACCTTGCGGTACAGCGGTCCGAACAACTCAAAGCTCACGCTGGCGCGGCTCTGCAGCAAGAAATGACATCATTTAAAATACGCAAGATTCTGATAACTCACTATTTTCCGGAAACCAACGGTACGAAACTGACAGCACCCAGGGACTGCTGCTCGTAGCGGTCATCGAGGCGGGTCAGCAACGTCAGCTCCTGGCGACCGCTGCCGCCCACCGGCAGGATCAGGCTGCCTCCCGGCGCCAGCTGCTCGAGCAGCTTTTCGGGCACGCGCGATGCCGCCGCGGCCACAAGTATGCCGTCGTAGGGCGCG
>CAZLNH010000374.1:0-15446 GCA_964560775.1 uncultured Woeseiaceae bacterium | reverse complement strand
GAAGAAGCGACGCTCGAGGAAGGTACCCTCCGCATCAACCATCCGCAGGCGCAGCGTTGTGCCGCGATTCGCCGGGAACAGGCTCACCGGGACGCTGACGAGGCCAAAGGTTACGACACCCGACCAGAACGGCTTTACAGTCTCGGTTTTCTCACCAGGTTCTTCTGCCATTTTTTGTACTCACGCGCTCTTGCGCACGGCCTTCAGGCTCGCCTGCAAGGCGCCGCGCAGGTCGTCGCTCGGTTTCTTGGGCGATGTCTTGACGAGCTTGAGGCGTCGTCCACCTTTCGCTTTCGATTCGACCAGCTTCATTACGCGATCACGATACGCATCGTGAAAGTTGGCCAGGTCCAGTTCCGCCTCGAGCATGCCAACCAACTGCCGCGCCATGTCGAGCTCCTTCGGGTTCAGGGCCGAGCCGCCGGGTGCCTCGAGGTTCGCCGCGGTAACAACTTCGTCTGCATGCCTGAGCGACATCAGTACCGGATAACCCTGATGGAGGCGCAGCGCGCCGATATACGCCTTGCCCCGCATCACCCAACGCGCGAGGCCCTCGAGCTCGCTGCCGTCCACGGCTTCGGCGAACGCAAAGTAGGCCGCGCTATCGCCGTCGGGACCGAGATAGTATGGCCTGTCGTACCAGCGATGATCGATCTGCCCGGGCGGCAGGAACGCGACGATGTTGATGTCCCGTGACTTTTCGGGCGCAAGCGCGTCGAGCTCGGACGACTCGAGGATGGTCCGGTCGCCGTTTTCGGCCACATAGGCGCGCCGCGTCTCGTCGTGCGGCACGGTCTCGCCGGTCTCCGGGTTAACCATGGCCTGGCGGACAGGCTGCGTATCCTTGCGGCTTAAGATACGGAATCGGATGTTCCGGTCCTCGATCGCGGAATAGAGCTTCACGGGTACCTGCAACTTGCCGCACTGGATCACTGCTTTCCAGATCGCGCGAGCTGTCATCACAATTCTCCCGACGTACCGTGACAGGCAGGGCAGCGGGGATCACTGCCGATACTGACGACCACGCACACCGCACAAACGATGGCATCGCAGTCACTGCAATAGAGCATCGCGTGGAAATGATGGGGCTGTTCGCACCACGGACAGAGTTCAGGTCCTGGCGCCTTCCACCAACCCGGCGCCGTGCCGAATGCGTCGTCCTTGCTGTGCGTTGTCACAGTCCTACTGCCTTCCGCATGCGGGGTGTGATCGCGACGCGGGCGTCGTAAAAATCGCCCCACGGGTCCTCCTTGAGGGCTGCGAGGCGCCGGCGCAGGTTGGCGACCGTGTAGCGATCCGGGCGCAGCGATGGCTTCACTTCATCCCACCGCACCGGCACTGCCACCGGCGCCCCGGGCCTGGCACGGGTTGAATAGGATGCGATCGCCGTGGCGCCCCGTCCATTGCGTAGATAGTCAATGAAGATTTTTCCTCGACGCTGCGCTTTGGAAAGTTTGGTCGTCAGGCGGGACGGAGCGTCGGCTGCATACCGCTCGGAAAAAGCCTTCGTGAAGGCCTTGACGCCCTCCCAGTCCGTGGAAGGAACGAGCGGCACGACCACGTGCAGACCCTTGCCGCCGGTCGTGCGCGCGAATGCAGTGAAACCGAGCGCTTCAAGACGTACGCGGAGCTCTCGCGCAGCAACGAGAACGTCCTGCCACCGCACACCGGGCGATGGATCGAGATCGAATACCATCAGGTCCGGATGCTCGGGTTTCGTGATCTGGCTGCCGAACGCGTGGAACTCAAGCGCGCCCGACTGCACCAGTGCGATGACATGCGCGATTGACTGCACGTAGGCATATGGCTTTGCGCCCTTGCTCTGCCGAAAGTCTTGCCGCGGTACGTTGCGCGCCTGGCTCGCGAGCAGATGCTTCTGGAAGAAGCATTCCTGCTGGCTTCCATCCGGGCAACGGACCAGCGAGAGCAGGCGATTGGCAAGCAGCGGCAGCAACCAGTCCTGGATGTCCGCATAAAAGCGGGCTACGTCGAGCTTGGTGAGGCTGCTATCCGGATAGATCACGCGCTCCGGATGAGTAATTTGGATCCCCTCGACTACAGCGTCCTGTCCCGCACCAGCCGGTGCGCGGTGCGGGGCAGGGCGGGACGCGTTGGCAGCTGCTGCGGGCATGGCGATATCCCCTGGGTTGAGGTCCTCGCGTACACCGCGAAACGTTGGGTGGCGGAGGTGTCCAGCTTGCGTGCGTTCGCTGAACGCGACGTCGACGACGAGCTGCGGTGCGACCCACGTGGCGCCGCGCGCATTGGGCACAGCGTCCGCGAAGGGCGATTCCGGTTGACTGTCTTTACGTAGCAAGGCATGCAGTCGCTCCAGCTGTGCGGAACTGAAGCCGGTGCCGACTCGACCCTCGTAGTGCAGCGCAGAGCCATCCAGGCTGCCAAGCAACAAAGCACCGAACCCTTTACGCGAACCGGACGGCCGGGTAAATCCGCCGACGACAAACCCGGCGTCCTGCGAGCATTTGATTTTCAGCCACGCTTTGCTGCGGCGGCTGCTGTAATGCGCATCGGCCCGCTTCGCCACGGTGCCTTCGATGCCCATCTCGCAGGCCTGTTGGAAGAAGGCCTTGCCATGTCCCGTTATGTGGTCGGAGTACTGTATCGCCGAACCTGTGACCGCGAGGCCGCTTTGCTGGAGCAGCCGTCGCAACGCAGCTTTGCGATCGAGGAGCGTTGCCCCTGTCAGATCAAAGCCATCCAGGTACATGAGGTCAAAGAGCTGCAAGACCAGAGACCCGGTATCTTTCGCACTGATCAGACTTTGCAGCAGGCTGAAGCTTGGTGCGCCTCCGCTTTCCACTGCAACCATCTCGCCATCGAGAATGGCATCCCTGGCGGCAAGCGCTCCAAGCGCTTCCGCCTGCGCCGCGAAACGCCCAGTCCAATCGTGGCCGTTGCGAGTGAGTAAGCGCGCTTTGCGTCGACCGACATGAACAATTATCCGGTACCCGTCGAACTTGATTTCGTGTATCCAGTCGTCGCCGACTGGCGCGGCCTCCGCGAGTGTCGCAAGTTGGGGGGCGAAGCTTTCGGGTAAGGCTCCGCGGCGTGCACCGGGAATGTCGGCAGGCGACACCGGGGCGCCGTCTGCTATCGCAGATGCCGGTTGATCGAACGCACTACCGCGGGCGATTTCTGCCATGTTTCTGCCGCTGTGAATACTGCGATCGTGTGCCTGCGCAGCGCTGACGTCATCGGTACCGCGTTTGATCAGAAGCCAGTTGTTTACAGGTCTGCCGGGCCTGCCGCCGCTCCGTACCAGTGTCCATGCACCCTTCAACTTACTTCCACCGAGCGTGAAGTCGATGCGGTCGGCATTGTGCTTGCCGGTCACAACCCAGCTGCCTGCATCCCATAGCATCACGGTTCCGCCGCCGTATTGGCCCTTGGGAATGGTGCCTTCGAATGCGCCGTATTCGATGGGATGATCCTCAACCTCGACCGCCAGGCGTTTCTCGCCGCGTTTCAGGCTCGGCCCTTTGGGCAGCGCCCAACTACGCAGAACGCCATCCTCCTCGAGGCGGAGATCGTAGTGATCGTGGCTCGCGGCGTGCTTGTGCATCACATAGCGCTGGCCTTGAGAAGATGGTGTCTGATCGCCGCTCGGCTCCGCAGTATGGTCGAAGTCGCGCTTGCGGCGGTAGGCGGTCAGCGCGCGTCGTGCGGCGGTGGTCATGAGGCGAACCCGGTCTGTGGCAGGCGCAAAACCGCCGAAGCGTTTCACTACAAAGTTATTCCTTCACAGCAGGAATAATACGCATCCGGGTACGGTCCTTCGGTGCGGTAGTTAACCGAAGGCTACAGCGTGTCGCGGGACCTGGTGCCAACGTCCCTGGCGGATCATCGGGTGCGTTTTGCTCAGTCCTTCGCATCCGCACGCAGCGACGACTCAAGCGCCTTGCTCGCCGTGATGTCGACGAGGGTCAGCACGACGCCGTCGATCACATTGTCCAGCCGGCGATAGGGAATGATGCGCACCGCGAACCATCGGTTGTCGGTGGCATGAATCTGCTTTTCGCAACTCGCCAGCGTGCGCAGCGTTTCGGCGGCATCGTCCCGCAAGGAGGGATACTCGAGCATGGTCGTCAGGTCGGTGAGCGGCCGCCCGACGTCGCTTTCCCTCAAGTTGATGATCTTCGCCGCCCGATCGGTATAGCGCCTGACGTTGAGCTCCTTGTCCAGGAACAGGATGGCGATGTCGACACTGTTCAGGATGTTGGACAGGTCGCTCTGCGCCAGCGCAAGATCGTCCAGCTTGGTCTGCATCTCGGCATTGATGGTTTGCAGTTCCTCGTTCATCGACTGCATTTCCTCCTTCGAAGTCGACAGCTCTTCGTTGGTGGATTGCAGCTCTTCGTTGGTGGACTGCAGCTCTTCATTGGTGGACATCAGTTCTTCGTTGGACGATTGCAGTTCTTCCCGGGTCGTGCGGTTCTGCTCGCGCAACATCTGGATCTCATCGAGGCATTGCTGCAACTCCGCTGCCTGTTCCGCCGATTGCGACTTACGCCGGACGCGGCGGTTCGGGGCTGGCGCGACATCCTTGAACACCACCATGAACATATTCTTCAGTGCAGGATTATCCTGTAGCGCCTGTACGGTGACATCGACGGTCTGGTTCTCGCCGCCCGGCGTTAGAAATTTCATGCCACGTATATGCACTGCTTCCCTTTGCGTGGCGGCCTGATGCAAAGCGTCGCCGAGACGTGCGCGCAGGCCCTCGCGCACCATGGCGTAGAAGTTCCAGTTGGCTTTGCCGGCTGCCGGTTCCAGGTATTTCCCGGTGCGCCCGCTGATGTAGACGATGTCGCCCTGGCTGCTGATAACGACGGCCGCTGGCGCATACACCTGCAGCAGCACCTGGTCGGCCGCCTGCTGCAGGTTCCTGGTATTGCCAGCAGGGGTGGACTCGGGGGTGGAGGTGGGGGGTGACACGTATATCTCCTTTTTTTCTGTGGCTCGCGGACGACGCGGATGCACCGGAAAGTCGACGCCGACAGCAGCGCCGTTGTCCTGCCGCAGATAAGTTCGCAGCTTGGAGTTGATCGGGACAAACAGATTATTGAAGCGCCCCACCGTTTCCGCGGTGCCCAGCAACAGCACGCCGCCGGGACGAAGGCTGTAATGGAACAACGGCACCAGCAAACGCTGCTGCGCGGTGTCCAGATAGATCATCAGGTTGCGGCAGGCAAGCAGGTCGAGCTTGGTGAATGGCGGATCGAGCAGCACGTCGTGCTGGGCAAACAGCACCATGTCCCGTATGTCCTGGTTGATCTGGTAGTGGGTATCATGGGCGCTGAAAAAGCGCGCCAGCCGTTCTTCCGATATGTCGTCGCGGATCGACAGCGGATAGTGGCCTCGGCGAGCCGCGCTGATGGCATCCGGGCTCAGGTCGGACGCAAAAATCTGCAGGCTGAACTCATGCCCCTTGGCCTGCCGTTGCATCGCCTCGGTGAATACGATGGCCAGGGAATAGGCCTCGTCGCCTGTGGAACAGCCGACCACCCAGGCGCGGAGGCTGTGTTCCCCACTGCGCCGCGCCAGTAGTTCCGGCACCACGTCCGCTGCCAGATGGTCCCAGACCGCGGCGTCACGAAAGAAACTGGTCACCCCGATCAGCAATTCCTTGAACAGCAGGTCAACTTCCTGGGCGTTGTCCTGGAGGTAGTTCGCGTACTGTTCCAGCTCGGGGATCGCATGAATCGCCAGGCGCCGTTCGATCCGGCGCTTGAGCGTGCTCAGTTTGTAGCTGGAGAAATCATGCCGGGTGCGCTCGCGCAACACCCGGAACACAGTTTCCATAGGCGCCGCGTCCGAGGAACTCGTTTCCTGCTTTGTCCTTGTCTTTGTTTCTTTCTCGCTCCTTGCTTCTGGCGCCAGCGCGTTCAACCGCGTGATATAGGCCATGATACGTTCCGGCAACTCGGCGGGCGGCGCGACGATGTCGGCGCAACCCGCGGCAATGGCGCTCTTCGGCATCGAGTCAAACTGTGCCGTGTCGGGTTGCTGTACCGCCGCCAGCCCGCCGACCGCCTTGACCGCCCGCAGGCCCAGGGTGCCGTCCGCGCCCATTCCGGACAACACCACCGCGACCGCCCGTTCCCCCTGGTCGCGGGCCAGGGATGAGAACAGCACATTAATCGGCAACCGCTGGCCGCGCGGTTCGGCAGGTGCCTTCAGATTCAGCTTCCCGTGCATCACGCTGAGTTCGGAATTTGGCGGGATGATATAGACGCAGTCGGGTTCGACGCGCATTTCATGTTTCGCCTCCCGCACGGCCATTGCTGTTGTCCGCTGCAACAGCTCTGGCAAGAGGGCCTTTTGCGTGGGGTCGAGATGCTGCACCACGATGTATGCCATGCCGCTCTCCGGCGGGACCTGCCCGAAGAACTCCTCCAGCGGGACCAGGCCGCCCGCCGAGGCGCCCAGGCCGACGATGCGGGGGGCAACCTGCCCAGTGGGGCGCGCGTCGGGTTTCAATGAAGCCATGGATGCCCTCGTCCGGGGGAGCCGGGCAGTTGGTCAGTCTGCACAGGCCCCCGCGACCTGTGTCAGTGTGCCGGCCCGCCGGGCAGCGCGTAAGGAGTTAGCGCTGCAGGATGAAGGCAGACCTGCTGTTATGTGCGGTAGGGTACCGCATTCGGAGCGGCGGGGGATGAAATTCAGGCGGGCTGGACGGGCTTGCCGGTTTCCGCGAGTGCCACGAGGACCATCAGAATGGACGGTTCGCCGGGAATCAAACCGGCCTTGACATGTAACGCGGGGCCGGCTTTGGTACGCACTTCGCAGGTTTCGTCGAGGTCGCCGTCGCGTACCCGTGCCACCAGCTTTCGCAGCACCGCCCGGCTTTCCGGTTCAAGGAAGTCATCGACGTTGCGGCCGATGAGCTCATCGTGATCCACGCCGTACAACGCCGCCGTGGCGATATTGGCCCTGTTGATCTTGCCATCCCTGCTGACGCTGATATAGGCCACCGGTGCAAAATCGTAGAGGCGCGCACAGTGGACCAGATCTTCGGAAAGCTCCTCCTGCCTGGCTTCAAGCTGCTCATGTTGAATGTCCAGTTCAACCTGGTGAACCTGCAATTCATGCAACAGCTTTAACGCATCGGCCGCGCTTCCCGGCGTGCTCGCCAGTTTGTGCAGCAGGCTCAGGGCATCCGAACTGGTCAGCCAACCGTACGTCGGCTGCACGCTGCCTTCCTTGAGCATTTCCTCAGCTTGCCGCCGCAATAACTGTTGTTTAAGCGGCTGGCCGAATTGTCCGGTCATACAACCTCCATTAGATGCTTTTTTTGATCGCGTCCCGAAGAGGAGCGCGTTGCAGCCGAAATTGCGGATGCGCTAAACCCGTATGCTGCCGGCATACGGTCAGGCCGTCTGCGGCTGGGCATGGGATTTCTCTCGTTTGGTCAGCAGACGATCGGTTTCCCGCTTGACCACGGCATAGCACTCGCATACCCGCTTTTCCAGTCCCGCCCGGTCCAGCACCGTGATCAGGCCGCGCTTGTAGGACAGCAGACCTGCACGACGTAGGTGACCTGCCGCGGCGGTGACGCCTTCCCGGCGCACACCCAGCATGTTCGCAATCAGTTCCTGGGTCATGTTGATTTCATTGCCGGGTAGCCTGTCCAGGCTCAGCAGCAGCCAGCGGCATAGCTGCTGGTCGACCGAGTGATGCCGGTTGCACACCGCGGTCTGCGCCATCTGGGTGATGAGCGCCTGGGTGAACCGCAACAGCAAACTGTGCAAATAGCCGCCGCGTTCGAATTCCTCCATCATGTAGCCGGCCCGCAACCGGTAGGCATGACCGCGGCATTGCACCACTGCACGGCTGGAGGTGTGCCCGCCACCCATGAACAGTGCAATGCCGACCACGCCTTCGCTGCCGGTGACCGCGATTTCCGCCGAGGAGCCATCTTCCAGCACATGAAGCATCGAAACTATGCCATCAGTCTGAAAATAGACATGGCTCAGCTGGGTGCCGGATTCGTAAACTGCCAGGCCGAGCGGCAGGTCAAACGATTCCAGGTGCGGCGCCAGGCGCTGGTACTCCGCTTCGGGCAGCGCCGCCAGCAGTCGATTTGCTGTGGGCGGCGGCGGGGTTGGTGGTGTGGACTTGTTGCTCACTGATTTCCTCGAATCCCGGAATGGTCTCCGTGCCTGGCTATTCGCGATATCTGAGTGTTGTGCCTCTTCATTATAGGCGCAAGACACGGCCAGCGGGGCCGCCAGACGGGTGTCGTCCCTAAAATCAAGCAGTACTGTCAAAACCGACCTCGCGGTCCGGAGTTCCGCATTTCAACTCAACAATCGCCAGTAACCGCACTGTAATACCCCTGTAGCATATCACCGTGCGCTACCGCACACAGCATGCTGGCGTTGAATAGCGTCTTATTCCTTTTTCACCCAGCGATCGCCTTTTTTCTCATAGGAACCCTTCACTGCCGCCCAGGCGACACGGTGCGCGGTCTCCTCGCGGCTTGTGTCACCACGCCGGTCGTCCGGGTCGCTGTATTCGTCCCAGGCGTTGTTGAAGGCCTTGCGATAGATGGTCTGCGCATGCTCGGGCAGGGAGTCCTGCACAGCCTTGGGCAGGTCGGCTTTGCGGTCATAAGGCACGGTCGTTCTCCAATTCTAGTGATGCTGTCAGTTGCCGATGGGCGGAAGCTGCCCGCGCCAGCGGAGTCGGATACACAGCGCGCGCGCCCGGCCAGTGCAGCGGCTTCACCCGGCATTTATACTTCGGGGCCTGTCAATCAACAACAACCGTTACGCGGGTGCGTCGACCGGGCATTCGCAATAACTGCCTTGTCACTATTGGCCACTTTTATTTCATGTCGCCGGCACTATTGGCAGTTTTAATCTCCCACAGCCAATGGGAGCGCTGCGATGCAGACAATAGTTTCGAGGCTACGCCAATCGGCGTCAGTCAAGGTATTTACGATCGGCTTTTTGATTTTGCTACTGCTGATCCCTCTGGGAATGGTCAGAGAAACGATCAACGACAGGGACCAGATCCACCAGACCGCCAGGCTCGACATTCAGCGAACGTGGGGTCAATCGCAGCTCATAGCGGGCCCGGTGCTCGTCCTGCCCTATGACATCGAGCAAGTAAACGACCGAGGGGAAAGGTTCGTCAATCGCACCGAGATGTATATTCTCCCGGGGAAACTCAACATCGACGCAACCGTTGACTCGGAGATTCGATACCGCGGCATTTACAGCGTCCCGGTCTATTCCGCCAGCATTCGACTGCACGGTAAGTTCGCTGCCATTGATACCGGAAACCTCGGCATCGACGACGCGAACATTCACTGGGCGGACGCATCCATCGTCGTCGGGGTGAGTGACGGTCGTGCGCTCGCGGAGACGCCTGCGCTCGAAATTGACGGCGAGACGCATGCCTTTGTGCCCGGCGGCCAGCTGGTTGGCGGGCTCCCACCGCAGATCCAGGCCCCATTGCGTGAAATCCTTAAACCCGACCGGATCGGGGACCTTGCCTTTGACACGGTACTGAATATCAAGGGAAGCGAATCGCTTTCTTTCCTGCCGCTCGGCGACGCAACTCGTGCAAACATTGAGTCAACGTGGCCATCGCCGAGTTTTTCCGGTAATTATTTGCCCGCCACGCGCGAGGTCAGCGACGACGGATTCAACGCAGAGTGGCAAGTTTCCAGCATCGGTCGGTCGTTTCCGTCAAATTGGACGAAAGGGTCCGGCGCTACGACTGCGACGGCAGCAGCGATTTTCGGCGTTGACCTGTACATGCCGATCAGCGTCTACCGACTTACGCTGAGAGCGGTCACCTATGGCGTGCTCTTCGTCGTCCTGACCTTCGTCAGCTACTTCATGTTCGAGGTTGTTGCCGGGCTAAGGTTGCATCCGCTGCAATACCTCATGGTCGGTTCGGCCAACGTTATCTTCTTCCTGCTATTGATCTCGCTCGCGGAGCACATTGGATTCGGGTGGGCGTATAGTGCGAGCGCATTTGCCTCGAGCGGGCTCATTGTCGCCTACAGCTACTCTGTCCTGGCTCAACGCAGCCGCGCCATCATCGTTGGGGGTGTTCTTTTCGTACTTTACTGTTTCCTGTACATGACGTTGAAGGCAGAAACCTACGCGCTACTTGCCGGGTCGATTGGCCTCTGGGTAGCACTGGCCATGATTATGTATCTGACTCGCCGGATCGACTGGTACGAAAGACCAGTCCCGGCGGACAGTGACAGCCACGATGGACAAAAAGAACTGTTCCGGATCTAGTAGATGGGGCGGGGGCCCCAACCGGGGCCCCCGTTTTTTTGGTGGAGGCGGCGGCAGTTTTAGGACCTTATGATTCAATAGTCTATATTGCGAAACGTCAGAAATACCCCCATAGATGCCCCCAGATCGATTTGGTTGATTTTACTCAGGGTCGATCTTTTCGAAGCCCGGCATAACTCTTATGTGATGCTTATGAACCTCTTTGATAGTAAATCTATAGTAGTGCTGTCGGTGCAGGTCCAGCTCCTCCATAAAAGAAACATAGATTCTTATCTTCTTGCTAAAATGCTCGCCTTCGAAAATCTCTCCCAAAACTTCAAATTCCTTTTGCACAGGATCTTTCATATAAACGCGAATGTCCAAGAACTCTCCAACTTTTAAATTGGAATACTTGATCTCGTCGCCATCGAACAGCCT
Organism: uncultured Woeseiaceae bacterium; assembly: GCA_964560775.1. Taxonomy (GTDB): domain Bacteria; phylum Pseudomonadota; class Gammaproteobacteria; order Steroidobacterales; family Woeseiaceae; genus Woeseia. The sequence goes on along the minus strand of CAZLNH010000374.1, from coordinate 4,746 downwards.
CTTCGCTATCTTTGATCCTTTCTCGCCTAAGATTATTCTGCTTTTTTCAGCGCCCCTTTTTCCGAGTTTGGAAAGTTTATCGGCTTCCTTATTGAATTTCCTCCTGAGATAGACTAATTCAACTCTTCCATAGATCCGTTTGCTCAGTTTCTTCCGGCTTTTGTCGATCTTGTCTAGAAGATCTTTATCTTTGATCGGCTTTCCTTCATGGTTTTGCCAGCCGTTCCTCCTCCAAGCAGATACCCTCCATGGATTTAGCAGCTCCGTTAGCGAAAATCTATCTGTATTAATGACAACCCCTGAAATGGACTTGATATGTTCACTATTATTTTTGAGCCACCTGTTGAGTAATACCAGCGCTTCCAGTATCGCTACAATTTCTAGGCGATGGATACCTTGGCCATCTCTGCGAAATGACTGTTTTATGTCTGGAATACCAATTAGATCTGGAAACTTTATTACGAAGCCGGTTCCGCCGGTCTGCGTAGTGTCCCGATCCAATGCTCCGTCCGTAAATACTACGATTGAGTTTTCGTTGGGCATCCCAGGTCTAAACACCGCCGGTTAAATTCAGCGACTGTTAACCTAGCCAAACGTTCGGAATCAGTCGCGCCGCTTCTTGCGCGTCGGCTGCATGCCACCATTGGGCGGCAATGAAAATCCGGGTCGTTCGCGGAGCATAGATGTCAGGTCGTCGATATGCAGGGGTCGTGAGAAGACGTAACTCTGCACATAATCGCATCCGCTGGATCTGAGAGTGGCAAGTTGCTTCTCGGACTCGACTCCCTCGGCGACCACCGTCATTCCGAGGCTGTGAGCCAAGCCTATCGTCGCATCCACGATGGCGGCACCGTTGCTCTGGTTGTGCATTTCCTGGACAAAGGAACGGTCGATCTTGACGACGTCGAACGGGAAACGGTTCAAGTAAGCCAGGCTCGAGTAGCCAGTCCCGAAGTCATCCAAGGACAGCTTCACTCCAAGCGCCTTGAGGGCTCTGAGCGTGCGGACGGCGTGTTCAGCGTCGTCCATCAGCACGCTCTCGGTCAACTCCAGGGTCAATGAGCCGGGCTCGACGTCGGCTTGGCGAACAAGCTTCTCAATCTGCGTAACGAGATCCTCATGAAACTGCCGGGCCGAAAGGTTGACGCTCACATGCTCGATGCGCAGGCCCTGTTCGCGCAGACGCTTCATTGCGCCGAGCGCGCTTTTCAATGCCCACATACCCAAAGGGACGATTAAGCCTGTTTGCTCTGCGATCGGTATAAATCGGCCGGGTGGAATCATCCCACGGTCAGGTCGTCGCCAGCGCATCAAGGCCTCGGCACCGACAATAGCCCCCGAACGGAGGTCGACCTGCGGTTGGTAATGCAACAAGAGTTCGTTGCGCTTGAGCGCGTTGCGAAGTGCGGACTCCAAGTCAAGCCGCTCGGAATCGTGCGGTGTGGACACCAGCGAGTAGAAGTGGGCGATATTCCCACCCTTGCTTTTCGCGGCGTTCAGAGCCCTATATGCGTTCTTAAGCAATCGGTCCTCGCTCACGCTCGAGTCGGCGCGAGCCACACCGCCGATGCTGCACGTCAGATACACCTCGCGTCCGGCAATGAGCACGGGGTGCGCAAAGGCGTCCGCGACGCGCTGCGCCGCGCCTTCAATGCGGGATACGTCTGCGTGGTCGCCGGACAAGATAAAGGCGAACTCGTCACCGCCGAGGCGGGCGAGCGTATCCGTCTCGCGCGCACAGCCCGCTAGCCGGTTTGCCGCAGCTTGCAGCACTTCGTCGCCGCCGCCGTGACCAAGGGCGTCGTTGGCGAGACTGAAACGATCCAGGTTTACAAGCAGAACCGCAATTCGAGAACCATTGCGATTGGCATCTGCGGTCGTTTCGCGCAGGCGCTCACCGAACAGGTCGCGATTGGGCAGCCCCGTGAGTTCGTCAAATTTGGCCAGATAGAGGAGGCGCTGTTCCGCCGCCTTCCCTTCGCTGATATCGCGAGCGGACGGAATCAGGTACTCCACCGTGCCGTTTAACCCATGGAGGGGCTGAAGCGAAAAGTCCAGAGCCAGTACGCGGCCTTCCTTGTCCTGAACCAGGACGTCAAAGCGGGAATCAATTCCACGGGCTGCGTCGTTGATTGCCGATCGCAGGCGCTTCATGGCGATCTCGGAAAACGACCACCATGGCGTCGTCACAAATGGCTTGCCGACCACGTCATCCAAAGTCGCGCCGATTGCATCCAAGGCCGCTCGATTGGCGTGGATTACATTCCCCTCGACGGTGAGCAGCCCGACGAAGACCGACGGGGTCAATCGATCAATGAACTCTCGTAACCGGAGTGCATCCGGCTGCAGGATGGTTTCGGCCGGGGAGGCTTGAGGGGTTTGATCGGTCGTCCCCGATGGTTCACCCCGCAGAGGTTCAGACTGCGCCATAAAATTCTCCCTGATTGCTCCAACGACCGACCCTCGGGACGGGCTCCAATGGGCATCGACAACTGAATGGGGCTTGCAACGGGAGAATCAAGTGGCCAAAGCCTGCGCCGAACGTGCCCATTATGTCGCCCAACGTCTAGCTCACCTGGAGCGGGAGCGCAAGGCGGGCTGGGTCAAGTGTCGGGTGCAGTGATTTGTTGCGGCAACGCGCTTTACTGGCTACGGGACTCTTTCATACAGTAGCACTCACCAGAGTACAGGAGCACTCCAGAGTTTTCGACATACTTGGCAACGTTGGTAGCGTCCCCCACATGCGCCTCCAAATGAACCGACAAACCGGACAGTTGCTTGAGTTCGTTCTGCCACCTCGGATAGACACGGTCTCGAAAGTGGTCGATTGCCTCCTGATCGGTCAATCGATCAATCTCGAACGCAACATCGAGATCGCTATTTTCCCCCTGCCCGATATTTCGGCAACATCGCCGCGTTCCAGAGCCGCCGCCCCGGCATATCACCCGGGTTGCATACGTCGGGCGCTGCCATGCAGCGGGCCGTGCTGGACAGCGCCTACCGGCTGGCCGGCAAAGGTTCGCTGATCCCGGGCCACCTCAATTACCGGCAGCAGCTCCGGATCTACGAGGGCCAGACTATCTGTGCGGGTCTTTCGCGGATGCACGGCTTGCGACATGCCTACGCTCAAGACCGATACGAAGAATTGACACGATGGGGATCGCCCACAGCGGGTGGCCCGGCCGCCAGGTCGCTTTCGGTAGAACACCGAAAGATGGATCAAGAGGCCCGGTTGACCATCAGCCGCGAGCTCGGGCACGAGCGGCCTGGCATCGTCCGAACCTAGATCGGGTAAGCGCAGCGGGTGCCTCGATACACTATTGAGATGCGTTCGAATCTCGCGAACCGATGGATGACCTCGTGCCCACTTCACACGGCAGTAGACGCTGAATAGCCTTGTCCGCCTCGTCCTCTGGCGTGACATTTCGATTGCCCAGCTTCTTCGGCATTGGAAGTTTGCCGTCCCGCCGTAAACGCCAGATCATCATGTTCGAGCAGCCGCCGAGCTTTTCCCTCAACTGTTTGTCAGTGATTAGCCGTTTCATCAAATCGTCTCCCGCATTAATGTGATATCGACGGTGACGATTGTTGGTGGCATGTCCCGGCGTCGCAGCAAGAAATCACTTCAATCGTCAGCGTGGTTTCTTAATGTCATTAATTTCTTGTTGTTCGTAGGGAATGCGGGCCGGTTACCCAAAGCTGTGGTTCGCGTCCGCGACCCTGCTGAGGTAGTTCGCCCACCACTGCATCAGGCGCGTCCGCTCTTCGAACCGATCACCCCGGTCATAGGCGCCTTTAACCTTGTTTTGCTCGGTGTGGGCGAGGGCGCGCTCCACCGCGTCGACGGACCACATGCGATGCTTCCTGCCGTCGACCTCCGTAACGGCCTCGTTCAGGATCGTAGAAGCCAGAGCGCGTAAGCCGTGCACGGTCGTACGTTTGTGAAAGCCCATCCGGTAGACGGCGAAGATCATGGTGTTCTGGCTTGCCGGCTTGTCCTCGAGCCGCCCAGGCATCAACCACTGCGAATGGCCAGTGACATTGTGTAGCTCCTCGAGCGCGGCGAGCGCCTGCTGCGACAGGGGCACGCGGTGTTCGCGGCGATTTTTCATTCGCTCTGCTGGTACTGTCCACGTCCCTTGCTCCCGGTCAAACTCGGTCCACTTTGCTTCGCGAACTTCGCTGGTGCGAGCGAGGGTGAGAATCAGCAGGCGCAGACCGAGGCGTGTCGCCGGGTCGCCGCTGTACGCATCGAGTGCTTGTAAAAATGCCGGGAGTTCCTCGGCGCCAAGCGCGGTCTGTTGGCCCTTCCTGCGCGGCTTCAGGTGATTGTGAAGCTCGGAGGCCGGGTTGACGTCTCGGTAACCGAGAGCCACGGCCCTGGAGAAGACGGCCCGCATCCGTTGCAGAACTCTCGTTGCGATCTCGCCGGCCCCGCGGTCCTCGATACGCTCAATCAGCGCCATGATCTCCATGGGCTGGATATCCCGAGATATACCTGTCCTAGTAGTATTTACCTGATTTAGATCAAAAAAAAGCGCCACTAAGGGCGCTTTTTCCTGAGATTTCACAGCCGTGAAAACTCTTTGATGGTGGAGGCGGCGGGAATCGAACCCGCGTCCGCAAGTCCTCCGCCCTGAGGTCTACATGCTTATCCCGCCTTTAATCTCATCACGAACTACCCGGCAGGCAGGGACAATCCGTGACCAGCTCAAGTTAGGTTTTAACGGTTCGGGCCTTGAGCAC
>CAZLNH010000373.1:0-7363 GCA_964560775.1 uncultured Woeseiaceae bacterium | reverse complement strand
GCGGCTTGTGCTTCTTGATCAGGTTGTATTCGAGCAGCAACGCTTCGGCTTCGGTATTCGTCACCGTGACGTCGATATCAGCAACGAAGGTCAGCATGGACGCAGTCTTGACGTCGGTGTGCGCGCGGCCAAAGTAACTCGCCACCCGTTTTTTCAGGTCGCGGGCCTTGCCGACATAGATGACGTTGCCGTCCCCGTCGCGCATGCGGTAGACGCCCGGACGGTGCGTCAGGCTCCGGATAAAGTCCTTGGGGTCGAACTGGGTGGCGTCGTTCCGGCTCACTGTACGGTCTTGTCGAGAAGCTCTTTCGCGCGCGCGAATACGGCACGGAACATGGCGTCGGTCAGCCGGCCGGTATTCGTGTTGTAACGGCTGCAGTGGTAGGAATCCAGCAGCCTGATGCCATTCGGCAGCTCATGCTCGGCCGCATGGCCGAAGGCATGACCGGCCTGCCGCAGGCCCAGCGCCTTGATAGTGGCGCGGTGTGCAATGCCACCGAGCGCGATGACCACCGAACCGGACTGCAGTGTCTGTAATTCGTTGGCCAGATAATCATTGCAGGTGTTGATCTCCGCGCCGACCGGCTTGTTGTCCGGCGGCAGGCACTTGACGGCATTTGTAATGCGCGCGTCAGTCAGTGCCAGGCCGTCATCGACCGAGACCGCGTCTGGCCGGCTGCCGAAACCAAATTCATAGAGCGTCCGGTACAGCAGGATTCCGGCGTGATCGCCGGTGAACGGCCGGCCGCTCCGGTTGGCGCCGTGCATGCCGGGAGCGAGGCCAACGATCAACAAGCGCGCATCCATTGCGCCGAACGGCGGTACCGGGCGGCACCAGTACCCCGGGTGCCGCTCGTGTACGTCGTCGAGAAAGGTGGCCAGCCTGGGGCAGGCACGGCAATCCTCTTTATAGATAGCCTTCATCAGACGCGCGTCAGTCGTCCATGTGCGCGATAATGGCACGGCCGAAGCCGCGCGTGCCGAGCAGCCTGGCTCCCGGGATCAGGTGTTGCAGTTCGTCCTCGACTTCGTGTTTGTCGCTCGGGTTTACCTTGCGCTTGGGAGCGCGAATCGCCTCGCGCAACCTCGCGAGGTCGAATGTCAGTTCCTTGTTTGCGATCGTGTTGGCGACGCCCTTGATGATCAGCTCGGCTGCCTCGGTCCAGCCGATGTAGCGCAACATCATTTCGGCCGACAGGATCAGCGAGCCGGGGTTGACGCGGTTCTTGCCGGCGAAGCCAGGCGCCGTGCCGTGTGTCGCTTCAAACACCGCGACACCCTTGCCTATGTTGCCGCCCGGCGCGATGCCAATGCCGCCGACCTGGGCTGCAAGTGCGTCTGAAATGTAATCGCCATTCAGGTTCAGCGTCGCGATGACATCGTATTCCTCCGGCTGCAGCAGGATCTGCTGCAGGAAGTTGTCGGCAATGACATCCTTGATGACGATGTCAGTGCCGGTAACCGGGTTCTTGAAAGTCAGCCACGGGCCGCCATCAATCGGCGTTGCGCCGAACTCCTCGCGTGCAACTTCAAAGCCCCAGTCACGAAACGCACCTTCGGTGACTTTCATGATGTTGCCCTTGTGCACCAGCGACACGGACTTGAAGTCGTTGTCGACACAGTACTGGATGGCCTTTCGCACCAGGCGCTGCGAGCCCTCGCGCGATACCGGTTTGATGCCGATGCCGGAGCTCGCCGGAAAACGAATCTTTTTGACGCCCAACTCGTTCTGCAGGAACTTGATCAGTTTCTGCACCTCCTGGGAACCGGCCGGGTACTCGATGCCGGCGTAAATGTCTTCCGTGTTTTCGCGGAATACGACCATATTGACGAGGTCGGATTCTTTCATGGGCGTCGATACACCTGGAAAGTAGCGAATCGGGCGGACGCAAGCGAACAGGTCGAGCGTCTGGCGAATGGAGACATTGAGTGAGCGGATGCCGCCGCCAACCGGCGTCGTCAGCGGGCCCTTTATCGAAACTACGTATTTTTGCAGCGCGTGCAGTGTTTCCTCGGGCAGGTATTCGTTCTCGCCATAGATTTTTGTGGCCGCCTCGCCGGCGTAAATTTGCATCCAGTGAATGGCTCGCTTGTCGCCGTAAGCGCGCTCGACGGCCGCATTGACGACGTCCAGCATGACAGGCGTGACGTCGATACCTATGCCGTCACCCTCGATGTAAGCAATGATCGGGTTATCGGGAACGTTCAGTGAATGGTCGCGATTGGCAGTGATCGGTGCGCCATCGGGCGGTACCTTGATATGGTCGTATTGCATCCGGTCTCTCAGACTTCAAAGGGGTGCGGTGAACGGGAGCGCATTGTACAGGCTCAGGGAATGCCGTGGGAGCCGCGGCCACGACAGCGAACACGCGGCGTTAAAGAGCGTCGGGCAGCGTTTCCCTGCTGATCAGTAGCAGCAGGTCGCTTGCGGCGTCAGCGCCGCCCTCCTCCTCGTCCAGCATCTCGCGGATCATCGCCGTATCAATTTTCCGGCCTTCGTCGAGTACACCGGTCGCATGTCGGGCCCATTGCCACAACTGTGCCAGCGCGAGGCGGGCACTGTCGGCATCATGCAGTTGCCCGGACAATACAACCGTTCCGCGACCTTCGCTGACGGCATGCAAATAGCGGAGCAGGATGCGGAGGTTGTCACGCATACCGTTACGGGTGATTTTGCCACGCACGGTCTGGAGCAGGTCGTCCGCGGTGACGGGCGCGTGCTCCGGCCAGGATTCGGGCGCCGGATGCACCGTGTCGTAGACATCGGCGGCGAAACTGACAAGATCCGGGTCGACGACGCGCAGGCGGTCGAAACCATGCCGCCGGTACCAGGCCAGGTCGCGCTTTGCAAGGCGCAGCGAACGGGCGCTGTCCTCGGCGTTGTCAGGGTCAACCGATTGCGTCACCGGAGGCGCTGACGTCGGGATCCCTCGCCGTCGCCCTGCCCGGACAACATGGGTGGCGAGTGCGGACAGGAAGGGGGTTGTGACCGTCAGTTCCGACCGGTCCGGCAGCATGAACGACGGCGAGTGCTGGAACGTACGAATGAAACTGGCCGTGTAGGCGATCAAGTCAGTATGGAGGCCCACGGCGTAGTCACGCAGTTCGCCCAGGATGTCGTCGATCGCGAAAGCGGACGATACGGTGTCGACTCGGATCGTAACGCGGACGGAGCCGCTGGTGGCGTGGCCGGCGCTTTCGGTATGCCGGATCAGGTCCCGCCAGAGCCGGGCGTCATCTTGTGATGCCAGGTGCGCCAGTTCCAGGCAGATGCCGCTGGCGTGCTGCTTGAGCAGCGCGGCATTGTGAACGACGTAGAGGGTCGTATCGACGAAAGCCGCGGGTACCGGTTCTCCATGCCACAGCAGGGCCGGTTCCGCCGCAAACAGCGAGCGCGGGCGCAATTGGAGTACCGGACGACGCCCGGTGGCCCCATCTCGATGGCGAAGGCTCTCGTGCAGCGCAGCGTGCGCGCCGATGGCATTGCCGGTTGCAGGCGAAAGCGCATCGGCAAGATTGACGATGCAGCAGTCGGCGCCTGAGTCCAATCCGGTTTCGAGAGCCGCTCGCTCGGGAGCCACGACGAGGTCCAGCCGGCCGGCGCGAAAAGTTTCGGGTGGATCCGGTACCCGCCAATCGTTGCCATCGCTCGTTTTATTGTCCGGCGAGAACTCCGGCCGTTGTACCCCGTCGCCCTGCCGTTCCGCCTCGCGGTTGGCAACCAGCTCGCGAATGCGGGGAGCGAATTCGTTGCAAAGCGCGGCTATCAGGTCCAGTGCATCGCCGGTAAGCATCGCGGCATGCGACGGCGACAGGTCCGTCGGGCACTCGATCCAGCTGTTTGATATTGGCTTTTGCCCTGTCATTTACGATATATACATCAGTTATTTATGATAGGTACTTGATGTCAATTGGAACTTACCGGCAAAGTATCCGGCAGGCCACCCTGCGTAATCGACGCGCTGAATTGAGCCGGCGCGACGCATCCCGCTTACTATACTGCCGCCGTGTTACTCCTTTTCAACAAGCCCTTCCGGGTGCTGAGTCAGTTCCGCGATGGCGGCGGCCGCGCGACGCTCGCCGATTACATCGACCTGCCGGCGGTATATCCGGCCGGGCGCCTCGACCGCGACAGTGAGGGTCTGCTGTTGCTGACAGACGATGGACCGCTGCAGGCCCGCATTGCCAAGCCGCGCCACAAGCTGTCCAAGCACTACTGGGTGCAGGTCGAAGGCACGCCGGACGACAGCCATCTGGCAATGTTGACGGAGGGCATTGTGCTGAAGGACGGCCCTGCCCGCGCGCTCAGCGCCGCTGTCACAGGCGAACCGGCCCGGCTGTGGCCGCGGGACCCGCCGATTCGCGAGCGGCGCCATATTCCTGCCGCATGGCTCGACATAGTCATCGATGAAGGCCGCAACCGGCAGGTGCGGCGCATGACTGCCGCCGTCGGACTGCCCGCACTGCGCCTGGTACGGCACCGCGTCGGACCGTGGCTACTCGCTGATCTGCAACCGGGCGCATCGACATCAATTGACAGCAATTCCGCGTGGGAGGAGTTAACGGCGTATCGGGTCTGACGACCCGCGCGACACTGCGAAGCGCCCAGTGACGGATGGCACGACGACAGGCGCGGAGGCGCACGTTCTCGAAACCCTGGCTAGCGCTCGCCCCCGTTTCGATTGAGGCCCGCGATGCGCATCGCTATCTCCATCGCCTGCTCGTAGTTGAGCCGCGGGTCGACGGTTGACTTGTAAGCGCGGGCAAGATCGCCGTCCGTCAGGCCGCGGGCGCCGCCGGTACATTCGGTGACGTTTTCGCCGGTCAGTTCAAGGTGCACGCCACCGAGATAACTGCCCATCGACCGGTGTACGCGAAACGCCGCTTCAAGCTCCGAAACGATATTGTCGAAGCGCCGCGTCTTCGTGCCGTCCGCGGTGCTCTCGGTGTTGCCGTGCATCGGATCACAGACCCACAGCACCGGCGACCCGGTTTCGCGTACGGCACGGATCATGCCGGGCAGGTGTTCCTCGATTGCGCCGGCACCAAAGCGGTGAATCAGCGTCAGCCGGCCAGGCTCGTTGTTCGGGTTCAGTACACTGATCAGCTCCTGCAGCCACTCGGTCGTCATGCCGGGACCGATCTTGACGCCCATCGGGTTCGAGATACCGCGAAAGTACTCGACATGCGCGCCGTCCAGCGTCGCCGTGCGCATGCCGATCCACGGGAAATGCGTCGTCAGGTTGTACCAGCGGTTGCGGCGCTGCAGAAACCGGGTCTGCGCCTGTTCGTACAGCAGGTGCAGCCCTTCATGAGCCGCATAGATATCGGCCCGTTTGGTCTGGTAGACCGGCCGGCCGGAGACCGTTTCCAGGAAGTCCAGCGAGTCGGAGATCGAATTGACGATCGCGTGGTACTGGTCCGCCGTTTTCGAATGGCCGACCCAGTCGAGGTCCCAGTACTCCGGGTGATGCAGGTCGGCGAAGCCGCCGTCGATCAGCGAGCGGACAAAATTGAGCGTCAGCGCGGCGCGCTCGTAACCACGCAGTATCAGTTGCGGGTCTGGAATGCGATCTTCGGCGGTGAACGGATTGCGATTGACCAGGTCGCCGCGAAAACTGGGCAGAGATTCGCCATCGCGGGTTTCAATGTCGGCCGAGCGCGGCTTGGCATATTGCCCGGCCATGCGGCCTACCCGCACGACCGGCATCTTGAGCCCGTACAGCATGACCAGGCTCATCTGCAGCAGGATCTTGAGTTTTGCGACAACGCTTTCCGACGTACAGTCATCAAAGCTTTCGGCGCAATCGCCGCCCTGCAGCACGAACGCCTCGCCGCGCTGCGCCTGGGCTATCTGGTCGCGCAATGCGTCCACTTCCCACGACGTGACCAGTGGCGGCAACCGGCTCAGGTCGACGATTACGCGGTCGAGCGCCCCCTGGTCCGGGTAGGTCGCCTGCTGTGCGACGGTCTTGCTCTGCCAGCTGGTTGGCTGCCAGTCGGTCGACGTTCTGCTCACGGGAACTCCACGATGCGACAATGACGAGGTCATGCAAAAACAGCCGGCGACTATGCCACGCGTCATTGTTGCAGTGCAAAAGTTACGGCCGCAAGTGTGGGGTTGGCGCTGCCGTGCCCGACGGCCGGAATGCAAATCCTGCATTATGGAGCGTATGTGGCATCCCGGTGTGGCTCTTGGCACAATGCGCCGCCTGCCGCCGGTGGTAACCGGCATTTCAACCATATTCCAGATTACTTTGGCCAGGGGGCCGGATTCATGAAAGAAATACTCAGCAAACTCGGCCTCGAGGACGTCAACGCCGGCACGTGGTGCGGTGCAAAGCCCATGCAGTCGGGCAAAGGTGCTGTTATTGATTCGCTCAACCCGGCAACGAACGAGCGTATTGCGAGCGTCCACAGCACAACGGCCGACGAATACGAAAAAGTCATCGCGGAGGCACGCGAGGCGTTTGGTATCTGGCGCATGACGCCGGCGCCGGTGCGGGGCGATGCCGTTCGCCGGATTGGCGATGCATTGCGCGATAACAAGGACGCGCTGGGCAGCCTCGTGACGCTCGAAAACGGCAAGATCAAGGCCGAGGGTGACGGCGAAGTCCAGGAGATGATCGACATAGCCGATTTTGCGCTCGGCCAGTCGCGCATGCTCTACGGCAAGACGATGCATTCCGAGCGGCCGCTGCACCGCATGTACGAGCAGTGGCATCCGCTCGGGATCGTCGGCATTCTCACGGCGTTCAACTTTCCCGTGGCGGTTGCCGCATGGAACTCTTGCCTGTCGGCCGTCTGCGGCAACGTCAATATCTGGAAGCCGTCGCCCAAAACACCGTTGTGCAGCGTCGCCGTGCAGAAGATCTTCGCCGAAGCCCTCAGCGGCCTCGACCTGCCGAACGTTTTCTACCTGATCAACGACGGCAGCAACGAACTGGCGCAGCAGTTCGTCAACGATGAGCGTGTCGACATGATTTCCTTTACGGGATCGTGCCAGGTTGGACGGCAGGTAGGCGCGCAGGTGGCACAGCGCATGGGCAAGTCGCTGCTGGAGCTGGGCGGCAACAACGCAATTATTATCGACGAGTTCGCCAACCTGGAAATAGCGGTACCGAGCATCGTGTTCGGCGCTGTCGGCACCGCCGGCCAGCGCTGCACCAGCACGCGCCGGGTGATCATTCACGAATCCCGATTCGATGAACTGAAGGATTTGCTGGTCAATGCCTACAAGCAAGTGCGCATCGGCGATCCGCTGGATGCGAAAACGCTGATGGGGCCGTTAATCGAGGAATCGTCGATCGAGCGTGTCGAGTCCGCCGTCGAAGCCGTCAAGAAGGCCGGCGGTGAAATACTG
>CAZLNH010000372.1:0-18393 GCA_964560775.1 uncultured Woeseiaceae bacterium | reverse complement strand
CCTGCTCGGCAGCTCCAACCGTTCGTTGCCGGCGGACCAGCAAATGGAGTATTTCGCACTGTTCGATGTCTCGCCGATCGGCCTCGCGCTGGTCGCCGGCGGACTCGCCTATTTCCTGCTGTTCGGACACCGGCTGCTGCCGGCCGACACATCCGGGACCTCCCAGCGCGGGCGGGGCACGGTCCGCTACATGCGTCGGGTGCACGGTATTGATGCCGCGGTGCGTGAAGTCGAAATCCCGCGCGACAGCCCGCTGGTCGGCCGCGATATCCAGTCGGTGCAGCAGGAGTTCGAAGTCCGCATCGTTGCGTCGAGTTACGCGAACCGGGTACTCGTCTCACCGCCTATCGAGGCGCCGATCGCGGCGCCAGCGACGCTCGCGGTGATTGCGCAGCCCGATGCGCTGAAACGTTTCGTTGCCGAGGGCAAGGTGCGCATCCGGCCGAAGCTGCGCGAGTTCCGGCACCTGCTGGCGCGCTCAATCGCGGGCGTCGCGGATATCGTCGTGCCGCCGGACTCCGCACTGATCGGCAAGACGGTCCGCGAAGTTCGCATGCGGATGACTTACGGCCTGAGCCTGTTGTCGATCTACCGCGGCGGGCAGGCCATCACGACCAAGCTACAGGACATTCCGTTCCAGGCGGGTGACACGTTGATTTGCCATACACGCTGGGACGGTCTCGCCGCCCTTGAGCGCAATCGCAATTTTGTCGTTGTCACGTCGAACTATCCGCGCGAACCGCGCAGCCCGTACAAAGTCGCCATCGCACTCGGGTTTTTTTCCCTGGCGATCGGCATGGTGTTGTTGACGGACATCCTGTTGCCCGTTGCACTGATGACCGGTGCGGTTGGCATGATCGTGTTCGGCGTGCTGGCAATTGATGAAGCGTACTACGCCGTCAGCTGGAAGACGGTTTTCCTTCTCGCCGGCCTGCTGCCGCTAGGTCACGCCGTTGAATCGTCCGGTGCCGCAAATTATCTCGCGCAGCACCTGCTCTACCAGGTAGGCAATGCGCCGGTCTGGATCATCCAGGCGGTGATTGCCGTAATAGCGACAATATTGACGCTGGTGATGGCAAATGTCGGTGCCACAGTGCTGCTGGTGCCGATTGCAATTAGCGTTGCCGTGTCGATTGGTGCCGACCCGGCGATGTTTGCGCTGACCGTTGCGATATCGACATCCAATTCGTTCATTATCCCGACGCACCAGGTCAACGCACTGATCATGGGACCGGGCGGCTACCGCGTCAGTGATTTCATGCGCGTCGGCAGCATCATGACGCTGCTGTACCTGGTGATATCGCTGGCCATGCTGAATCTGCTGTTCTGATTCGCACGGCGCCGAGGCAGCTGTAAACTGTCAGCATGCGGCTTATTGCAGCCCGCCGCCGGTGTCAATGGCGCAACCGCCGCCGCAAATACGTAGAATCAGGTATTCGCACCAACGTGCCCGGGGACGAGGTCGCGGCGCAGGTCGAACACTGTATCGTGCGGATCAGGAAACTTTATCCACTGTAACCAAGCCAGGACATCCGGACTGTCATGAAACCCTTTTTGCTACCGGCGGCCTTGCTGCTGCTCGCCGCCTGCGGCGGCGCAACCGACACCCAACCTGAATCGACAAGCACCGGCCCGGCCACTCAATCGCAAAGTGACGCATGGCCGCATGGCGGCATGGTAACGGCGGCCAACCCTTACGCCGTCGACGCGGCCGCGGCGATGCTTGCTCGCGGCGGCCATGCCGTCGATGCAGCCATTGCCGCCCATGCCGTCCTCGGGCTGGTCGAACCGGAGAGTTCGGGATTGGGCGGCAGCGTATTCCTGCTGCTGCATCAGCATGGCAGCGATGTGCCACTGCTGTATGACGGCCGCGAGACAGCACCAGCCGGTGCGCAAGCGGACATGTTTATGCGCGACGGGCAGCCGCTCGGCTTTCGCGAAGCCTGGCAAACGGGAATTTCAGTGGGCGTGCCGGGTGCGGTGTCTCTTTACAAGGCGGCACATGACGCGCATGGGCGCCTGGAATGGTCGGAACTGTTCCAGCCGGCGATTGCGCTCGCCCGCAACGGCTTCGAGGTCACGCCGAAACTGCACAACTGGCTCGCCCGCCTGAAACCGCTGATCGACCGCGATGTATCGCCGGATACCGCCACCTATTTTTACCCCGATGGGGAGGCGTTGCCGGTTGGTTACCTGCGCAAGAATCCCGGGTATGCGGCAACGCTCAGTCGCATCGCGGCCGAGGGACCGGACGCCTTTTACAAGGGCGCCATCGCCGAGGACATCGCGAACCGCGCACAACGGCCGCCGCTGCCCGGCTCGTTGACGACGGCCGATCTCTCCGGTTACCGCACGGTAGTCCGCGAGGCTGTGTGCGGCGCTTTCCGTGACGGACGGATCTGCTCGGCGCCGCCGCCATCGTCCGGAATCGCGCAGATCATGATTGCGAATCTCTATGACCAGCTGCTGGACGCGGACAATCCAGATCAGACCGACCGCTTGCGGGCATTCGTCGATGCGCAACGCCTGGCTTATGCCGATCGCGACCTGTACGTTGCCGACCCCGGTTTTGCCGATGTGCCGGTTGCCGCACTGATCAGTCCGGCGTACCTGCGATCGCGCGCTTCTGATCGTGTCGCGCCCGGTGAAACAGCGTCGGCCGGCAATCCTGCCGTAGTACTCGAAGATGCATCTGCAAGCCTGCAGTGGCCCACTGCCGGCATCAGCCTGGAATCGCCCGGCACATCGCACCTGTCGATTGTCGATGTGGAAGGCAATGCCGTGTCCCTCACCGCGTCCGTCGGTGCGCCTTTTGGCTCGCTGCGCTGGACCAACGGCTTCCTGCTGAATAACGAAATGAGCGATTTCTCAATGTCGCCCACGGACCGCGGCGCTGTCGTTGCGAATGCCGTTGAGCCCGGCAAGCGACCGCGCTCGTCCATGTCGCCAACGATGGTGTTTGCCGAAGACGGTTCGTTGCGCATGGTGACCGGGTCGCCCGGTGGCAATTCGATTGTTGCCTATATCGCGAAAAGCATACTCGGCGTACTCGACTGGAACTTAGGCGCGCAGGAAGCAGCCGACTATCCAAATATTATCGCGCGCGGCGACACGGTGCGCGTCGAGAACACGGATGACGCCGGCCAGGCAATTGCCGATGCATTGTCCGCGGCCGGCTACCCTGTAAGCGAAAGCGACGGTGAGAACTCGGGCCTGCACCTGATCGTCGTGCACCCGGACCGGCTCGACGGTGCGGCGGATAAGCGACGGGAAGGCACTGTTCGTCGGGTCGCCGCGCCGGCCCGGCGCTAGCGAATGGACGAAGACAAACGTCAGCAATTTTCCGGGGACTGGCGCCCGCCGCTGCCGGCAGTTACAGATACCGACGAGGGCAAGCCGCGCCGCGTTGGCGTCGAAATCGAAATGATCGGGCTCGATGTCGATGCCGTCAGCCGCATCGTGGCCCGACACTTTAATGGCAAGCTCGAGATCAAAACCCGCTATGAGCACGTCGTGCACGGTGATGACGCCGGCGACTGGGGCATCGAATTTGATTTCGAATACCTGAAGCAGAAAGCCCGCGAGGACGCATCCGGTGACGAGGAGCAGGAGCTGATCGATGAAGCCGCGGAGAGCCTGTTGCGTGCCGGGGCCGAAACGGTCGTGCCGGTCGAGGTCGTTGGACCGCCCCTGCCAATGACCCGCCTCGGCGATGTCCAGTCGCTGATCGCGAGACTGCGTGAAGCCGGCGCCAAGGGCTCCGGCGCAAGCATTTCCTACGCGTTCGGCATGCAGTTCAATCCCGAGTTGCCGTCGCTTGATGCCCGCATGATCACCTCCTACCTGAAAGCATTTCTTTGCCTGTATGACTGGCTCGTCGCGCGCTCGGCACCGGATTTTACGCGCCGCCTGACGCGTTTCAGTGCGCCGTTTCCCGGCAAGTACGTGCGCAAGGTGATTGATCCGGACTATTGGCCGGACCAGGACGCGCTGATCGATGACTACCTTGCCGACAACCCGACCCGCAATCGGGCGCTCGACATGCTGCCGCTGTTCCTGCACCTCGACAAAGAACGTGTGCGCGAAACCGTCGACGACCCGCGCGTCAAAGCACGTCCGACGCTGCACTATCGCCTGCCGAACTGCGAGATCGATCGAGCGAACTGGGGCATACACCTTGCCTGGAACGACTGGCTGGAAGTCGAGGCGCTCGCGCTGGACGCGAGCAGGCTGAATGAAGTCTGCAAGGCCTATGCCAGCTGGCTCGACAACCTGGTCGGCAGGCTGTTCGATAACTGGGCGGAGGAAGTCGAGTCGTGGCTCGCCGACAGCAACGGCCAGTAATCGGCATCACCGGCCCGGCGCGCGGCGCGTGGGGACCGCGTGCCTGTGTGCACGTTGCGGTCCTCTGGTGCGGCGGCAACCCGCTGCAACTGCGACCGGGGGATACCCATGATACTGGCCCACTCGACGGCGTCGTCATTACCGGCGGGCACGATGTCGAGCCGACGCTCTACAAGGCAGCCGCCGAGGTCGAAGGGCGTTACGACCCGGAGCGCGACGCGTTCGAATCCGAGATCATCGATGCGGCACTGGTCGACGGCACGCCGCTGCTTGGCATCTGCCGCGGTGCACAACTTCTGAACGTAAGGCTGGGCGGCAGCCTGTTCCAGAACCTGCGCCCGCGGCGCCGGAAGACGTCGAAGCGGCGCACGCTCCTGCCGCTGAAGACACTCTGCGTTGAACAGGGCTCGAACCTGTCCGCGCTACTCGACAAAGACACGATCAGGATCAACAGCCTGCACAACCAGAGTATCGACCGGCTGGGCCTCGGCCTTGAAGTCAGCGGGCGGGACCTCGACGGTATCGTGCAGGCCGTCGAGAAGCCGGATCATCCTTTCCTTGCCGGCGTGCAATGGCACCCTGAGTTCCTGATCTACCTCGCGAGACAGCGGCGGCTGTTCAGGCGGTTGATCGAGGCTGCCTCTGACTACCGGGAATCACGGCGCCGTTGACGGTTTACCTGAGCCTTTTTTTTACCGCCCTGCTCGCGGCGACCATCCTGCCGGCGTACTCCGAAATCCTGTTCGCCGGACTGCTGATGAAAGGCCACGACCCGCTGGCCCTCTGGAGCTGGGCGACCGCCGGCAAAACACTGGGATCGGCCATCAACTGGGGGCTGGCGGTATTCTTCCTGCGCTTCAAGGACCATCGGTGGTTTCCGTTCAAGGAGAAAAACCTGCGGTCGGCGCAATCGTGGTTCCAGCGCTACGGTGTATGGTCCCTGCTGATGGCGTGGGCGCCGATAGGCGGCGACGCGCTGACGTTCGTTGCGGGCCTTATGCGCGTGCGCTTTTCTTTGTTCCTGCTGCTGGTGGCGATCGGCAAGGGAGTACGGTACGCCGTGCTGCTGTGGATTATCATGGGCACGCAATGACCGATACAGCGATATGACCAGAGATTGTCACACAGCCGCCGACACTGCCGATGCCATCATCGACGCAGTCGGCAAGAAGATCGTACTTGGCCTGCCCGTCGGTATAGGCAAGGCGATACACATAGCCGACGCCCTGTACGAGCGCGCGGTGAACGACAGCAGCCTGTCACTGACCATCTTCACCGGACTGACGCTCGAGGTGCCAGAGGCCGGCAACGATCTCGAACGCCGTTTTCTCGAGCCGTTTGCCCGGCGCATGTACAGTGACTGGCCGACGCCCGCCTACGCCGTGGATGTGCGCCATAACTCGCTGCCGGCCAACATTGAAGTGCGCGAGTTCTACATGCGGCCGGGAGCCTACCTCGGCAACCCGCTTGCGCAGCAAAACTACACGAGCATCAACTACAGTCACGTGGCTGCGGAACTCATGTCGCTCGGCGTCAACGTCATTGCCCAGCTGGTGTCCGCAAGACCTGAAAGCCCGGGCTGCTACAGCCTGAGTTGCAATCCGGAGGTGACGCTGGACCTGCTGCCCGGTTTTGAAGAGCGCCGCCGCAACGGCGAGGCAGTTGTGCTGGCCGGGCAGGTCAACCGCAACCTGCCGTATATGCCGGGCGCAGCGGAACTCGCCGGGGACCGGTTCGACCTGCTGCTGGATAACGATGAGTACTGCTTCCCGCTGTTTGCACTGCCAAGACGCCGCGTATCACCGGCTGATTATGCGACGGCGATGCACGTTGCCAGCCTCGTTCCTGATGGCGCGACTCTGCAAATTGGGATTGGGTCGCTCAGTGATGCCGTAGCGCCCTGCCTGCGATTGCGGCATGAGTCACCGGATGTCTTTTCCGAAGTACTTGGCGTGTTGCCAGGCGGCGCCGGATCGCACTACCGGTCTTCACTGCCGATCGAAACCAATCCGTTCAGGGAAGGCCTGTACTCAGCAACCGAATTGCTGAGTGACGCCCTGTACTCATTGTTCGATTGCGGCTTGATCCGGCGTCCGGCATCCGCTGATGATGAGACGCTGATTCATGCGGGTTTCTTCATCGGCTCGGCAGAGCTCTACGAGGCGTTACGCACGTTACCCGAGCATCGCCGCAAACTGATACGCATGAGTCCGATATCGTGGACCAACACGCTGTTTGGCGACGAGGAAACAAAGCGCCGGCAGCGCCGGAAGTCGCGATTCGTCAACGAAACGATGATGGCGACCTTGCTGGGCGCCGCCGTTTCAGACTCCCTGGACGACGGCCGCATCATCAGCGGCGTCGGTGGCCAGTTTGATTTTGTATCGATGGCCCGGTCGCTCGACGATGCGCTATCGATCCTGATGGTCCGCGCAAACCGACTCCACGAGGGCAAGCTGCATTCGAACATACTCTGGTCGTATGCTGAAGCGACGGTCCCGCGACACCATCGCGATGTTTACGTATCCGAGTACGGCGTTGCCGCAACCCGCGGCCGCCCCGACAGCCACGTCATAGAGGCGATGCTGGCGATCGCGGACTCGTCGTTCCAGGGTGAGTTGCAGGAAAAAGCACTTGAGGCGGGCAAGCTGCCAGCCGGTTTTAGCCTGCATGAAGACGCGCGCAACAATAACCGCGACGCCCTGGAGAACATCTTTCTTCGCGATGATTTACGGCCGCACTTTCCGGATTATCCGCTGGGTACCGGGTTCACGGCCACTGAACAAAAGCTCGCGGAAGCCCTGGTCTGGCTCAAGCATGCCATGGCCCGGCCGTGGCCACGCCTGCAAACCGTCGCTGCCGCGGTACTGTCCGGGCAACGAACGGAACACTCGGCAGCGCTGGCGCGCATGGGGCTCGATAACCCGTCCGGGCTGGCGAATCGCCTGAAGGCGAAGCTCGTCAGTTACGCGCTCGAGGAGTCAGCAGACTCCTGACAACATCTGTGGTTCAATGCCTTGACGCGTTCCAGCCTGACGGAGATTCGAAAATGACATTGCAACTTGAGATCGTACCAATCGTGTCGATTATTGCCGGTATTGCGATTCTTATCGTCCCGAAGCTGCTGAATTACATTGTCGCCGCTTACCTGATCTTCGCCGGTGTCGTGCAGCTGATCGGATAGCCAGCCGCCGTCACCGCGAGTAGCGAAGCGACGTGGCGAACTCGTAAGGATGACCCCCCTGCCAGGGCAAGGAGATTGCCAATCCCTCCGGGCCCGCAACGACGGAAAGTCAGGACTTGGATGACCGCCGGAACAGACCGAACAGTCCGCGGGATTCCTTTTCAGGTTCCGGCGGCGTTTCCTCCATTGCCGCCAGCTTCCCGATTTCGTCCGGTTTCAGTGCCATGCGGGACGGGGTGATTTCGGTGTCGATCTGCATCACGATCGGTTCGGGTACCGGACCCTGGCTGGCGTCGACAGGGAAGCCGTCCTCGCCAAGCGTTATTTCCACCATGCTGTGGGCATTGGTTTCGCGTTCTTTTTGCGCGCGCCCGAGTTCCTTGACCAGTTCGAATCGTCGCGACACCGTCATATCGAATTTCCAGGCACCACTGCGGTCCTGCTGACTCACGGTCGTTGCCGCAACTGGCGGCAAGGGTGCGGCCGCTGCCCTGACCGGCGCCGACGGTTCCTCAGCAAGCGACGGGTTGTCGAGCTGGCCGGGATCCGGATTCAACGCGATCCGGGCGGCCAGTTCGTCGAATGCCTTGTCGCCGAAAACGGTTTCCGCGAGCAAGTCGCTGATATCTTCAAGGCCGTTTGCGAGCGCGAGCTCTTCCTGCCACCGGCCCAGGTTTGTGACCGGCGCCGGCGCTTTCTTCCTGTCGAGTTCATTGTCGAGTGTGATCTCGGGAAGCTCCCCGGCCGGACGCGCATCATCCTGAGATGCGTCCAGGGACTCGTCGATCACGTCGTGCGTAACTGACAGAGCGAGTTCAAGCTCATCGATGTCAGCCGCCGCAAAGTCCGGCATGGCGTCGCGTGCATCTTCGGCGGATTCCAGGTCGCCGGACATGGCGGCCAGACTGATCGCAGTTTCTTCATCATTGGCCGCTGCCATGTGCATCTCGGCCGTCAGGACCGGAATGTCGTCGCCGCATGGACTCCGGTCCGGTTCCTGATCTTCCGGAGCCGCAAGCGCTTCGTCGATCGAAGGTACTACCTCCTCGCCGAGGATCGGGGCCTCCAGCGTATCGTCGTCATCGGCGACGTACACAGGCTCCTGCAGATCGTCGTCGGACACCGGCTGGACTTCGGCGACGGTTTCGGCAGCAGTATCCGGAGACCCGCTCTCCTCGTCGTTTTCTGGCTCGGGCAAGGCCTCCGCTTCGGCAACGTTGACAGGCTCTGGCAGGTAACCAGCCAGCGTGTCGGCTTGCGTGCGCGTTGCGCCTATGCGTGCGAGTAACTCACCCAGTTCCGGCAGGTCCTGGTGCGAACGTACGGACTGTGACGGGACCGCGAGCCGGCGTTCCGCCAGTTCATCGACCGAAGTTTCGGCCGCGTGACGGGCGATGTCCGTCCCGTCCACCTCCGCCCCATGATCAGTATTCGTTGCATCCTGCTCGTCCGCGCTGCTGTCGACAAAGCCGGGCATAACCTCGATCCCGTAGACATCGCTGGCGATGCTTGATACCAGCGCGGCCGAAACCGGTCGTTCGCCGCGATCCGCCGCCTCGGTCAATACCGATTCGCAGATATTGTTCAGTACTCGCGGGATCCCGCCGGAGCATGCGTGCAGGGCCGCGACGGTGCCGCTTGCAAAGACACTGTCGAAATCACCGCCGGCAAGGATGATGCAGCGCCGCAGGTAACCTTCGGTGTCACCCTCCGTGAACGGAGTAACAGTGTGCCGCAATCGGATTCGCTGCTTCATTCGTGCGAGACCCGGGTCGGCGAACAGTGTATCGAGTTCACTGTCACCCAGCAGAACGATGTTGGCGGCCGCAGCACCGGACGTATCGGCAGCGGTCAGCGCCTCAATCTCCAGTAATGCATCCGTCCCGATACGGCGCGCATCCTCGACGACGATAAACGGCCTCGTGCCCTTGGCTGCAAAGTCCCGGAGCAAGCGCTTGAACGCAGCAAAGCGTTGGATGGTACCGGCGGGCTGGCGGGTAACGGAAAAACTTTCAAGCAGCAGTTCAAGCACTTCATCAGGGCCGAGGCGCATGCGCCCGACGCGGGCGATCATTCGTTCCGGGGCAATTTCCTCAAGTGCACGGCCCGCTATGGCTGATTTTCCGACACCGACCGGGCCCGTGATCGTAACGATCGCGTCCAGCGTGGCGAGTGCCTTCCTGAGCCTCGCGATCGTCGCAAGTTGCTGCGACCCGACGTAAATGCTCTCCCCTTCCGGATTTGACCGAAAGAGCTCCCGAGTGAGGCCGAAGTGCTCCTGATACATGACGACTCTTCAATTGCCGGTTTTCTGCTATGGCAGCGGCTGCAGCCCGCGCCATTGAGCCAGTCTGCGAGAGAAACCGACAAAGTTCAGGGAGTTATGTCACAGATTTGCGGTACGAATCATCCGGACCCGGCGCGACGCCGGTCCGCACCGGGGTTCCGGTAGGTACCGGTCACCAACCTGTCGTACTCCGCGGCGCCATTGAATACAAAGCCATTGCGCCCACTTTCCTTGGCGCGATAGAGAGCCTCGTCAGCAAGCTGCACCAGCCCTTGCGGCGTGCGGTCGATTGCCGGCTGTACGATGCCGACACCGATGCTGATAGTGACAAAATTGCTGCATCCGGAACCGAGATTTTCGATTTGCAATTCCTCAACTGCCTCGCGCAGGCGTTTTGCCATTTCAACGACAGCGCTATGTGACGCGTCGTAGATGACAATGGCAAATTCCTCACCACCGTAGCGCGCTGCAATATCGAATGGCCGGCGCGAAAAGTCGTGGATGACGCCGGCCACTTTGCGCAACGCGACATCTCCTGCCTGGTGTCCGTAGCGATCGTTGTAGGGCTTGAAGTAGTCAACATCAGCCATCATTACCGACAGTTCGGAATGATTACGCAACGATTGTTTCCAGACGCGCGTCAGATGTTCGTCGAAGGCGCGCCGATTCCTGAGTCCGGTCATGCCATCGCGATCGATCAGCTCGCCCATCAGCGACTGTTCGAGGAATCGCCGTCGATAGGAATGTTCTACTTCCCGGCATATCGTTGCACCGACCGCGGCAGCGATCAAAAGATACAACAAGCTGATTGCATGCAATTCCGGCGGGATACCGCTCATCGCGGCGCTGATGCTGAACGACAGCAGTATTGCCGCGCCGGTGATCATGGCGGGAATAAAAAGCAGACCCATAAAGAAGAACGATGCCACGAGCAGCAACGTCAACGTTGCCATTTGCTCACCGTGGCCTTGATTGAGTGACTGGGCCACGACGGCCGCCACGGCAATGCCGAGTACAGGAGCAAGAATCCGGGTTACTGCCATGTACACGCGCCGCAACGCCGGCGTCCAGGCAAGCCAGGCCATCGCAACACTGGCCGGAAGTATCACGAGTAGATGCGCGAGTACCCTCGGGCTCAAACTCATGTCTGCGAGCAAGTGTGCAATGGTGAAGCCAAGCGCAATCAACGTAGCAAGCGCTGTCCACGCTTTTGCTCTAGGCGCGATTCGTCGCAGGTGATCGTCAAAGTATTCGCGTTCGACTTCACCGGGAAAGCGGCGCCGGAAACTCCTGTCACGCAACTCTTTTGCATAGACGGAATCGGGATAATCCTCGAGATTCAGGCGACTGGGTAACATTTGATACGGTCCTGGTGCGTAGCCGGAAAGCGCGACGCGAGGGACGGCGCCGGTCGCGGCGCGCGGTCTGCCGACATTAGCCGTGGCGCAAGTGACAGGGACTCGCCGGGCAAACAGAGAGCATATCAAGCCCGGCGTTTTGGAACTGTGACGCAATCATCGGCACCAGAATGCCGGGAGCCAGCCATTGCGGCCGGCTCCCGGTAATTGCCTCAGAATTTGTGCGTCAGAAACTCCGTCCGTATCGCAAACCGATCGTACGCGGGCGGTTGATCGAGATACCCGAGTCCTGGGTGATCTCGCCGTACGGATCGAAGTAGTTCGCGTCGTAACGCACGATCTGGGCGCGTTCGTCCGTGACGTTGTCAAGGAACAGGTCGAGCGACCAGTCCTCGCCATCAATGCCGGCCGCGAGATTGACCAGTGTATAAGCCGGCTGCTCGGAACGGTCCGCTATGACGAGATTGTTCCAGGTGTCACCCGTGTACGACAATGCCGCCTGCAGGTAACCCGGCCAACGGCCGAAGTCCATGCTGTAGCGTGCAATTGCCGTGTACTGGAGCTTCGGCACGAACGGCATTTCGGTGCCTTCTGGCGCCTGCGGTGGGTCGCCGGCCGCTTCGTCGTCGGCGCTGCGCCAGTACGGCTCCTGAAGCTCGGCATCGTTGTAGGAAGCCGCCAGCGACAGCGTCAGATCGGTCGTCGCGGCATAGCTCAAATCGAATTCCGCGCCGACAGTTTCGGACTCGCCGATGTTCTGGATAATCGTAAGTGGTGATACAGCGAAATCCAGGAATGAAAACTGGAAGTTTTCCCATTCGAGAAAATAAGCCGCGCCGTTGAAGCGCAGGCGCCCACCCTGCCACGTTGTCTTCCAGCCCATCTCGTAGTTGTTGACGAAATCCGGCTCGTATTTCGCGATGCCCGGTACGATAGCCCGATTGACACCGCCGGCGCGGAAGCCTTCCGAGTACGTGCCGTAGATCATCTTGTCGTCGGACAAGTTGTAGTTAAGGCTGAACTTCAACGACTCGCCGTGCCCTTTGGACACGTCGTCGACATTGGTCGCGTTATCGAAGCAAGGATACTGTGGCTGTCCGGCTTCGTCCAGGCACCTGTCCAGCCCGCCCGTATAGCCGAACAGGGAGTTCTCAAAGTCGAAGTAACGGTAGCCAACAATACCGGTCAGGTTATCGGTGAAGTCGTAGCTCAATTCACCGAACGCCGCCTTGTCGCGGTCGACGCGAACCTGGCGGGTCTGCCAGACCACGTTTGCGCCCTCGACGACGGTGCCATATGGCCAGGAGGTCAAACGCGCCGGATTGAAGTCGGGATCCATGTCCGGCACGTTCCAGCGCAAATCGAAATCATGCTCCTGCCGCTGCATGAACAGGCCCGCCGTCCATCGAAGGCGATTCTGGTCGGACGACTGCAGCCGTATCTCATGACTCTGCCGGGTAAACGTTTCATCACCGCTGATGGCCTGGGCGGGATTCGTGCAAAGTCCCGCGCCATCGTAATGGTAGCAGCCATTGTAATAGGCGTAGTAATTGTCGAGGTACTGCGCATAGTGCGTGTAGTCGGACAAGCTGTCGGCGTCGCGGTCCAGGTAGGCCGCGGAATACACGAGGTTCATGTCGCCGATTTGCCCGTCGACGGTCAACGACGCCTGGTACCACGAATCGTCGTAGAACTCGTCAAAATAGCGCTGGACTTCAAGATCGCCGACATCTTCGGGATCATGGAAAAACACACCATTGGAATCCGACTGCTGGTACATCAGTCCAGGCGTCACGGTCCAGTTTTCGTTCAGGTCGATCTTGAGCTGGGCGCGGGCGCCGGTCAGCGTGTTGTCGTTGAAGTCTTCCTCGACCAGTGCGTCGTTATTGATTGACTCGTTGACGCCGCGCATCAGCACGGTGCCGGGCACGTTGTCGATGTAACCGCCGCGTTGGACGTGCCAGCCGACAACGCGCAACGCAGCGTTATCGCCAATCGGCATGTTCCAGTAGCCTTCGGCCGTGTAGCCGAGATCACCGTCCTTGACGGTGTTCATCCCGAGATCAAAGCCGCCTTCGTATTCACCGATGACCGGGGCATTCGTAATGATGCGCATCGTGCCGGCCTGGCTGCTGGCGCCGAAGAACGTACCCTGCGGACCCGCCAGCGTTTCGATCCGCGAAATGTCATACATGTGCAGGTCGAGAATCTGGTTGATCGTTGTGATCGGTTGCTCGTCCAGGTAGACACCGACGCTCGGCATCGATCCGGAATGCACACCGTCACCGCCGCTGGAGATGCCGCGCATGTAGATCTGTGCAACTCCCGGCCGTTCCGTCTGGAACGACACGGTCGGCAGGAACTCGACGTAGGAGCCAAAATTATCGAGATTCAGGTCTTCGAGTTGCTGGTTGCCCAGTACCTGTACCGATACCGGCACGTCCTGCAGGTTTTCCGTGCGCTTTTGCGCCGTGACGGTGATTTCCTCCAGCATCGGCTCGTTGTCCTGTGCCACGGCACTCGTGGCGATAACGGAACCAGCAAGCGCGGTGGAAACGGCGCGCGCGAGCGCGTTGCGTTGGTAAACCTTCATACATGTCCCCCGGACGTTGTTCAGGAATTGCGGATAGATAACGATATTCGAGCTTCAATGCAACGATAGGTTCCATTGAAGCAGGCTATATTCCGAACCAGTCTACCCGCAATGCAGCTATCGATAAATCATTACCGTCGGCTATTCGTTTTATTGCTTGAGGCTATGCACAATTGCACTTGCCGCCCATAGGCCGCCACACAACCATGCACCGCGCGCCGAATGTATGTAGATTTCGACCATGCCCAGCAACCAGCGAACAACGACCAACCTGCAAGCATCCGTCAAGGACGCCGCCGCGATGCTGCGCCAGGATGCGGCAGAGGCTGAACGGCTGGCGCTTGAGATCCTGGACCGGGTACCGGACGCCGACACGGCGCGGCTGGTCCTCGCCGCCGCCCGGCGCATGCAGGGTGACGCACCCGCGGCGCTGCAGATCCTTGAACCGCTGGCCGAACGCCAGCCGGATTCCGCCGATGTGTTGCTCGAACTCGGACTAAGCCTCGGTGCCGCCGGCCGCGGCGCGGATGCCGTCGACCGGCTGCGCGCCGCGACGCGCATCGCCCCCGACCACAATGCCGCCTGGCGCGCGCTCGGCGACCAGCTCGCCGCCGCGGGAGACGAGGCCGGCAGCCAGCAAGCATTCGAACGGCATCTCGACCTGTCTACCGAGCACGCCGAACTCGTGCGCGCCGCCGGCCACTTGCGGGAAGGCGAGGTAGCCAAGGCCGAGCAACTTGTCCGCGCAGTGCTGAAGGCGCACCCGACCGACGTCAACGCAATCCGGATGCTGGCCGATATCGGCATCCGGGTTGGTCAGCTCGACGACGCACAGAACCTGCTCGAGCGATGCCTCGAGCTTGCGCCGGACTTCCATCTCGCCCGCCACAACTACGTCTCCCTGCTTTACCGCCGGCAAAAGCTCGTCGAAGCACTGGACCAGGTCGAACGCCTGCTCCGGGTCGAACCGAGCAACCCCAACTTCCAACTGCTGAAGGGCACGGTGCTGGTGCAGAAAGGGGATCACGCGGCAGCATTGGAACTGTATGAGCAGGTTCTGAAGTTTTATGCGGCTCAGCCGGTGGCACATATGAACTATGGCCACACGCTGAAAACAGTCGGCCGGCTCGACGATGCTGTCGATGCGTACCGCCGGTCAATTGCACTCGGCGCAACAGCCGGCGAGGCGTACTGGAGCCTCGCAAACCTGAAAACGTTCCGTTTTACCCTGGACGACATTGCGGACATGCAACGTCGTCTCCTCGACGACGGCGGGGACCCGGATGACCAGGCACACCTTGCCTTTGCGCTGGGCAAGGCGCTTGAGGACAGCGGGGACTTCGACCGGTCGTTCGAATTCTACGAGCGCGGCAATGCCATTCGCCGCAAACAGCATCGCTACAATCCGAAAGTCAACGTTTTCGATACAGCGCGGCAGATCAAGACGCTGGACAATGCGTTTTTTAACGCGCGCAAGGAGCAGGGCTGCCAGGCGCCGGACCCGATTTTTATTGTCGGATTGCCGCGCGCCGGATCGACTCTTATCGAACAAATACTCGCGAGTCACAGCGCGGTCGATGGCACGACCGAACTGCCCGACATCATCGCCATATCGCGAAAGTTGGGACAGCGTTCGCGCAAGAACCCTGCCGGGCATTACCCCGAGATCCTGACCGAACTGTCGGCGGAGCAGTTGCGCGAGCTTGGCGAAGGTTACCTGGAGTCGACACGCATCCAGCGTCGCGGTGCCCCGTTTTTCATCGACAAGATGCCGAACAACTTCCAGCACATCGGGCTGATACACCTGATCCTGCCTCACGCGAAAATCATCGATGCGCGCCGACACCCGATGGCCGGCTGCTTTTCCTGCTACAAGCAGCTGTTTGCCCGCGGCCAGACATTCACCAACAACCTGACCGACCTCGGCCATTACTACCGCGACTATGTCAGGCTGATGGATCACTGGGACGAGGTCCTGCCGGGGCGCGTCTGGCGGGTTCAGTACGAAGACATGGTGGCGGACAGCGAAGCGCAGATCCGGCAATTGCTCGACTATTGCGGCCTGCCATTCGAGGCGCAGTGCCTGCGTTTCTACGAGACCGAACGCGCCGTGCGCACGCCCAGTTCCGAGCAGGTGCGCCGACCCATATATAAGGAGGGGCTGGAGCAGTGGCGGAATTTTGACTGGCATCTTGAACCGCTGAAAAAAGCTTTGGGACCGGTCCTCGGCCGCTACCCGATCGACAAAAATGTTTGAAGTCATCTGCATCTCATTCGCGTTCTTCTTTGGCCTGGCCGTACGCCAGGTGGGGCTGCCGCCGCTCGTCGGCTTCCTAGGCGCCGGCTTCGCCATCAATTACTTCGGGCCTTCCCTTGGCCTGCCGTCCGAAACCGGACAGATCCTCGACTACGTCGCGCACCTGGGCGTGCTGATGCTGCTGTTTACCGTCGGGCTGAAGCTGAAGCTCCGCCAGATTGCGCAGCCGCAGGTGATTGGCGGCGCGTTACTGCACTTCGCGATCAGCGTTGCCATCTTCGCGCCCGGCATCCACCTTTTCACCGGGCTCGACTGGGATACGTCGCTGTTGCTTGCCATCGCTCTGGCCTTTTCGTCGACGGTACTCGCGGCAAAGCTCCTGGAGAAACGGCGCGAACTCGGTACATTCCACGGGCGCACCGCCATTGGCATCCTGATTGTCCAGGACATCATCGCACTCGTCGTGCTGGGCGTGTGGAGCGGGCAGGCGCCGAACGCCTGGGCACTGTTGCTGCTGGCTTTACCGCTCGCGAGGCCGGTACTGCACTGGCTGCTCGACTTTGCCGGGCATGATGAACTGCTGATCCTGATGGGCATGCTGCTGGCGCTCGTGGTCGGCGGCATGGGTTTCTCGGCGATGGGCCTGAGCTCCGAGATCGGCGCACTGCTGATGGGCGTACTGTTGTCGAACCACGACCGTGCGACGGAGTTGTCTGAATCACTGTGGTCGCTGAAGGAAGTTTTCCTGGTCGGATTTTTCCTGCAGATTGGCATGTCGGGGCTGCCCGACCTGGATGCCCTGTGGTTTGCGCTGATCGTCACTGCCCTGCTCTCCATCAAAGGCTTACTGTTCTTTTTCCTGATGATTGCGTTTCGGCTGCGCGCACGCACGTCGTTTCTCAGCGCGCTTAGCCTGACGGCCTACAGTGAATTCGGCCTGATTGTCGCCGCCGGCGTCATGCCCGAATGGCTGGTGCCGCTGGCTATCGCGGTGGCGCTGTCGTTCCTTATCTCGGCGCCGTTGAACCGCTTTGCGCACTTGCTTTTCCGCCGATGGGAGACGCGCCTTAGCCATTTCGAACTTGAAACCGTTCACCCGGACGAGCAGCCATCCGACCTCGGCGACGCAGAGGTCTTGATATTCGGCATGGGCCGCACCGGTACCGCGGCGTATGACTATCTGGAACCCCGGAATTTCAGTGTCATCGGCCTCGATGCCGATACCTACAAAGCTGCCACGCACCAGAAGGAAGGCCGAAATGTACTTTTTGGCGATGCCGAGGACAGCAACTTCTGGCGTACCGTCGATTTATCGCGCCTGAAAGGTGTCATTCTTGCGCTCGATGACACCGAAGCAAAACTGGTTTCCGCAAGAGCATTGCGACGCCTGGGCTTTACGGGCCCGATCATCGCCCACTCGCTGTTCGAGGATCACGCTGCCCGGATCAAGGAGGCCGGTGTCACTCACACTTACCTGACGATGTACGAAGCCGGTATGGGCCTCGCGCAGCACACATTGCGTGCGCTGACGCCCGATTACAATACGGATAATTGAGTCCGCCGACAGCTGTGAGGACCGCGCGATGACAGATAACTGCAAGGCAATGCTTGTCATGACGACCGTAGACAGCGGCGACCTGGCGGCAACCATTGCGACAGCGCTGGTCGAGCAACGTCTTGCCGCCTGCGTACAGGAGATGCCGATTCGCAGCTACTACCGCTGGGACGGCAGCGTGCAGAATGACGTGGAAACACTGCTGTTCGTCAAGACATCGCCGCAGTCCGCCGCCGCGGCAATGGATGCAATCAGGCAGCTGCACCCTTACGATGTTCCGGAAATTATTGCGTTGCCGGTAACGGACGGTTTGCCGGCGTACCTGGACTGGATCAGGACGGAGTCCCCGGGTGCTGGCGCATCATGATCCATGGCTCGCGGCGTCGGAGGTCGTAACGGAATGACAACTGCAGGTAAAAGCCCCGCCGAGTCGGCGATCGTACAGAATGTCTACAAGATCTTCCCTAACGACCTTAATGCCGAGAAAACCGTGTTCGGCGGACTCGTCATGGGGCTGTGCGATCGCACGGCACTGATTGTTGCTGAGCGCCATACCGGCTCTGCCTGCGTGACGGCTGCCGTGGACAGCCTGAATTTCCTTGCACCTGCCGGCTCGGGGGAGACACTGATCGTCAAGGCGGCGGTCAACCGCGCATGGACGACGTCGATGGAAATCGGCGTACATGTTACAGCCGAAAACAGCCGCGACGGGGAACGCCGTCACGTCGTCTCGGCCTACCTGACGTTTGTTGCCGTTGACGACAAGGGCAAGCCAACGCCGGTGCCACCGATTGTGCCGAAAAGCGACGAAGACA
>CAZLNH010000371.1:0-3871 GCA_964560775.1 uncultured Woeseiaceae bacterium | reverse complement strand
GATCTCGCGCAGAACGTCATCGCGAGGAGCGCAGCGACGTGGCGACCTCGCAATCCCCCTCCACAAACAACAAAGCCTCGCGATGCGAGGCTTTGCCGGTCGAACCGAGGTGCGGTTGCGCGTCAGGCGCGACGCCGGCGGCTGAACCCGATGCCCAGCAAGCCGAGACCGAGCAGGCCGAGAGTCGCGGGCTCAGGGACCTTGCGCACCAGCCGCACGTCGTCCAGGTAGACGCCGTAGGAGTTTTGCGCATTCGCGCTCAGATCGCCGAACGTCAGCGTCGTGAGCGCGGACGCGGCCGTCACGTCGAAACTGTAGACGGTCCAGTTGGGCGTGAAATCCGGCGCCGCCATGTTGAACAACTCTATTCCGCCCCACGTGACACGCATGATGTTGTCGGTGGCGATGTTGGTCCCCGGCCGTGCCGCGAACGCAAAACTGAGCGTGTACTGCTGGCCGCCAACCGTGCTGACGTCCTGGCCGATTGTCGAGGGCTGCGTGCTGTCCAGCTCAACGAACTGCTCGCCCTCATACGGCGCACCTGCGACGTTGTTCTGGATTTCAATGTCACCTATGCCGCCGACGAGGTACCAGCCGGGAATCAAGTCGTACAGCGAGTAGCTGCCGGTCGCAATTGCCGGGTCTTCGAACCCGCCGTTTTCGATCAGATCCGCGTGGGCGGGCAATGCCGCACCCAGCAGGATTGTGAGACTTGCGAGCTTTAAGGTTGTATCGAACTTCATTGCATTTCATCCTGGTGACGGACCCGCGGCCCGTCTTGATTGCTATGTCTTGTAAAAAGCAAGTTTGGTGCCAGAGTGCGTTTTCTATTATTAATCAGGGTTATAGGGTCATTCTCGCGGTGGCGGTTGGCCGGAATCGTAAAGGATCTCGACGGATAGAGGAATTCCTGACAACCGTGCAAAAAACGCCCGTCGTCGCGAGGCGCGTAGCGATGTGGCGATCTCGCAACGCTAATGACTCTGCCAAGCGGAACGAGGTCGCCACGTCGCTGCGCTCCTCTCGCTGACGGGGGGTCACATCCTCGGGAACGTCATCGTGAAGGTAGTGCCGTGGCCCGGCGCTGACCGCACGTGCAGGTCGCCGCCCAGGCTGCGGGCAAATTCTCTTGCCTGGTAGACGCCGATGCCCATGCCCTGGCTGCCCTTGGTCGAGTCGAACGGGCGGAACAGGCGGTCACGGATGAACTCGGGCGTCATACCGCTGCCCGAGTCCTCGACGGTCAGCGTGACGCTGCCGTTCGCGTGCTCCGCGGACACCCGCACGCTGCCGTCGCCCGGGGTTGCATCCTGCGCGTTACGGATAAGGTGCGTCAGGATCATGACGAAGCGTTCGCGGTCGACCTCGAGCTCGATGTCGGACTGGCTGATGTCGATCTCGGGTTCCGGTGTGCGGCCGGCGCACCGGTCTGCTGCCGATGAGATCAGGAACTTGAGCACGGTCTTTGAAAGCTTCGGCTTTTCGTCGCGACGCTCGAGCTGGCTCATGACGCGCTTCATGCGTGTTACGGAGTTGGCGATCGTCTGCATCGCGTCATCGACGAACTCCGGGTTTCGCTTGTGGCGCTCGGCATTCTTGACGATCAGCGACTGCTGCGCGATCAGGTTGTTCAGGTCGTGCATCAGGAACGCCGTCAGCCGGTTGTAGGCCTCGAACTGCCGCGCCTCGGCCAACAAGCTGTCGGACTGCTGCTGTGCCAGGTGCACGGCGATGTGGTTGCCGACGGTCTTCAGCAGGTCGCGGTCTTCGTAGTTCAAGTCCTGTATGCCATCCCCCTTGTCGAGCAGCACGAGGCCCACTAGCTGCTGGCGGGTGACCAGCGGCACGATCAGCCACGCGTTGTCGTTTTCGTCGAGCCAGTCCGGCAGCGGCAGATTGTTGTACAGGTCCGGGTTGGCGCGGTACTCCTCGAGGTCGACGAGCCACAGCTGCTTCTCGATGAACTTTACGAGCGGGTCGTCAACGGCAATCGGCGGTGCGTTTTCATCGAGCTTCCACGCCGAGGCCGGCCGGAACTCGCGAGCACCGTCGTCGCGGAGCCACAGCAAACCGGCGGGGCTGTCGACGATCTGCGCCAGCGCCTTGATGACAATCTGCCGTGTCGAACTGTCCTCGAACTCGGCCAGCGTCGCGATCAGCCTGAGCCACTCCTCGCGGTAGTCGTACTTGTTGCGGAAGAAGTGCTTGCTCAAGAATACTTTCAGTCTTGCGCGCAGCCGGTTCGAGAACAGCAGCGTGACGAGCACGAGTCCTGCCCCGACAAAGAATACGATCTGCAGCAGTGCGCCCCAGTTGCCGCCGTAGAGCAGGATCGCGTAGCCGCCGGCACTCATCAGCAGCAGGTAGATGCCGACTGCGACCAGTGTCGTCGTGTAGAAGACGACGTGCCTTGAGACGAAGATGTCGAGATCCCACTGTTCGTTGCGGCGCGCGGCAATCGCAATCAGCGGCACGAACAGGATATTGACGAGGCCGCGTGCATTCCAGATGGCATCGTCAATACCGCCGAACAGCACGCCCTGCGAATACAGGAACAGGTCGTACGCGAACATGCCGCCGAGACCAAGCGCCAACGTCTTGATCTTCCAGCGGGATTCAGGCGCGGAATTGCGATAGAGCTGCTCGACGAGGACGAGGCCAGCGAGTGCCAGTACCAGGCCGCCGGGGATCAACACGATGCCGTAGTTCAGTGTCTCGACAAAATACTGCTGTGCAATCCAGATGCCGAAGCCGGCCAGCAGCATCGCAACCCAGACGAACTGGAAGATGAAACCAAGTTGCCGGTCGACGCCGCGCTTGACGTCTAGCATGACGAGAAACGAGATCCACAGCCCGGCGTGCAGCACCTCGGTGGCGAAAATCATGATCGGGGGCAGCGATGCAAAACTGTTGTGCACTGCCAGCGTGATGGCCCATACAGCACTTGCGACACACGCTGCAATCATCAACCCGCCGATGCGCCCGCCGCGCCAGCTGACGATCGACAGCACGCTGACAATCGCGTATAGCAAGCCGACTACGGCATAGCCAAAGGCACCCAGGTAGGTCATCTAACTCCCCCCGTCATCGCGAGGAGCGAAGCGACGCGGCGACCTCGCACGGCTTATGTCTCTGCCCACCCCGTCATCGCGAGGAGCGAAGCGACGCGGCGACCTCGCACGGCTTATGTCTCTGCCCACCCCGTCATCGCGAAGAGCGAAGCGACGTGGCGACCTCGCACGGCTTATGTCTCTGCCCACCCCGTCATCGCGAGGAGCGAAGCGACGTGGCGACCTCGCACGGCTTATGTCTCTGCCCATCGGTGCGAGATTGCCACGGCCACCTGCGGCGGCCTCGCAACGACGAATGGCCGGCGTGACGAATTGGTAGGCGCGGGAAGGGTTCGAACCTCCGACCTCTGCTATGTAATAGCAGCGCTCTACCGCTGAGCTACGCGCCTGCATCCTGTTCTTATTATCCGATATTCTATTATTTTGATGCACATTAAATCCAGCTGCGCGTCACAAAGGTGCAAATTCAAATTTCACAGCCGAGTACTCCTTGAGTTTGCCGTGTAGCACTATCGCGCCCCTTTCCCCCACAACACCACCTCGACCGTCTGCAGGATGATCATCAGGTCCAGCAGCAGACTCTGATTCTTGACGTAGTACAGATCGTATTGAAGCTTCTCCAGCGCGTCTTCCTCAGTAGCGCCGTAAGAATAGCGGAGTTGCGCCCAGCCAGTAACACCCGGGTTGACCGTATGTCGTTCGGCGTAGTACGGAATCGACTCGCGCAGGCTTTGCACGAATTCCGGGCGTTCCGGGCGCGGGCCGACGAGGCTCATCTGGCCGCGAAAGACATTCAGGAT